>NZ_QZWE01000002.1:0-234216 GCF_003602035.1 Halococcus sp. IIIV-5B | reverse complement strand
GTGTGCCAGAACGGGATCGGTCAAGCGCTGACCCTGATTCTGTCGGCTATCGCTCTGTACCTGCTGTTCAAGGGCGGTTTCCGTATCCTCACCGCAGCCGACGATATGGGTTCGGCCAAGCCCGAGGTGCGCCAGGAAGGGAAGTCGAAGGCGAAGGGCGGCGCGATCACGGCAGCCGCCGGGATTTTCGGCCCGGCCATCATCGCGACGTTCTTGCAGATTCTCGGCGTGCAGACGGTCGGGTGCTTCACGTTCGGCAACGGCCTCATCATGATTGACCCGACGATCGCGCTGTTCCACCTCATCGGCTTCTAACCTCAATGCCCGTTTTGGATCGTACTCTGAAAATCCTGGTTGCCGTTTTCTTCGTGTGTAACGCTGTTTTCCTCCCGTTTTCCGGGATAGCCGGTGCTCAGGCCGGGAACCTAACAAACGGGACTAACGCAACCGGGACGAACACAACGGGGGACACCCTGGAAGGCGCGGCGGACAACGCGACCAACGCCACGAACGCGACCGGGGACGAGCTAGCCGGAGCAGCAAACAATACCAGCGAGGCAGCCCCGCTTGGTTCGCTCAGGGCAGATGGTAATTCCACCAATACGAGCAACACCACGAACGCGACCAACTCCACGAACGCCACTAACGCGACCGCCGGGAACAGCAGTGCGGGCGGTGCTGGCGGCGGTGGTGGCAATTGTGGTGTGACGAACCCCGGTGGGTGTATCCCAACGATTCAGGAGATGATCGGCGGCGCGATTGAGTACGTCGTCGGCGGAGTCGTTGAAAACCTGAAAGGTATTGTGCAAAGCTTCTCAGATATGATGGTCGGCCTACCCGCCCCCGGCGACGGGTGGGACGTGAGCACCTGGGCGAACCCAGATGACGACGACGGATGGTGGCCGGGTATTTACCAAGCCTACGCCGTCTTTAGCGGGATTTCAGTTGCGTTGCTCGGACTCGCGTTCATGTACGCGTATGAGACGACCGACCGCTACAAGCGCCGCAAACGCCTCAAACGGCTTGCGCTCCATGCGGTCATGATCCTGTTTGGAGCTATCATCATCATCCCGGCGTCGTTGCATTTCTTCGATACGCTCGCTCAGTCGGTTGCACCGAACGCCAGCGAATTTTTCTCGACACCGGGGAACCTCGGCAAACTCGGTGTCGGTCTACTGCTCGGTGGTGGACTAGCTCTATTCCAGTCGAGCATCGTGCTCGTCGGGATCGGCGTGTTGCTCGCGATCTTCGTTGCGATTCACTTCTTAGTCGCGTTCTGGCCGCTGTTCTGGGTCGCACGGCTCGCACCTATTTCGTCGGTCGAATGGGTCGGGAACGCCGGTATCGCCGCGTTCTACGCACTCTGTGTCATGCGGGTGCTTCAATCGGCGTTCCTTCGGGTGATGTTCGAGCTACCGTGGGACCCCGTGACTGCTGGCGGAGGGAGCGCGATCGCGGCGCTGATCATGACGATCATCGGCCTGTATATCGCGTTCATCACCCTCCCAAGGACGTTCGCGAAGAAGGCGATCCCCGGCGTGCAGATGCTTTCGTCGCAAAGTCCGTCGTCGGAGGACATTCGCGAGGGCTACCAGGAATCCCGCCAGCGGATCGGGAACGTGAAAGGCCGCTTCGAGCAGATACGGAGCGGGAGTAGCGGGAGCACCACCCCCGCCCACCAGCGCGAAGGTAGCACGTCGAGCTTCCAATCGCGTGCCTACGCCGGGTCGGGTGGTTCTCCATCTGGCAGAACCGACGTCGGCGAGGTGACGGGTTCAAGCAATCGGGCTCTCACCGGGAACAGTGGCGACGGAAGTACCAGCTCTAGCTCTAGCTCTAGTTCTAGTTCTAGCTCAGGGCTGTCGGATAGCGGCGAAGTGGACTCGGGAACGTGGGACAATCGCCGCTACAAGGCGCGGAAAGCCGCCAGGAGAGGCCATCAATGAATCAGCGAACCGCTCGCGACGTTCGGAGTGATCACGAATGAGTCAGGCAACAGAGTCGAACGAATCGGAGTCGAATCGCAGTCCCGGCCAGATCATCCCGCGCTACGTCGATACGCGGATCAAGGTCGAAGGCTGGCCGGTCAAGAAATTCATGACCGTGTTCGCACCAGCCGGTGTATTCGCGTTCATCGCGCTCAGTGCGTTTCTCGCGTCCATGCCCACCCTCGGGTGGCTTTCGATCGCCCTCGGCGGAGTAGCCATGATCTTTGGCGGGTATATCGCCGTCACGAGTGACTGGCACACCCCGCCGATGGAGCGCTTTCAGAACTGGCGAGCCTTTCGCTCACTCAGCGATTCAATGCCCTGGAATCACAGCGAGACGGTCGCTCAGTCTATCGCCGGGATAGACAAGATTCTCGACAACGGGATCGCCGTCAAAACGGATGGCACGCTCGTCGCGCTGGTTCACGTTCGAGGCCGTCCGACCGACCGCCTCACCGAGCAAAAAACCAACCAGCTAGTGAACCAACTCGGCAATATCATTGACGAGCAGATCAAGGACTTTGACTTTGCATTCTACAGCACGACGCTCCCGACGAGCGTTTCCGAACTCGCGAATCACTACCACGACCGCGCCGAGTCGGATTCATTCGAGGGACCGGAGTACGTCTATGTTCGCGAGCTTCTACACCGGGTCGGTGACTGGTTGAAGAACGAGGACGATCCCACCTGGGACGCCCCCGAGTGGCGGCATTACATCGCCGTCGAAATCTCACCCGGTGAAGTCACGACGCCAGGAACCGGGCCGGGATTCAGTTGGATCGATATTCTCGATCCGCGCCAGGACACCGGGAACGTCAGCGACCGCCAGCAGACCCGTGCGGCGAAGCGCGAACTCCGAAAGCGTATCAAGGCCGTCGAAGACGGCATGAACCGCGTGGACGGGCTACAGGCCGAGCAGATCAGCCCCGACGAGCACGCCTATCTACTACTCAAATATTGGACCGGCGAGCACCACGAACCCGACGCCGAATTAGAGCGAGCCTTTCGCGAGCCCCAAACTGGTCCGACGGTCTGGCCGCCCGCTCGCAGCGCCCCCGAAGACCCGCCGCTCAATCGCGGCGAGGTCGATACGCTCGCTCGCAAGGACAACGGAGCCGACGAGAGCGAGAACGGCGACGGAACCGATGAAACAGCGGAGAATCAGGAAAGCGGTGTCGGCAGCGAGGACATGGGGAACGCGACGGCAGCCGCCCGCCTCTTTTCGGAGGTCAAGCGTCTCACGCCCGGCCTTTCGGCCACCACCAGCGAGGACGAGGCCGCAGCAGAGGCCGAGGGGTTCGTTCCGCCCGACGAACAGGCTCAGGGACCGGGACCGAAGATGCTCGCGCCGGGTGTGTTCGACGTCTCCCGTGATCACATTCGGGTGGGCGATCAGGTCTGTCGGACCTACTGGATCGTAGAGTGGCCCACAAAGCCAGAATCGCTGTTCTGGCAGAAGTTCTATACCACGTTCGGAGCCGAATTAGAGGCCGAACGCAACCCCGACGCGGTGCATGATGTGAACCTCGATGTGTGTGTTCCCGTTCGGTCGGCGAGTCGCGGGAGCGTCATGGAGACGCTGAAAACGCAGTGGGGTTCGATCGGAGCTGAGAGCCTGGAGCGTTCGGAGGACGGTGGCGATGTGAGTGCCCTGGGTGTCGGTATGGACCAGGACATCTATACGCAGATGTTCGAGCTATTGCGGACGACCAACGCCCAACCGTGGCGTGTCTCGGCATACGTGACCGTTCGGGCGGGCGAGGAGCAGGCGATCGACACCTTCGAGGATATGCTTACCGAGCACGCGTCGATCGAAGGTGCCGCCCTCGACGCGCTCCGTCATCGGTCGGAGCAGATACGGAAGCGCCTGGAAGGAGCGCCCATCAACTGTATGCCGCGAGCCGCCCAGGAGCGCCACCTAGAGGCGTTTCAGGCGTGCGCTCCGAACGTTCGCGATCCGTTCGTGGAAGCGGGCGATCGCAACCTGAAAACGCGGCCTATGCCCGGCCACGCCGTCGCGTCGATCTTCCCGTTCTGTGGCGAAACCATTCACGAGGAGCGGGGGATCGACTTCGGTCGTAACCTCGAAAATGGGAGCTTCATGAAGATCGACCCGTTCGACCGGGGAATCTCGCCGCACATCATCACGATCGGCGTCTCACGTTCGGGGAAAACGACGTTCGCGAGTCAGGCTGTCGGTCGGTGGTATGGCGATCAAGAGGACCGAACCCTGATCGCGCTCGATACTCAGGGTGGATTTGACGGGCTTACGAAAGCGCTCAACGGCAAGCACGTCGTCGTCGGCGGCGGCGACGGCGTGAACCCGTTCCATATCGAGTCGCCCGACGAGAACGAGCAGCACATCGGCGGAACCGGCGCGTCACCGTTCGAGATGAAGTCGGACGCCGTAACCAACTTCATCGTGGCTATCATCCGCTCCCAGGGTGTCGATCCGTCGCCGTACACGAACACGATCGAGCAACTGGTTCGCCGGACCTACATTCAGGCCGGGATCGAGCCGGGCAACCCCGAGACGCACGCGAACGAGAGTCCGACCATGCGGGATTTCATTGATACCGCTCTCGAACTCAAAGAGGAGCCGGGGCCGCTCACCCACGGGTCGGACGAGGACGTGACCATGAACAAAGAGAAGGCGATCGCTGGCCTTCTCGACTTACTCGGCGGGTTCAAGGAGGGTCAGAAGTACGAATACCTCCTAGACGAGGACGACAGCGGCCTCATGGACGAGTCGGACATGGCGTATATCGACCTCCGGCAGTTCCGCGATTCGAGCGCCGCCGAGAAGTCGGCCATGTTCCGCTTGATGTTGGATCAGGTCAACCAGAAGATAAAACAGACCGACGGTGAAGTGATCTTCCTGATTGACGAAGCTCACTTCCTACTCCATTCGCCGGATATGGTCGGGTGGCTTGAGAAAGCCGCCCGTGAGTGGGCGCGTTACGACGCGTGTCTCTGGTTTGCGAGTCAGTCACCGCGCGAGTTCGTCCAGCAAGCCGAAGGTGGCGAGAACAAGCGCCGGACCATTCGCGACCAGTGTTCGGTCGTCCAGTTCTTCCGCACGCCGGGAGCAGAAAATCAGGGTTCAGATAGCAGCCTAGACGCTACCCTGGAAGAATTTGGGATGAACCCCAAGCAGCGGAATTTCATCAAGAACGAGGCTGTCCCTGGTAAGGAGGGCGAAGGCTACACCGAGTGTTTAGTCTCGCTCGATGACCGAGACGGGTGGTTCCCCGAGATGATCCAGCTCTCGGATTATGAGCTCGATCTACTCGACTATCGCCCACGGAAGCACGGCGACTTTGCCCGATATATGCACGACCAGACCGGCGTGCCGATCCCCGAGGAGAGCGAACCGGCGGAGCCGACCCCCGAGGACGGGCCGAACGCTCAGGACGACGCAGCAGCCGCACAGCCGGTTGCGATGACCGACGGGAGTAGTGGGGCTACTGCTACCGCCGACGCCAGCAACGGTGAGCAGGAAGCCAGCAGCGACGAGGAAACACAGGCATCCGACGAACCGATCCCGATTCAGGAAGTGAAGGGTATCGGGCCGACGTTCGCCGATCGACTTTCGGAGCACGGGATCGAGAGCGCCCAGGACTTAGCGAACAGCGACCCCGAGGAGGTCGCCGAGCAAGCCGACGCCCAGGAATGGCGAGCGCGAAAGTGCGTCGAGCAGGCCCAGGCGTTCCTCCCCGGTCAGACTGTGACCGTCAACACCGACGGCTCAGGTGAACCCACGGAGGCCGAGTAATCATGAGTGACATGGGTGATAGCGGCAGTTACGCGGGTGGAGCACAGACCGGCAGTGTCGAGTCCTATTCGGCAAACGACTACGCCGCCGCCGAGATCGACGCCAAGAATATAGAGCGCTTTCAGGTACCCGACGAGGTAGAGCAGGCTATCTCGGTTCGCCCGCACAAGGACAACGGCGGGATCGAGGCCATGATGGACGTTTTAGAGTCGTTGCACACCGTCGAGAGCGAGGGCGGTGGGTTTCTCAGCAGCGAGCAGAACGTCTCCCCGGCCCATTCGTTCGAGCTACGCTATACCGACGACGGAACCGGCGAGCGCGTGCTGTCGCTCCAGTACGTGCCCGGCAGCCAGTCTCTCGGCGGGACGATGGAGCGCCAGCTACAGAATAGATATGGAGATTCAATCTTTGACCGCACCGAGCCCGACTTTCTCCCGGTCGAGCAGGCCGAGGACGCCCCGCTGTACGTTTCGGGCGCAGAGCTAGCGCTGCGGAAATACACCCTGTTTCCGATCAAGAACGTCGATCTCCCCGGCTTTCGCAACGACCCCACGGGGAGCATCATGCAGGAAATGGTCGCCTCTCAGGACGACGCCGCGACCGACGCCGACGTGGTGGTGCAGATCATGTTTCGGCCCCAGGATCGGGACTGGCGACAGGGTGTCTCAGGTGGCGAAGGACTCACCGACGACGACGATCCGAACATCACAGGTGAGCTCTCGCTGCAAGAGCTATCATACAACCTCAACCAGCCGACGCTTGAACGGAAGCGGAAGCTCCTAACCAAAGAGACGATCGAGTATCCGCCATCGAAGGTCGATAAGTCGATCGCGAACCTGCTAGAGCAACAGCAGGGCGAGAAGGGCTGGCATCTCTGCCTTCGGGTGTTCGCGCTCTCGGAGGACCCCGACGTCGCCCGGAGTCGAGCGTCGAAGACCGCCGGGATGTTCGAGAACTTCTATGAGGCGAACAGCGAGCAGACGTTCGTTCCCCAACCTATCGGCAAGCGCGACCTGCTGGGTGAGTATGCCGACGCGACCGCTCGTGATTTTAAGGAAACCGGCATTGTGAAGGCTCAGAACGAGGTCGCGGGCCTCATCAACATTCCAGAGGCCGAGCAGATCACCACCAGCAAAATGCGGTGGTCGCTCACCAAGCCCGGCGACGGCGTGCCGCCCGGAACGCCCCGGTTCCCGTTCGATGATTATGACATGGCCGCCGCGTCCGACGAGGAGAAAGAGATCAAGATTTTCGACGAGTCATCACCCGGCGATCCGTTCTATATCGGGTGGGGGACGAAACACGGCGTCGAGGCCGGCGTCTATCAGCGCTACTTAGACGCTCATATGTTCGTCGCCGGGCGGACTCGCTACGGGAAGACCACGTTTGTCGAGCACTTCTTTTCCCAGGTCGCAGAGCGCGAGGAGGGTGCGCTGCTGGTCGATCCGAAGGGCAAGGACGCGGATGATTTCATTCGCGAGTGGCCCGACGACCGCGACGAGGAGGATCTAGTCGTCATGGACCTGGGGTTGAACCCCAACGACGAGGCGTATGAGAAGATCCCCCGGTTCAACTTCATGGAGATCCCGCCGGGCTACGACCCCGACTCTCGCTTTGCAGCGACCATGATCGAGGCGCTGGCCGACGACCTCACCGCGATGGTGGCTCAGGCCGGTGGCTCAGACAACTACATGGGGGCGCTCATGAAGCGCGTGACGAAGGCCGTCGCCCGTGGTCTTCTCCAATCAGGCCGGGGAATCACGCTGCTAGACCTCGCTTGCGCGTGCTCGTCACAGGCCGGGCTACAGGAGTTCGCGAACTGGATGGACGAGGAGCGGATCGCGTTCATTCGAGACACCGCCGAGCGCTTCGCCGAGAAGGAAGACGACGACCTCGAACCGCTCGCCGGTCGTATGGACGAATGGATTCACAACGACGCGATCCGCGACCTGATCAGCGCCCGTAACCCCTCGTTTTCGGTTCACGAGGCCGTCGAGGACGGCAAAGTTGTGGTCGTGCGGTTCGCCGAGGGTTCGGGCGAGAGCGAGCGCCGGCTACTCACTACAGCGCTCATTCGCCGAACCTACGCCTCAAAGCGGGTGTGCGACAACGCCGATCCGTTCTACCTGATTTGCGACGAGTTCGATAAGATCGTCACCGAGGAGAGCAATCTTCACACCATCCTATCGGAGGCCGGTGGGCACAACTACCGCTGTATTCTCGCGTGTCAGGCCCCAGGGAGCCAGCTACCCGGTCGCGTGAAGGACGCCGTGAGCAATCAGGTCGATACCTTCGTGTCGTTCAATCCCGGTGCCGAGAACGCCGATTACGTCGCGCGGCATCACACGGTGGACGCCGAGACGCTTCGGCACATGGCACGGTACAAGTGCTATCTGAAAACCCATACCAGCGACGACGATATTACGCACTCCTATCTGGTTGACGCGTTCCGCCCCATTCGCGAGGTCCGGGCCGAGATCAACGACAATCCCGGCATGAGCGACGAGGAGGTAGAAGAATTGAAACTCCGATCGATGGACCGCTACGGCAACCCGATCGAGTCGCCGAGCGAGCAGCAGGCCGAATCCGAGTTTTATCTGGATGGCACAGCAGGCGGCGGCGGACAGCCCGGCGAGAGCGGCCCGAGCACGCTGGATATGGAGAATCCCGAAGTTCGGAACAAGGCGCTGAAAGCCGTCTATGATGAGTCCATTCGCCAGGGTGAGCCGGGTGGCTTCGTCGCGGTCGCGGAGGTCCTGGGCCGACTCAGGCGCTATCTCCCCGAAGGTGAGACGATCAACAACGTCGGGCAAGCGTGGCGGGAAGTCCTACAGGAAGTCCCCGACGCCTACCTCGATAACCGCGAGGTCGAGGACGAGATGGAGGTTCGCGCCGCAGATACCGGGTTCATGAACCTGGGCATGAACGAGAACGATGGTAATGCCGAGCACTGGGCACCGATGCGGGACGCCTACGTGCCGTTTACGCAGCTGGGCTTCGTGATGGAGATCCCCGACCAGACCGGCGACGAAATGCCGGACGGGTTGGCGAAGCTCGATGACGCTCTTTATTTGGAGAACGTCGATGACCCCGCGAAGATCGCCAACCGGGTGAACAACTATCGCGAAGACAACCCACTCTTAGACCGTCTCGCCGGGACGCAGGACGCTTACATTGAATCGGAGCACACCACCGGGTCAACGCAGCCGTCTCAGACCGTCCGAAATCTGACGCAGGCCCACAACGACGGCCACCGCTGCCTATTCTTCGCTCGCGAATCCGTTGCCGAGCAGGTTTATGACACCGTTGGGAAAGAACCAGCCTGCTGCCGGAGCAACCACCCCGAACCGAACGAGCGGCGATTCTACACCGGCACGACCACGCTCAGTATCAACGGAGAGGCCATGACCCGACCGGGAGCCTCGGAGAACGTGTGGGTACAGGATACCGAGACAGGCCAGTATATCCTCCGCGACACCGACGGGACGATTCACGCGACGTTCGACACGCCCGCCGAGATATTCAGTGACGCGAGCGCCTATCCATCGGGCGGCGACCGGAACATCAAGCCCCCGGTGATCCCCGAGCACAAAATCGGCGGCGACGACCCCGGCGCGATCCAGTGGGACATTATCATCGTGCCGGAGCCGGAGCAGGACGATGAGGGCAACCAGCGCCTCCTCACCCCACTTGATCCGAAGCTCTACCGAGAGGACGGGCGGCACGTTCCGGTCGCGGAGCTTCTTGGAGACGAGTCGAGCAGCGAGAGCGAGCAGCCGCCCCAGGAGGCCGCCAGCACGAGCGAGGATCGACAGGATCAGCAGGACCAACCGGAACAGCCAGCGGCGAGTGAAGCCACCTCAGCGGAAGCTCAGGACGAGGAGAATAGCGACGCCGACGAGAGTAAAGAGGAGGTCGAGGACAGCGGTGAAGACGACGACAGCAGCACCCGTGAGAACCTACGCCGTCTCTAGCTAGCCGACCCGCTCACAGGTCTTCCGTCCGGGCGTCAATTTCTTCTACTAAATCTGCCATATCATTGTAGGCATCAACGAGGTCTTCAATTCTCTCTGCCTGCTCATCAAGTTGCTTTTCCAGTTCCGCGATGGTGCTCATTCCACCCGACTCACCGAGAAGTTCATCCGCTACTTTCTCCCCCAAGTCAGTTAGCTCATAGACAGTAGCAGGTCCCCCACGCCCACCATGTTCCTGCCCCGTTTCCTCAATTATCTCTTGTTCTACCAGAGTCTTGAAATGATATACCCCCGAGGGAATATCACCATACTGGCGAAGCTCCCGACTGTTGGCTACCCCGTTGTGGAACCGAATACCCTCAAGGATACCAGCACGGGGACCGCGCGTGCTCTCCACGAGGTCATCGAGGGTATCCATTTCATCACTCCCGCCGGTTTCCCCGGTATCTGCCATACTTAAAAGAAGTTGTCAAGGTTGTAAATAACTACTGGTTGTTACTTGTAAATCATCGGCACCGACCCCACCGCTACCGGGGGACCCCCACGGGGATGGAGAGCGTTTTAGCAGTAATGAGGTCAGACCAGCGCTGACAGCGCCGAGAAAATCAGACTGAACAGCAGCGGTGATGATCCGCGTCACTGCCGAGGCGAGTGACAGCGCCGACAACTGAGTGAGCGCACACAGATCCAAGCGACGACTGACAGCGGCGACAGCAGGCCGGGCACCCAGGAGGGGCGACACTGGTTGAAGTAACCAGAAAACCGACACAAGACTGAGCCGACAGTCCAGGGGGCGAGACAGGCTGAGTTCCTGACCGAGAACAGCAGTGAGTGACACCGGGACAGTCCACCGGGAGCGACGAGCACAACAGCGGGTGAGGACCGACGACGATACCGACGTGATCACGGCGCGACTGAAGGACCAGTAAGAGAGTCCGATCAGCGGGCGAAACAACTACCCAAGATTGTGATAAGTGGGACAGTCCAGAGGGCGACGATCCAGCGCCGACCAGGAGGACAGCAGTGCCGCGACGACGAGAGGATCAGCGACGACGATCCAGCGATGAAGCCGATCAACAACGGCGACGATCACCGGGACAGCCCGGGGCGCGAAGCAGCGGCCAGCAATGACGATCCAGCGGTGACGACGACACCAGGAATCCAGCAGGAACCAGCAGCGCCGTGACGACGACAGCTAGGGAGAACAGCGGTGATGGAACCCCGCGAGAACAGCAGCGACGAGAGCGCCGCACAGAGCCGCAGAGAGCGACGGCGGAATGAGGCCCGTGGCAACACCGCGATACTGACGCGACGACGCAGAGCGCCAGCCAGGGAGCCAGCAGGCCGACACACTACTGAGAGCGACGACGACCGACGCGACGAACCTGGGCCAGCCAGCCGGGTGGAGCAGCGCGAGCACGACGCCAGCCCGTGAGAAAATCCTCGAGTATTTTCAGCAGCATAGTACCGGATCAGCTACTCCGGGTGCCCACCAGAGCGAACCAGGGGGTGCCGACCGAGTGTAGCAGCGCGACAGCAACGACGAGGAGTGAACGACCACACCGAGACGAGGCCAGTACCAGCAGCGCCAGGAGTGACCGAACCGGCGAGAAACACCGGAAATCACGCTATACAGCAGTGTGCAGGCCACTTCTGCAACGTCCAAGCAGGGGTATGAGCCGCCAGGATGGTGCCGCAAAACGCGATCCCCGACTGTCCACCGGGTGAGAGGCTGTAAGCAACGAAAACCGCTGTAGAGAACAACCCGACTGTCCACCGAGAGCAGCAGGCGAGAACACACGAAATCCGCTATGGAGTTCCCCGACTGTCCACCGGGTAGAGCAGCTATGAGAGGCCCGACTGTCCGACTGAGAGCACACCGCGTTTCCGCCGAAGTGACCCGTGGAGAGACGGTCACAGATCAACTCTCTGCCCCGGCAGCACGGCTAAGAGTACGTCGCTCCACTCTAAGAACTCCCGGCTGGCAACTATGCGCTCCCCTGGCTGGCGACTGGGAGTAACTGATACTGCCCGCTGGCTGGCCTGGGTGGACGTCTAGCTGTCCTTCCACCGAGCTACGCTGCTACCTGAGTCTGAAAGTCCAGTGTGGAAGCCCCCGGCGGCGCGGGGCGGGTCGGTGCCGCGTTCGCTCTCGGTCAGCTGCTAGCAGCGTTCGGTTCGCTCTCGATTAGGGACCGGAGTACGTCGCGGGCTCGCTCGCCGTCCGATTGTTCGGCGGCCTGGGGACCGGGTACTTGATCGTCACCGACGACCGAGTGATGGGGGCTGAGAGTTGGGAGAAGATCGGCGAGTATCGCTTTGAGAGCGACGACGATCACTGCGACCGCCGGAAGGAGGCCGTTGGGGAGGCGTTCGACGACGCGATCGCATGGATGGAAGGCCACGGAAGCGAATGGTCCCATCCGCGAATCAACGAGACAGGATTCCAGCCGCCCGCTGGATACGAGCTCACCCGCTACAGCATCGGCAGTCGGGAGACGATCATCCTATATCATCAGGTGGATGCACCCGACGTCAACCATCTCTGTGGTATCCAATTCCCCGAGCTCACAGTCGATTCGTCCCCTACCTGGAAGTCAGGACGTGGATCGGCAGCGGGAATTCGGATGTGCGGGTCGTCCCCTGGCAGCACGCCCACGGCAGCGAGAAAAAGGTGAGCGCCGAGACGCCCGACGAGTGCGGTCTCGAGATTGCGCCCATCACCGCTCGCGGTTTCGCCCGCAAGCACGTCAAGGGCGATATAGTGAGTCAATCAAGTCTAAGTCGATTTATGTAACACCACCGGTGGTCACACCACAATACCCCGTCAAAAATTTGGCTTTTGTGATTATTTGAGAGTCAGGCTGAAAATGGCAAAGACCATTCCGATCCCAATACCATAGAGCATCCACTCTCTAACATTGGCACCGGTTATATAGCTGAGGAATACGACGAGTAAAAAAGGCACAAAAAAGAGGATCAGAGCTCGACCGAGAACTGAATCTATCACCATCATAGAACTTGTGGAGATGTGGATTTTATTTTAGTTTTTAGACTATCGTTTACAAAGTGTCTTTCCACGTACCTTCGCTCTTTTGCAAATAAAGGGCGCGCCGCGATTGCATCCGAACTCGCTTATTACAAAGCACACGGCAGCGGCCGCCGCACCACAGGCGATCCCACCAACGAGGGTAGTTACCCCTGCGAGAACGCAAATTGCAGCGGTTCCAGCTCCACATCCAATGGCACACGCTGCCTTGACTAACAATTTGCAACCCTTACACTTTGCAGTAGCCTGGGTTGTGAAGTCCCCACTTCCAGAGGAATCTGAGGAGGGTTCAGCGATACCAATTGTTGAAGAATCTTGGACCACTGCCCCATCTTCAATGTTGTACACTGTTACCTGGGTTGGGTCCCCATTCTCCACAGTTGTTCTCGTAGCCTTGCCCATCGTTGATGAACCATCCTCCAAGCGAATCGCTATGTTCGCTTTTTTGTAATCACCAGATGGATCAGGTTGAACATTTGCATCTGCAAGGAAAGAAACAACCTTGTACTTGCTACCACTGTCGTCAGTTGTTTCAAACACTTTTGCATTTCTCGAGTCGAAATCTTTGCTGGTGTTCTCTTCAAAGTACTGTCTTAGCTCACTGTAACTCTCCGTGTGCTTAGCCTCCCAGATTGCTGCCCATTTCCTCCAACCGTGTAGTTCTTCGATATCAGAGCTACTTGCGGCGGCAGCGCCGCCACTGATAGCAAATGGTGTCACCGCTAGAGAAGTTGCCGCACCTACCTTTTTCAGTGCGCTTCGCCGATTGATGTTCAGCTTTCTATCCTTCCTCTTCTCTGCCCGGCTTGGTTTATCGACCATGCCAGAAGAAGATATATACAGTAGTACTATAAATCTAGGGTGTGGAAAGTGAAGAGATCATTACTGAAATCATTCCTTACATAAGAAGAGTTAGAGATGTACTCAAAAGGCCAGAATATACTGGTGAAAATCGGTGTATCCCTTGTTCAGCGGTCAACGTTGCAATAGGAGGGGGGGCAAGTTTGTTGATCTCAAAACAAACATCAAAATCAGTAGGCGGTAGTCTGTTCCTGATCTCACTTGGCTCAATCTACCTCCGTGGGTATCTTGTTCCTGGAACGCCCGCTTTAACGAAACGGTATCTCCCTGAGCCTGTTCTTGAATTGTTTGATAAGAAACTCGATCAAAGAACACTAAAAAACGAAAGTACCGAACTAGATCCCGAACAGATGCTTCTTACTGCAGGCGTGATAGAACCGTGTGATCGAACAGCTGATTTTTGCTTATCCTCGGAATTCCAGTCAAAATTAGAGAACAATATGAGAAGAATGCGTGATCAGTCAATAGAAGAGGAAAGTATCGATAATATTCTTGGTGTGACCTCAACCAATGAACGGATCAAAATCAAACAAGAGGGGGATGCTTTTATAGCCTATTCCGGAAGCAAAATCATTGGCCAGTGGAGCTCAACCGCAGCGGTTCTCGCAGATATGTCTGGTGCTGATGAACTGCACAGACGGATTGCTGTGTGGTCTACTCTCAGTCCTTCCGAGAGGGCGCGTGTGTTAATGAGTATTCGATTGTTTCTTGATAGATGTCCCGCTTGCGATGGTGTTATTGAACTGCAAGAGGAAATCGTGGAATCTTGCTGTCGCTCATTTGACGTGGTTGCTTCCACCTGTAATGATTGTAATGCTCGGCTCTTTGAGATAGAGTGGGATGAAGATCTTATCACCAAGAGAGAATACTAACTCAATATAGGGTAGTTATATCGAAGCAATAGCCATATCAGCTTGACGCGGGGTTTGTATGCTTCTGAGCAGATCCAAATTGGGGTAGATTTTGACGGGCAGCTTATAGATACTAAAACGAGTTGATAATGTCGTAGTGTCAGAGGCATTTAGTTATCTATAAATAGGAGACGGATTATCTTCGAACATGGCAGAAACGATCCTATTCGAAGAGAAGCAGCATATGCGCGAACCACTAATTTGGGCTTCCCTGTTGGTTATTGGAGTCATCTCGCTACTGACCGGTATTGGTGTCGTCGTCCCAATAGCGATCGCAGTCGTTCTATATTCAGTACAACTCACTACAGAAGTTCGGGAGGATGGTGTATATGTTCGATTCGGGCCATTCCCACGGTCGTATCATAAAATACTGTTTTCGGAAATCGAGAAATGCGACATCGAAAAAGTAGGCATGATGACGGGCGGTCTGGGAGTTAGATGGTCCTCTGGAGTTAGTGCATACACCACAAACCGTGGTGAGGGAGTAAAGCTTTCTCTGAAAAGCGGCAATCCAGTAATAATCGGTTCACGTTCCGCAGAACAGCTGTCAAGTGTGATTGAAGAAGAGATTTAAAATAGTTGTTTTCAGTATTGTTGTTTGCTATATGATCTTGAGGGTAACGTATCGGTTACCGTTAGGTCTCCTGTTCAGATCGGTCAGAGCCGGTTCGCAATGAAGCGGTGAATCGTCGCTGAAGAAGATATATTTGGTATAGAGAAATTTGTGAAATCGGATATAGCCTGATTTCGGGAGTATTCTAGCTTGGGGCTGCTGGTTACACCTACCGGAATCCAGACGCATATATCTAGGGAGGCGAGCCTACCTCACGTCCCTGGTTGGCACTTGCGGGCGCTTTCATTTGCACAATGGTCGCTGGCGCGATCTTCGTGTTTGTGCTTTGATTACCACGAAACTGATCCTGAATTGTACACCACGCCTTAGCACCGCTCTGTCCGACCCCTGTGTACGTGCGCTACTACGGTCGTGTTCTTGGCTGGGAAGACCACTGCAAGATCTTCAGCCAGACCACTCACCAGCGTGTTCGGTCGCTACTCAGGGACCGGAGTACGTTGCGGGCTCGCTCGCCGGAGTCGCGACGAGCATCCGATACCGGGTATTGTAGACCACCGAGCCTTTCGGCAGGTTCGCGATCCCCCACGCGTGATAGAGGTCGAGCGCCGACCCGCCCACGTTCGTCGCAAGCAGTGGATTCGGCGCTTTGAGCACTTCTGCAGCGAGGAGCAAGCCGAACTGCAGCGGCGCCTCGATCACCACCGGCGCGAGGTAGTACAGAAAGAAGGTCGGTACCACGACAAAGCTCAGGCCCCAACTGAAGACGATTGCCGTCCTTCCGGTTGTACGACGGGTCGGCGTGGGTAAATCCCGGATATCATAATCCAGAACACCGGATCGGGGGTCCCGAGCATCACCGCCAACCCTAGAATCCCGACAAGCAACAGTGGCCGCTGGCTGTCACGGTCGACGAGCATTATCGCAACTTCAATCAGTACTACGCTGACGGTACCAACCCAGGCTGTTCCAATGAGAGAAACGATATCGCCGAAACCACTGCCATTCAAACAAATGTGAAGAGTGGATGACCTAATACTGGTTGTACGTGGCTCTATGAGAGCAACTGCTCAGCAACTGCCGGCAATTCATCGCTCGCAGCTTCTCGCAATTCGCTCTTTCCGAGAAGCAGTCGAAGCCGTGGCCGGCCAATATCGATTGGGACTGTTTCGGTCTCAATAAGGGCGTTTTCTTCGAGATGAGTTTTCCTTCGTGAAAAGGTAGCCTTGCTTGCGACACCCACATCTTCACCCCACCTCGAGATATCATAGAGCAACAGCTCGTGCTTAGCGGCCACAAGGAGGCTCACGTCCGTTCCACTCAGTCTTTCGTCCCCACGAGTGGTTTCAATCGCATCAAGCATGGTGCGGAAGTCTGCCTCAACTTCCGAGCCGAATTCCTCGCCAAGAGTTTCTTCAACCTGTGAACGTGGTGGTGTTCGGAGGGAGAATTGCTCGGCTTCATCCCAGCGAATGCTCCACTTTTCATTGACTGCTCCAGTGAACGCCTCATGAGTCGCGGGTAATCCAGCCGTGTACTCACCTGCAGTGATGAGGGAGACAACTGAGCCTTCGGTAACGACTAAACGATTCTCGAAGGGATTTTCGCTTGAGCGTATCGAGAGCGTTCCATTCTCGAGGAGGTCAGCTGCCTTACTGGCGAGGACGAAATCATCTCGAGCCCATTTGAGGACGGATTCTGTTGTAAGGAGGTGGACCTCCGGAGGATCGTTTAGCTCTCCAAGTATCTCGCCCAGTGCGTCGACCAAATCTTCGTCAAATCCCACGCAGAGGACTTTCGTCGATTCACCTCCGAGAATCGCATTGATGACGTTCGGCTTGGACGTCTCTACAATGGTTTGGTCTAATACCATTCATAATATTATTCATTGGACCTATATCGGCCTTTTGATTGTTAATCGGTGGAATCACATTGGGGAGAGTCACTACTAGCCCCAGGAGCGCATGGAAAGATGCTATAGAGCAGATATGCTATTTGCTCAGTAGTCCTTCACTGTAATGACTTTCGTCCTCTACGAGCGCCGCTTTCAGCTCGAGAGGCTTACTAATTCGTCAAGCAGTTCTCGATGATAGCGCACTCGATCGCTAAGTAAGTAGACTGCTCCATACTCGTTGCCACTGCGCTGGAGAACACCGTTTTCTATGAGAATGCGGAGATGGTGCCGGATCGTTTTATCATCGAAATCGAGATCGTCTGCGAGTCGATGAGTGCTTCGCGGACGTGTTTCCACTGCAGCGACAATCTGTGCACGTGTCGCACCACCACGACTCTTGACCAATAGCTCTCGAAGCCGTTCTTCCATTATAACTCCTCTTGAAACTGGAGAAGTAAATATATGCATGGAGGAATTGCCAAAAAAATGAGCGGTAGTTATCAGAGTGCCAACGATACTGGACAGCTATCTTGTGGTTTCGTAGATGCTCTGACGAGCATCAGCGAAGTGAATATCCGCAGAAACTCTTCCGATTTCTTCGAGGAGAGTGAGAGCATATCGGGCGGTACGTGGTGAAAGAAGTGTATTTTTAATGATTTGTTTCTGTGTGAGCGGGCCTTCCTCCTCAAGAACCACAAATACAAGCTTTGCGCTCGGTGGGAGATCAAGGAGTTCCTGGTCAACATCATCGCACATTACGGAGGATGCGGCTTGGAATGCAGTAAGTACTTTCCCAAGGGGTTGCGGAGCGGGTACACGAAGCTATATCTGCCTGTCTGATGGATCCCATTTGCTGGAACCATGTTCAAAATTCGAGAGCGGGAAGGTCAGTTATCAGCTGAGTTAGGGCGTCAGCGAGCATTAACTTACGGTATTCAAGACCAGTCTCACTGAATTCGATTGCTAGTTGTCGGTCTCCGTCTCACTCGAATTGGAGCCGACGATGATCGTGTCCTCGATCAGAACGTCGTGCCCCCGACGTAGACGTTCGGACAGTGCCTGATGGGAGATACCGATCTCTTCAGCGAGTTCTTTTGCGGTGGCTTTGCGCGGGATATCGAAATATCCCTGCTCGTGAGCGACTCGAAGTGCTTCGAATTGGTCGTCCGTTAGACCATACCGGCCAGCCGGTTTGCCCTCGAATTCGCGAACCATCTCGATGTCAAATGTGAGACCTTCCTCCCGGCAGAAATCGACGGTCCCCGTGACCGACTCGCGTGTGGGATAGAGTACTCGAAGCATCCAGATCCCATCACGCCCATACGCATCCGTGACAGTCGCCTCCGCGGTCGTCAGCATTTGAACGACTACTTGCACGTCTTGGGTCCACTCCATACGGTAGAGGGACTCTGTATCGAATTCGGCGAGGAGGGAGACATCTCGTACACTGGGGTCCTCGGCGAACGCTTTTTCGACTGTTCTGGGGTCTGGGCCTCGTATCCAAAGCAGCGGCATTACCATGCCGTCGCCGCTTTCGACCAGCCGCTCTACCTCGAACTCGACATCCGAAATTGCCATTGACGTTTTATACAACGCGAATTCATCGGCTGGAATCGTTCCTCGGACGATACATGCCATATCTGTCCATCTAGTTTCGAGAAGTGGTTGATAAACCATCGGTGAAAAGTTAGTCAGACATGGTTTGAAATACTAACAGGTATGCTACTATTTCTTACTCTCACCGAGTCAGCATTTTCACGTACATTTCAATTTGATGGCTCGGTTTTTAGGATCTGTAGTAGATAGAATGACCCATGGACATTGATAACATCGAAGTTGGGGACGTGCTCTACGTCAATCACCACGTAGCAGACCCGGAACTGCTCAACGCAGAGGTGGATCCTGAATCGACGGACTTCCTTGATCGGTCTGCTCAAGTCGAGGTCGAAGAAGTACGCAAAGAAACAGGGAGCGTCGTCGTCACCGAACCCATCTCCGATAGACCACATCGATGGCTTATCGAGATTGAACAGTTGCTTCGGGGGCCGAGTTCGGATTCTGACGATAAATAGCGAGTTGTTTTGCGTCCAACTCATTCAGCCGTCAGGAGTAAGATCTACGGACCTCTGCGACGATCGTAGGATAGGAGTTGTTCGGCTATTTCGGCCAAATTACGTCATATGTGAACGATCAAAACCATTGTAGGACTTTCGATGTAGGTATTTTCTGGTACTTACCAATACAGATACCGAGGACGGTGACCAACTCAGCAGCGAGATCATTCACAATGAACTACAATGAGTTTGAGCAACGACTTCGTGACCTCGTTACCAAAGCACGAAACGAGAACGTATCGATCGCTGGCACCACCGATGTCCGCGCATCGAACTCAACGGAGCAAGATTACTCGATCGAAATCACCCGTGTCACCTCTACAGATAGCGCATCCGATGATTAAGAGGGTAGTAGATAATATCTCGATAATGAAAACGTAGATCTAAAGCTCTACAAAGTGCCGCAGTTCTGTTCTCCGTTTCGAATAGGTTGTATGGAAGCAAGTATGTCGATCTTCTGCCAGCCAGCAATTATAAGTGGCCAAACTGAGTTGGCCCGTTGATGGCAGACCTCATCGTCCAGTCGGCTGTAAAAGACGAGCTTCAAGAGATGAACGTTTCGGCAGACTTCTACGATGCACTTGATGAAGAAGTCGCAGAACTCCTTGCCGATGCTGCTCGTCGAGCCGACGATAACGACCGGAAAACCGTTCAGACACGCGACCTGTAGCGGACGGTCCTCAGTAACGACCTCGACTCGGTTTGTTAATTGGTTCTCTACTCAGGGACCGGGTCCGTACTAGGGTGGTTCACTGGAGTCGCGACCAACATTCGGTAGCGAGTATTATACACTACCGAGCCTTTCGGCAGGTTCGCGATACCCCAGGCATGGTAGAGGTCGAGCGCCGACCCGCCCACGTTCGCCGCGAGCGCGATGTTCGCCACGAGCAGCGCGTTCGGTGCTTCGAGATAGCCCGCAACGAGGAGCACGCCGAACCACAGCGGCGTGCCTATGACTAACGGTGCGAGGTAGAACGCGATCGTCTCTCGGCGGCCCTGTATCGTGTGCCATGAAAGGATTCGGAAGCTCCCGTATCGCCCGGCCGTGAACAACACATCCGCACCGATGAAGTACCCGACCACGCCGTGCAGCCCCTCGTGAACACCCACGAGCAGCACGAGCACCGCCAGACCCGCGATCAGTGCCGTCGCGGGCGTCACCGCACCGAACGAGATCATATCTAAGCCCGGAACCGCACCGAGCGCGAACGCGAACAGGAAGCCCGAAACCACTGTCGTCGCCGTGAACGCGCCCGCTTTCGCTGCTTTCGGCAGCCATCGACTACCCGGATCGGTATATTCGGACCACGGGCCGAATCCCTCCGGCGGGTCCGGTGGGTTCTCGATTGCAGAAATGGGTTCGAGGCGCTGGTTCCCCATGCGCTCACAACGGTATGCAGTCGGTTAAGCCTCAGCGCTATCGTTCCTCGCCGGTTCGCCACCGAGCCACAGGGAGCGATAGGGACGTGGCAGTTAGGAATCGACTCCGCTTGAGCGGACAGCCCTTCCGAGGACAAAACCAAGCGTTCCCACTGTCACCGACCCAATCAAACCACCAATGATCCCTACAAGCAAGAAAAATAGGGGATTCGGGGTTGAGCTTCCTATTCCAATTCCACCACCGTTTGCTATCATTCCAAAGAAGAGGCTAAACGCGACCGCCCAGCTGAGTACTAATCCGCTCTCATAAATGCCAAGAGCAGTGACAACCAGAACAGCAAAGCAGACGTAGTATTCCCACCTTGAGAAGACCTGTAACCATCGAGGCAGTGCCATTTCTGGGCTAGTCAATAAATAGAAATATGCCGAGGAAATCACAAGCAACAGGAGAGAAGCCAGAATAACCCGCCTTCTGGCATCTTTTCGTCTACCGAAAAGCAGCCTCTCATTCCATACATCGGCCATCTTCAGTATACATCGCGTTATGCGTACTTGAATCCTCACGTGCTCATGCATCTGGTAGCACTCAGCGCAATCAGAGTCATTAAGCGGCTCTATTGTAGTTAGGAGACAACAATAGTATTCGTTCGATGTGTACCACTACCCGTCGTCGGTTCGCCACCAGAAGATACGCGACCGCGACTCGCGCGAGTCAACCCGCCCATCCGCCTCTAGCTCTCGGAGCTTTCGGCGGGCCGTTTCCGCCGAGCAGTCGAACGCGTCGGCCACGTCGCCCGCTGTGAGCACCGGCCCCCGTATCTCATCAAAGAGATCAAGCACTGCGTCGGGAGTTACTTCGGCGAATATATCCAAGCGCTTGATTATGAGAGCCGGTTTTTAATATACCCCCCTATGTTCAGGTCTCTTGCGGTACCATCCCACTGTTTCCACAGCTCCCAAAGCGTCTTACCAAACATCGGATTGAGGACTCTGTTCAGATGTTAGGTAAGAATCTGCGAGCCAGCCGGTAACCAACAAAACTGCAGAGCCCCGATGATCAGTCTCTCAAGCGGATGGTGAAAGAGGATTCTCGCTACGAGATGTTGACCCTTTGCCAGTTGGATGGGATCTGTTCATCCGGAGGTAATCCTTCGGGTCCGATGTCAGATGGTCCGATGCGCCTGCTTCGACAGGAGCAGCGATATCCGAGATTCGATTCACCGTTCGGTCGCCGGCCTATTATTTTGACCTCAACACCTTCATTGCACGTCTTACACCAGAACATCGCGACTGGCATATGTGACTGATTGTCGCGCAATAGCGTCAGCAGTGGCTTTGCGTCAGCCTCAGGACTTCGATTTTCCTTTCGGTGACACCCATCGTTTCCGCAGAGTCCGAAGTGTCTTACCAAACACTGAATCGACAGCTCCGTTCTAATGTTAGGTAAGAATCCGTAAACCAGTTGGTAGTCAGTGAGAGCGTCGAAAACCAGTAATTGTGGTCGGTCTACTCCCCGTGTTTCGGAAGGTGGTCCTCAACCAGTACTTGCCGGGCATGATCGAGCGGGTCGGGCCGTCCATCAGTGTAAATCTGGTATTCACACTGGTCACATTGGACCTGGATCTCTCCCACACTCTATTTTGGCACTCCACGTAGATAACGGTTCTTCGGGAGGTACTGTAGTTCAAAGCCCTCGCGAGTGGTAGGAGAAGTGTGGTATCCCTCGGTGTTCTCGAATTGAAGAGTTAGGGAACGATGCGCCTCTTAACACCCCTTAGAGGGATATGCCTCAGGAGGTCGAACCCTGTTCGATTATTTGATCGAAGGCAAATTATTTGCACTATGCGGTGCAAGAGCTAGTACGATGATGAAATCAAGTCCGGGGTCGTGGACAGAGAGTACGAGTGGGCGCGAGCGCGTCCGGCACGTCGCAGAGTTGCTGGATGAGCCAACATCGGTGCAGGAAATTGCGGACTTGGCAGATGTTTCACGCGCGACAGCTGACGATGAGCTTCAGCGACTGCAGAGTGACGACTGGGTCGCTGAAACGACTATCGATGGGACGAAGGCCTACGATCTGAACCCCGTGCGGATGCTTTTCGACGAGGTAACAGACCTGATTGAGGCTCATTCGCGTGACGAACTAGAGAGCCAGCTCACAGAGCTGACGGAAGAACAAGAAGAGCTAGCGACGGAGTACGACGTCGATTCACTTGTTGGGTTTCGAGAGCAGTTTGCTGACGAAGAGTTCTCGGCCGAGGAGCTTCGTGAACGTCGCAATGTGGTCGCGACATGGGAGGCAATCAATACGGAGCTC
The DNA here is from genome assembly GCF_003602035.1 of Halococcus sp. IIIV-5B. Lineage (NCBI taxonomy): Archaea > Methanobacteriati > Methanobacteriota > Halobacteria > Halobacteriales > Halococcaceae > Halococcus > Halococcus sp. IIIV-5B. The sequence goes on along the minus strand of NZ_QZWE01000002.1, from coordinate 211,382 downwards.
GGACTCGTGAAGCATGCTCTCCAACTGTATGATGACGTCGTTGAACTCTCTTCACCGCGGACTGACTCGCCGTCGACACTCGCCTAATGGTTATCTTCCTCGCTAACCGGACGAACTTACAGAGCAAGCGGCTCCACGACCGCATCCAAAATCGGCTCAGCGGTGCGTTCGAAAACGTTCGTCGACGACGGGCTGAACCACGCGAGGCTGGCCCGTACCGGGTCATCGCCAACGTGAATCCACGGCGATTTCTTCAAGATGACGAGTACCCGGTGACTGATGCGCGGATCGAAATCGGGTTTCAACTACGGACTAGCGATTCGTACGAGTACTACTGGTTCAATTGGATCGAGCCTGAGCGCGGTTTGCTCGTCGGGTGGCATCAGGACGACACACACGATGACCTCGGGCCAGTTCATCTACAAGTGAACGATGGAGCAACGGCTATCACTCACCAGCGGGCAGCGTTCATCGACTCACATCCGCTTGATGTCGTAGAACAGCGACTCAGCTCGCTTCCAGATGCAGTCTTCGCCGTCGAGTGGGAGCAAGGGCACCCTGTTAGACTCGATACGTCGTGGCGTCCGTAATTGAGTAGTATATACTATCGGCCGTTTTGATTCCCAACTAGAGAATTGCTGTATGGAGTTCTAAACTGTCCAATTAGAGTACGTTGCGTTTCCGGCGAAGTGACCCGTGGAGAGACGGTCACAGATCAACCCTCTGCCCCGGCAGCACCGGCTAAGAGTACGTCGCTCCACTCTCAAAACCCCCGGCTGGCAACGATGCGGTCCCCTGGCTGGCGACCGGGAGTAACTGGTACTGCCCGCTGGCTGGCCGGGTAGATGTCTCCCTGTCCATCCACCAAGCTACGCTGCTACCTGAATCTGGATACTCACTGCGGAGGTCTCCGGCGGTGCGGTGCAGCTTTCGGTCGCGATCAGTTCCCCTGTTTGAATCGCATGCTATACGCGGACAAGACTGTAGAAGTAGAGAGAAGAAGGAAGAGTCATATCTTACTTTGTATGATCACTGAGTAGATTCACTCAACATGTGTATAAAGGAGATGGATCGCCAGAAAATGGGTGGTGTTGTTGGCACAGCAATTGTACTGTTAATCTGGGCTGTACTGGAGGTACGTGGTGTGATCGATATAATTTCAGTTTCTAAGCCCCCCTATACAGCTGGAAATCTATTTTCCGGCCTACAATCTCTTGCGATGGTTGCACTGACCGCTGCGGTCTGCGTCGTATATGCTCAACAGCGAGATTTAGCCAAATACACTCAAAGTTCAATACTGCAGCTAGACAGACATAGCATTCCGTCCCGAGAAGATTATGAAGAGTATCTTGATAGCGATGAATTCGATAATTTCGTACTTTATCACTCTGAGCCAGTTGAATTTGAACTCTCCAACTTTGGACGCGCCCCTGCAAATGACCTGAGAGCGGAGCTATACTATGCCGATGGTAACGGAGTCGAGTACAAGACGCCTATCCCCTTGATGAGTGGCGAATGGAAGAGAGTAGTAGATCGTCTCCACTCTAATTCAATGACCCCGCTTTTTCACAATCCCTATGGTAATGCGATCGCCTCTAATACAACGAACCAGACATTTACCGCACCATTTATGATCAGACCGGAGACTCTCCCAAAAGAATGGAAGGCGACTCCGATCCATCGGTCACCACCACCGATGAGCGTACTTCAATACGCAAAAGAATCGGTTGATCACGATTCAAATTTCACGGTTGGTATCCACGTTTGGCATACAGACGGAGTAGGACCGCAGGACGCCATTTATGCCCAGTACGTAACAGTGCCACAGGACGAGATCATTTCTATGAGCGATCTCAATGATGGTGCGGACATCTCAGATAGGCATGATTTGAAGGAATTGTTCGAAATAGGAACTCCTGCCACAAACGACAAGTTCCCTGATTTGGAGCATTTTTCAAAAAGATAAAAATAGCCAATTGACGGATTCACTCGCTAGTTGCTATAGCATTGTTCGGCACGTTCAGTGGAACCGCAACGAGCATCCGGTAACGAGTATTGTAGACCACCGAGTCTTTCGGCAGGTTCGCGATCCCCCACGCATGATAAAAGTCGAGCGCCGACCCGCCCACGTTCGCCGCGAGCGCGATGTTCGCGACCAGCAGTGCGTGCGGAGCTTCGAGCATACCCGCAGCAAGGAGCACGCCGAACCAGAGCGGCGTACCGATGATCAGCGGTGCAAGGTAGAACGCGATCGTCTCTCGGCGGCCCTGTATCGCGTGCCGTGAGAGGGTTCGGAAGCTCCCGTATCGCCCGGACGTGAATGACACATCCGCGCCGATGAAATGCCCGACCACGCCGTGCAGCCCCTCGTGAACACCCACAAGCGACACTAACACCGCCAAACCCGCGATTAGCGCCGTCGCGGGCGTCACCGCACCGAACGAGATCATATCTAATCCTGGGACCGCCCCGAGCGCGAACGCGAACAGGAAGCCCGAAACCACTGTCGTAGCCGTAAACGCGCCCGCCTTCGCTGCTTTCGGTAGCCATCGACCGCCCGGATCGGTGTATTCGGACCACGCGCCGAACCCTTCCGGCGGATCGGGTGGGTCCTCGATTGCAGAGATGGGTTCGAGGCGCTGGTTCCCCATGCGCTCGCAACGGTATGCAGCCGGGTAAGCCTCAGCGCTACCGTTCGTCGGCGGTTCGCCACCAGAAGATACGCCGTCGTGACACACGGGAATTTGCTCCTCCATCCGCCTCTATCTACGCACTTGTGCGGGGTTGAACAGCAATATCGATGTTTGCTGGGAGGGCTACTGGAGCAGTCTGGAATCACGATGGCGACACTGTCGCTGTGCGCACCGCTGAAGGGAACATTACCACGGCCAAATCCTACTAAGACCGCCTAACGAACACGCTATATTCTAAGAGAAGATCGAGTACCCCTCAGAGGAGGCTCATAAAGTAGTCCCAATCCCAGCCTTGGCCGGGGTCGGTGTGGTGACTTGCACCGCCCCCCAGAGACGGGTTGTTTGGATCGGGCACTTGCTCGTGGCCGATGATCCCCCCGTTATCGGTAGATGGATCCGCTGGTGCGACACCACTTGGGTGAACTTTTGGAATTCCGTACTCTTCGCAAACCCAACTAACAATATCGGCAGAGTTCTGATAGAGGCTATTGGGGTGGCTCTCCGTAGCGTACCCGCTATGTTCGAAGTTCATCCCTGCAGTGTTATAGTCGTAGTTACCGGCCGTGTAGGCGATATCACTGTCACTGACCATCTGGGTGATCTGCCCTCTCTCGTTGCCGACGACGTAGTGGGCACTGGCGTTCGAGCCTGGGTCGTTGAATACGTTGATTCCTGCCTGATATGGTCCTTCGATGGTGTGAATAATCACCCAGCGAATATCCTGAGCAGTTCGGCTTGCACTTGCATAGTTGCCCGATGCGGCTTGATCATACTGTACCGATGGTTTACCGGTGCCATTATCGTCACCGGCAACTTGCAGGTACCGTTCGACCGACCAGCCCCAGATATCAGCTTCGAGCCAGTGGATGCCCCACCACGTGTAGCCGTCTTCAGTTACAGGGCCGTTCATCACTTCTCCAACCGTTCCAGGCGACATCGTCTGCAGAACGCGTGATTCCGTTCCGGGTCGATGTCGTGTGTTGAGACTGGTCGTCGACTCGACTCGGTCGCCATCAGTGAACGCGCTGACTCGCTGACTTCCCAGTACTGGAATCGTCAATCCCGCGGCGGCGACACCGAGCGTTTTGGTGAACGTTCGTCGAGTATGTTGTCGTGTCATCAGTGGATTGTAGTTTGTATAGTGGATTGCCGAGCTGACAACTCAGGCGGTTACGAGATACCGTTCGACCGACCAGCCCCAAACATCGTCCGACCAGTGAACACCCCACCATGTGTAACCGTCCTCTGAGACGGGACCATTCATGATTTCGCCGGTCGTTCCAGTCGGCTGCGTGTCTAGTATGCGTGATTCGGTGCCTGGACGGTAGCGGGTGTTCAAATCGACAGTTGATTTGACTCGCTGACCATCACTGAATCCGCCGCTGCCGCCGTCTCCACCGCCACCTCCGCCGCTCCCATCGGGGAGTTCGGCGTCGAGACTGTTCATGATACTAGCTATCTTTTCGGCCCATCTATCATCGGTAGCGTAGTGGACGTTCATCGCGCGTAGCGACGTTCCTTCATACCAGTCGCCGCCTGGCGTGAGATACTCCGTATCGACGTACGCCATCACCTCACGAGTGCATTGAGCAAACGATGAATAGCCGCTTGCACATTCGGCGGGGCAAATGTCGCGCGCATTGAACCCGTAGATATTGTTTTTCTCCTGAGCGATATTGCTCCGCCCCCATGCCGACTCGAGTGCAGCATGAGCCGCCATGTATACCGCGTTGATTCGGCGTTCGTTTTGCACTGCGGCCCAAGTGTCGCCGAGTCCCACGAGTGGGCTGCCCGGCGAAACCGAATCAACTGCTGTGTCAAGCTGGTTCCCAGTGACCTCAGCCGTCTTTCTCAGACTACTGTCGATGGAATACGAGCGTGCCGCGGCCACGCCTGTTATCGAGAGCCCACCGATCACAGTTGCCCCGACTGTACCCGCATCTTGTAGGAACTTTCGTCGTGAGCGGTTCATAGCTCAGCTATTGTTTTTTGTACTGTTTGTATTCAATTTTTTGCCTAGATATTTATGTGAACTATTGTGATCAGTGTACACTAAATTATGGTGAGTAACTAACCAGAGTGTATACGCTTTGAGGACTCATTCGGAACAGTACAGATGTACAGCGTTCTCTAACAGGCGCAAATAACTCTCGCTAGCTAACATTTCGCTCAGTGCAAATCATACAATATGATTCAATACATGTTTTCATACATTTTCACATATATGTTAGATAGAGCGTCTCATCATCCGCACAGCAACCGATTCGCTTCAATTACTTCTTACAGATTCGATAGTCGATTCCGTAGATAGCGGACTTACATATAGAGAAAATAGAATGTATGAGCGATCAACACCGCGGCAAAGGAGAGCGATCTGGTGAGAAAGTCACCGATCGAGACGTGCTCGAGGTGCTTGATCTCGCCGGCGAACCAGTACTCACAGCAAACGAAGTCGCCGTGGAGCTGCCGCTCACTTAGTCGACGATTGGTTCTCGGCTGAATCAAATGCACGAGAAGGGTCTTGTCGCTGGCAGGGAGACGGAGTTGTTTTCGTCGATACTCCACTGTTTCCAGAGTTTCGAGGTATCTTACCAAACGCAGAGTCGAAATTCCCCTCATGATGTTAGGTAAGAAATTGTGATCGTGAGTAGGAGTGTTTGAGAGTCAGCAAGTACGTGGTCGGTTCGATTCGTTTGAGCTGTCCGGTCGTGCTGTCGGACCACCGGGGGGTCTTGCATCAACAATAGTATCACTCAGCGTAAGATTTACTCTGGAGTATCTGACCGTCTTCTCGGTTGTTCATATATGGATCATCGAGCGATCCTTCGATTTGTGAGTATTCTCTCACGCCAATGTCGATTCACATATGGAAAAATATGTGTATTCATATATGAAATATTGAGCAGCTTGTGCCAGACAGTCTTACCGAACGTTGAGTCCAAACCTCCGTTCCAATGTTAGGTAAGAGTCACGAGCGATAGAAGAATAACTAGACCTGTAGCGAGCAGGAAGACGTACCCCGAGTAGTTTTGTTAGACGACTCATATTCACAGTCAGAATGCAATTCGCCCATGAAACAGAAGAGAAGGTCAGGAACAACGCCTTTGCGCTGAAACTAGGTTTGGTGATTGTCAGTGCTCTTTTCGTTATCGGTGGGTCATCAGCGTTCACCGCCCAACCAGTACTGGGAGGTATATCGATTTTCATAGGCATCTTACTGGATCTTGGAGTGCTAGGCGTCTACAAACTGGAAATTGGAGCTATCCAGAGTGAGATAGAGACAACGCGGATAGAGGTGAACCAGGCCAGACAAGGAGTGAATAGCGCTCAAGAGGAGATATCCAACACCAGAGACGAGGTGAACGCTACTGAAAGACAGATCTATGCCGCAAAAGAGGAAATTGCTGACGCTCAAGAAGAGATAGAGGACGTGAAGGACTCACTCTATGAGAAATTCGGGAGATATAGAGGCCGAGATAGCCTAGAAAGTAGAACGAATGAATTAGAAGACCGGATAGAGGATTTGGAAGATCTAGAAGAGTACGTCGAGGATTTGCAGGACGACCTGTACTCACGAAGCAGTGGTTATGGCGGTAGTGATAGTTTGGAGGAACGAGTTGACGAAGCTGAAAGCACTATAGAGGATCTGAAAAGTGAGCTGACGGATTGGGAGAAAGAGCTTGGGGGTAAGGGTCGGCGATTCAAGCGTCTGTGATACAAAAAGATCGAGCAGATAAACTGGCGGCTAATTTATACTATCAAAGTATTTGTTGCTAGCTAAGGACATCTAGAATTATGCGAAAGGAACGCGTAGAAGTGGTGTCGGATGCGATTGCAGACATTGGTTACGAAGGAATCGTTGCCTTCGACCAGTTCGAACCTGAGTACAGTACTATCGAGAGGCTCTATCAGGAGTTCGAGGATTTCGACCTAGTTCAACTATTAGTAATCTGTGCGACGACGCAGGACTTCCAGCTCAATGGCGATGCACAAGCGTTCTGGCGGACACTCACTGAAGTCTCACTCGAGCACGGTGTCTTGGAATCATTCGCCGATGTGGAAGCGATACTGTGGGAATTCATGAAAACGCCGGTGAATGCCAGGTTGAAGGATATGAAAAGCGCCCGGCTGGAGAAGCTGCTCAGTTCTGGGTTCCCAGACTGGTTTTTGACGAATCACCGTAATGCGGAACCGTTCGAGGTCTGGGAGCAACTCGCGGCTGGTATCGAGAACGAGAAGCGAAAGAAGACAGTGGTTCTCTCGATGAAGATCTACGATATAGCCCATCTTATCGAAACCGGCGAGTATCTGGAGTTTCCCTATGATATCCCGATCCCTTGTGATCTCCAAGTCGAGCGAGTCTCAGAGACTTCGGGAATTGTAGATGCTACCGAGGCGAATGAGGTCATGGCTGCCTGGGCGGCAGTGATGGAGCGAGTCAGTGAGAAAATCGGCCATCATATCTCGTTGCTGCGCATTGACTCCATCATTTGGCAAGCTGGACAGGTAATCGGCAATACAGGTGAGAGTCCCACGACGAGCCACCAAGCCCTCGATGCTCATTTCCAGGAGGTTGGGATTGAGGTGCCTAAACGTACCACTCTCACCAATGAGCTGACTGCGGCTTTGGAACCCCAGCCAACCAAGTCATGAAGGGTGCAAGCAGTCGTCTTCAACAGGTGGCCGGGGCCTTCGCCGACTCTGCATGGAGTTACTCGTTTTCGGCTTCGAGGGCTTCCACACGGTGGAGCAACTAAGTTATCTGGTCGTCCGATTCGGCTTGGGCCGGTCCGGTAGTGTCAATACCGGTGGCCCTGTCTGTGGTCATAGAGGCAAACTGGTTCCTCGGTTTCGGGGATGCTCACAACATCCCCGGCCCGCGCGGTTGTTTTAGCTACTGCTATCCGCGCAACGCTGTCACTTGAATCTATTGGAGTTACAGGTCAGGGATATTTTGGTCTCACCATGTGGTCCTCCGACCGATGACGAAGAGAAGTGCAGCTATTAACAAGCTTCCAACGAGTGCTTCCGATCCGGCTAGAATTCTGGTGAAAATACTATTTGGCTGAATATCACCGTAACCTAGTGTTGTAAAAGTTGATACGCTGAAATATATAGCGTTGATGATATCATATGATATACCCGGGAAGTTGATCGTGTGGCCTAGGACAACTTGTCTGCTCGATATTGGTGACGCTTCACTCACGCTCATATAGTTATATAGCACAGAATAAAGTGCGATTATGACTGCCGATGTCGCCAATATCCGTTTCCAGCTTTCAGCGTACAGCCACACCCATCTTGACAGCAGACTCACTCTTCCTACAATAGGAGACTCAGATATCTTCGATTTGACTCTGATATCTTTCTCGTATATTCGAAACCGTCTAGATATTTCTGGAAGCGAATTTTCTCGGAATATGTTCTGGTAGTTCCGGTATACACGGGCTGACTTGTCGTATTCTGGATTATCCTTCTCGTCATAGCCAGAAGGGTAGAATGTTGATTCGCTGTTGACCCATACCTTATTCATATAGCATTGATACGTATATGCGCCAGACAAATCGGTTATTCGTAAGTTTGCATCCTCTATTACTGTATTCTCCAGTTCGCATTCCTGAAGATTCCCTCCCTCCATATTGGCGTTAGATAGGTCGGCCCCGTTTAGATTAGATTCTCTCATGTTCAGACCGGACAAGTCCTGTCCAGACAGATCTGCCGATTCGAAATCTACGCCTTCCAGTGTAGCGCCTCCGAAACCACATGTTGTCAAATCGTCTTCCCCAAAGGTCGCGTCAGTTAGATCAGCCCCTCCGAAATGCGTACCAGCCATCGTGGCTCCTGTGAAGACCCCATCGTTCAACCCAACCCCGCCGAAGTCCACATCGGTGAGATCGGCCCCTGAAAAGTCACACTCAATAAAACTACTACCTCTCAAATCCCGATCATATAGGTTAGAACCAGAAAAATTCACATTGTGAAAATCTATATCTGGTATATTCACTCTAGACAGGTCTATCGCACTAAAAGTAGACTTTTCCATATTTCTACCATGTATATTTACGTTACTCATTTCAGATTCCGCGAATGAAAATCTGTACAGGTTAGCTTGATCGAAATTTACGTTTTTTATCTCTGAGAACACAGCATTACCATAGCTTAGTTCTGCGCCGCTAAAATTTGAATCTTGTATTTTTGACCCTGCAAAAGCGACATTCTCCATCTCTGCGTGTCGGAAGTCGCAGGATCTGATATCAGCTTCTAACAAATCTGCTTCAGAGAAGTCAATACTATCCTCAAAGTGAATACTGTATAGTTTCGCTCCTACAAGTTTTCTTCCAGACCTATCAAACTCCTTCTGCAGCTCGGATATTGGCTTGTTTGGACTATTTGCATGCCAGATACATTTTCCACTCTCCCATGCATCTCTATTACATTGGTATCCGGTATAGTTGGGGCGTACCGGATTCGCTACTTCAGTGGCGGGTAATCTATAATTGCATTTGCTCATACGCTTTGCTGTTCGCACGTAGTGGTATATTGTCCCTGTTGATGAATCAGCATATTCCCTCTATGCATCGGTTTCGTTGTCTTTGCATGAGCGTGCCCGCTGGCTCCGATTCACGTTGAGATCGGTTTCTATTCGATAGCTCAGATCCACTGAGGTGGTAGAGAGAACTTCAGCAAGTTCCTCAGTCATGTCTGGATGATGGAGAGCTTGATTAAGACTCTCCAGCATTTGCAACGTGAATTCGGTTGAGAAGTCGAAGGCCCCTGATTTAGTTCCTTCACCCGTGGCTTGCATTATCTGGCGTAGCTGATCAACCCGATATTCATGTTTCCCGTCAGTCTTAATTCGCATTTATGTGGAACCGTGAAGTCCTTGCACATCACCTCTCTTAGAAACGGTGGTTCAAACGACTAACTGCTGGTTCTTTATTACCGTACTCGAGTTTTGATTAGGGCCGTACATCAAAACGGATTGAGCCGGCTTTCATTGCACATCGCAGAGCTAATCAGATGTGCAACGAGCGAGGAGTTATTTCCTTGACGCGCAACCCCGTGTTTTGAGACAGAGAATTAAGTGGATTGACTCGGTTTTGCTACTCAGTACCTTTAGCCACACTCGTCCTTGACTTTATTACACGCTGGTCAGTAAATCGCTCATGGAGAAAGCGGCTCTTCTCTCTGAGCAATATGCGGATGAAGCGAACCTTTCGACACGTGGCGAATTCAACGCTCGTTTTCTCGTCGACGATCATCATCCTCACGACTGGGTTTATTCCGAACTGCCGCTTGCACCGGATGCGACGGTTCTGGATGTTGGTTGTGGCCCTGGTGGGTTTTGGACAGTTAATAGCGAGCATATTAGTGAGTCTTGGAAAGCCGTCCTCAGTGACTTCTCTTCTGGGATGGTTTCAGAAGCCGAGAACCAGCTTCAGGAGAATTCCATCGGGGGAGATTTTACGATTGCCGACACGGAGCATCTTCCATTCGCTCAGGAGACATTCAACATGGTCCTTGCACTTCAGATGCTATATCATTCACCATACCTAGCTGTAGCGATTCAGGAGTGTGAACGCGTGCTAGCGGCGGATGGTTGTCTCTATGCGACAACAGGGAGTTCGCAGAACGTGGCACAGCTCTATAAAATGATGTCCACCGTTGCGGATGGTTCGGTTTCCTCCTTAGTCGGCGGCTTCACAGCTGAAAACGGTCGTGAACAACTCGGGAAGCACTTTGACCACGTAGAACGTCGTCTTTTTGAAAACGAAGTCAGAGTTGATGATCCCGATGCGCTCACTGCCTATGCACTTTCACTCCCTCTTGAGGACTCCAGGCTTTCTGCGTTCGATGCAGAGGACGCTGAGGCACTACGGGAGTTAGCAGCCGCACATATTCGTGAACACGGCGCAGTTCGATGGACGAAAGATATGACACTCTTCATCGCCAAGTCGTAGCGACCATTGCGCCCCTGTCGGCAGTCCAGTGTCTACCTACAGGGTCGCACGAATTTCATTGTCTCCAGAACTAATGTTTGGAGAGACCTCACGAGTTGTCCTATGCATTGAGAGCGCTAGTCTCAACTTCCGTAGGAATCTATCCGCGCCGCGCAGTAGCGCATTCGACCAGAGTGAAAAGATAAACGACATTGCCTAACATGGTCAGAAACGACTGTTTGTGACCAGACTGGTCAAAAGTGGGGGCGTTTTAAGTTCGTAGCGGGGGTGGTTGAAAGTGGGCCAGATATAACCGAAAAAACGGCGCTCTACTGTCGGGTTAGCACTGAGGATCAATCACTCGCCCGCCAGCGCCAGCGCACGAGCGAGTACGCCACCGACCGTCTTGGGATCGAGCCCGCCGCTATTGAGGTTTATACCGACAAGCAGACCGGCACTGACACCGACCGCGACGGCTATCGTGAGCTCATAGAAGCCGTCGAAGCTGGCGACGTCGAGCGCGTGGTCGCGTCCGAGGTCTCGCGTATCTCGCGATCGGTTCGGGACTTCGCGGCGACCGTCGAAAGGATTGTCGACGAAAACGAGGTTGGTCTTCACATCCTCGATATGGGGATTGACCTTGACCCCGACAAGCGCGATCCCTACACTCGCGCGTTCTTAACCGTCGTTGCGACCTTCGCCGAACTTGAAGCTGAAATCAAACGAGACAACACCCGTGAGGGGATTGCGGCGAGTCGGTCACAGGGTAAATGGCATGGACGTCCACCATTCGGCTTCGATGTCGGCTCTGAGGGGTTCTTAGTGCCGAACAACGACTATGAGACGGCTATCGTCGTCCTTGACGAACTCGATAAGGGTGCGAGCAAACGCGAGCTCGGGCGACGAACGGGTATCGGTAGATCAGCGGTTCGGCATATCGCCAACAATCGAGAGCGGTATGTTGGTGATCCATTTAATTCATTGTGAAATGCTATTAATAGCTCTTCAGGCGCGGACTACTGACTATTGGTTTTGGAAATTAAAACAGTCTGAAAAATTTCTAGATCTAGTCCCATTATTGTTAGCTCATAATAGGATATTCCAACACATGAGAGAGCAGTCGACTTTGTTCATACATAACTTTAATTACGTTCTCCATCACGCAAGAATATGGGGCAGAGGCAAAACAATCGAAGCCGGCGAGCGTTCCTCAAAGTAGCTGGGGTCAGTGTAGGGTATGGGACCCTTGGAACAACAGTTGCACAATCAAACGATACTACAGTAACAATCCCGATTACTGAAAATCAATATGGGGAACATGAATACACGGAAGAAGTTCCTCGGGAATGGTTAGAGCAAGTTGAATCCGCGAAGAAAGTTGCCAGTGAAATTGAGGTCGGTGAGAACGGTGTTATTGGGGCAGAGGTGGTGAATTCGGACAGGCAAATCGGCGGAAAGCGTGCCGTTCAGGTTCGTCAAGCTGTTGATCCCGAAATATACACAGGAAGCTTCACAATTCAAGAAGAAGCTGATGTGGACATAGAGACAGTTCCAGCTGAAGAACCCGAATTACTAGGCTGCTACAATAGTGGGAGATATAGTACAATCCAAGGAGGTATGCTAGAATCGGACACAAAAGTGAACGGCGGCCGTATTAGCCGATCAATCGGATCAACCGGGGCTCGTGTTCATTCATCCAGTGGTACATACATGTTGAGTGTGGCTCATGTATGGAGCGCATGCGCGGGTGGAGCTCTCGGAAGTAAAGCGTACCAGCCTCTTCCTTCCGTTGAAGAGACAGACAATCTCTCACGGTTCGAATTTGGAGAGCTGGCTGTAGTTGATGTTCAATTTGACTTCACATTGATTAGTCCAACTACTTCTAGGAATATCGGGGGGAATATCAGAGGTGCCGGCCCAGTTGCAGGATGGATCACCGAAGCTGGCCTCGGTAGTCTTATGACAGATAATGAAACGGTGCAAAAAGAGGGTGCCACAACCGGGAGAACCTCTGGGAAGATCGTCTCGGCTTACACGAAAAGTGATGGTAAAGGCTGCATTACATTTGGGAATGCCAAAGGAGTTACCACTTCTGTTCGTGGGGCGCAAGGTGATTCAGGCAGTGTAGTATTCTGGAAGGGAGACAACGGTAAGCTGTATGTCGTCCATCTTGTTAGTCTTGGGGACCGCGAACGCCAACCTATTTCCAACTGCTTCGGTGGTAACGCTAAGTCAAACCATTTCAACAGATCTGCTGGAACTTCTGGATACCAGATCCACCGCATGGGGTACGATTTCGGGTAATAACCGACTTCGGGCACTTGAGTTAACTATCTGTACTGTTGCAGTCACAAGGAGCGTCTGTATTAGAGTTGGTGAGGTTTGTCACATCAGTTGCCGGTCCCATAACTTGATAATCAGGTGCAGACCTGACCTCTATAGGGATTTCAGAGATCTGATCTGGGATCTGCTGATCAAGTTCGTCTTTTCTATTGGGCGAAACGCCGATCACCACTTTCCATTTCTCCGATGTGTTTCCAGACGAGTCTGCTTGATTTAATGACATATATTTAATGCCACTTTTCTCGCCGTACTTGTTATCAATCCGACGTAGTACTTCTTTTGCGTGTTCTCTTTGATCCATGGTAGCTATATTGGTTGTCTGGGAAGGGTTCCCTGTTTTTTGTCCGTTCTCTGCACTTCCTCCCGCTGTTGTTCCACTATTTAGACATCCTGGGGCGGATAAGACACCAACTGTCAAAAAATATTTTAAAGCCTGACGTCGACTGACAGCCATGGCTTGTATGGCGTCTGGATCGTAATGAAAATTCCGGCACTTGGTGCAATGCTCGTTTGAGTTGAGATATCTGAATTGGAAAACGAATATTGCCGATTCTTCACGGAGGATGAGACTAGTACTCTCAATGCATAGAATCACTTGTGAGGTTTCTCCGAACACTGGTTCTACAGATTCTCAAATTCGAGCTGTCCTGTCGGTAAACACTCTACCCCTATGGAGCGGTGCAGCAGCGAATTCGCGTGTATAGTGGAATACTAGCACTACGACTATAATAATCTCTGCTGAACTCACACTCATATCGGCTCAAAAAGAAGCGATGCACCACTCGTACTCGCCGCCAGTATGGATCCGCATCGCTCATTTTGGACGGGGGCCAAAAAGCGTACTTAAGTGGATAACTCGCTCGGAGCGCATATAAAGAACGCTGACAGTCGGTCGACCACAGCCCCGATTAGTGTGGGTTGCCGGCGTCGAGCGAGAAATCTTGCACACGGTTTCGGCGATCCAGTGTGCAAAATGAGGATCGGCGTTCCCGGTTCGCGCAAACGTGCGGGTCTTACAGTTCCCCCGCAGCTTCTAGCTTGAACCGTTCGACGAATTCTTTGACTACTGACTCTCGACTCTCAGCGATACGCCGACCAGGTTCTGTATACATCCGCCCCGGAAGAGAGAAAATTTTCTTATGGAAATGGTTTAGCTGTGTCTGACCACTCGACGTTTCGTCGGTCTCAATCGGTATCTCGGGATTGTAGAGGGCTTGACCAAGTTCCCCACCAAATGAAAAACAGCGGGCAATTCCGACTGCACCAAGCGCATCGAGGTTATCAGCGTCGCAGAGCAGTTCTGCCTCTACCGTTTGCGGCTCAACATCGTTTGAATAACGGTGTGATCGAATACAGTGGTGAACCTGTTCGATTTTCGTTGAGTTAAGACCGACCTCACAGAGAATACTATCTGCTTCCTTAGCGCCCCAAACAGCGTGGTCATCGATCTTCCCTTGGTCTTCCCGCATACGCCCGATATCGTGCAGCAATGTTGCCAACCGAAGAACCTGTTCATTGGCGTCATTCCGTTCGGTTAGCAGCGTTTCAGCAAGTTGTTCAACTCGCTGAACATGATGCCAATCATGAGAGGGGCTGGCTCCTTCAAAATAATCTTGAGCACGAGCACGGACAGTTTCTGTTGTCTCCATACCTCAGTGCCTCGACGAGATCTCATGAATACCTGCCATGCTCATTGAAAGTAGATCCTGTGATTAGAGGAGCACCCTACAGAATCACCCTGTAGGTAATCAAGTGTCTATCTACAGGGTCGTACGAATTTCACCATCTACAGAAACTCCACAACAGCCTCAACACGCGCGTTTCTCGCACGCGATTCGAGAAGGATGGCGACCGCTCTACCGTGCTCGCTGCGCCATCGCGCGAGCTCGTCGGTCGTGCTCACCGGGACGCTCGCTTCGCTCACTCTCTCGATGGTCGCCCAGCTGCGCTGCTGCGACGATATCGCGCGTGCTCACTCCGCGCGGTTCTCACCTACTGGCTCCGGCGTGAAACGCCGTCGCCACCGCAACCGCCAAAGAATCCCGGCCCTCCGGGCCGGCCAAAGCCCGACCGCGTACCCACCCTCCGCGCCCGCCCACCTCCACGGTCCTGCTCGCGCCCACAGGGCGCTGTGCGGGCCAACAACAGGACCCGCGATATCGTACTCGTCGGGGTTTTTGGTATAGGCTTCGTAGATTCCAATAATAACCATCCCAGCCGCAGCGACCGTCGCAATCTGTTGTGCGAGGGCGCTGGTTCCAGCCCTGATCGCAGGCAGGTTGTTGAACAGGATCACGGTTCCGTAGACGATAATCGAGCCACTGTAGAGATACAGTGCCGGGATACCGGCAATACGGTCACTCACGCCGACCACCACTGTCGGAGCCGCCCGACAGCGGCGTCGGCGACGAGCTCGAAGACGAAATACAACGGCACGCCAACCAGCACGAGTGTCCACTGGATGCCGCCATCTGAGATCGCCGTCATAGCGAACAGGACCACCCCGAGGAATAGGGCATTGAGCACTCGTCATTGCAACGATTTCCCTACGAGTTCCATATCCAGCGGTTGTTCGCACTGGAGTATATATTCCGTGGATGACATGAGGAGGAGAGCAGGAACACGCTCCCACCACCGGAGAACTTGTCCCCCTCATTCCCCCGTCGGCATTTCTTCGAGCGCCGATGCGATCCGCTCGATAGCGAGGACGAGTCGGAAGAAAAAGTACACTATCCAGACGAAGACGACCACCCATACGCCGAGTAGTAGCTGGCCGGCGATCAGGAACGAGTACAGCAGAACGACGACGCTCAGAAACGTCAAGGCAGGTTGGATGACTGGTCTCCTCTGAGGGCGGTTCGCCATATACTATTCTCCTGAATAGGATAGTCTTGTAATTATCGGCCGCTGTCATACTATCGCACGGCATCTAACCCTTCAGAACGAATGCCTCGATAGGCTTCGAGAGCTATATCCGGTGAGCGGGAGAGGCCAAACCCATGCAGAGTGAGGCAGTACGCGACCTCAAGTGGATGGTTCTCGGTGCGGCGTTCATGACCACCGGTAGTGCGTTCTACGTCGCCTCATCGCCCGTCTCGGCACTGATCCGCACGCTCGCCTTCCCCTTACTCATCGTCGGACTGGTCGCGCTCGTCGCCGGCTTCGTCGGCGAGGCCCCGAGCGGGTGGCTTCGATAATCAGGGAGTGGCTACAGTCGATCGAAGTCGATATCGATCGCGTACCAGTCGAGGACAAGTACCAATAGACCACCAACGAGCGCCAGTCCGACGAACACACCGATCGTTTCGGGTATCCACGCTACTGTCTCGTTCCCGGAGAGTTCCGCGATCGGTGCGCGGAGTGCCCCGATTACCAGTGCAACGAGGAACGCCAGCGTTGCTTCCCGATAGCTATCGAGCAATCGGGGAATCACACGAGCAACGGTGAACAGCCCAACGAGCCCCCCGACGAGGAAAACGTCCACCTCACGGCCAAGAGCCAACACGGCCTCGAAATCACCGCCAGTGAGCAGGCCACACGCTTCTCCGTAGGGAGACCATTTCTTTGTCCGATCAGAACCCACGCGAAATCGAGATACAGTTTTGTTCTCGGGTGACGTATAAGAGAGATAGCAATGTCCGACCTGAGTCTCCGCCGCCGATTCGATAGTTCGTGGAAATACGGCCTCATCGGCGGGCTCGTCTCGATCCCGCTCACGATCATGTCCTCGACGTGGGCTGGCTCGACGCTCGATCAGCCGGGTACTGGAGTCCTGCTCGGAGCGATGCTCGCGGGTTATCTCGCGGCGAACGCTTCGAGACGGGCCGCCAATGCTGGGATTCTCGCTGGCCTCGTCGGTGGGGTCCCGGCAGCCTTGTGGGCTGTCGGGTGGCTGGTCGGGCTTCCCGAAGGACCGATCGTGGTATGGTCGAACCCGCTCTCGGAGATACTATTTCTCCTGTTGGTGACGGCTACGCTGATCGCGTTCTCGGTGGGCGTTGGAGCGGTCGGCGGCCTCCTCGGCGGGTGGCTCTCGAAGAAGATCAACTCGCGTCCCGAACGTGGGGTTGGAAGCTGACGTCGCACCACCTACTGACACGAAACTCTTACTCCGCGGAATCGTTCCGCGAGCGGGCGAACTCGACGGTTCGTTCCTCGGTCACAGTCTCACCCTCAGTGCTCTCGCCGTCCTCAGTCCCACTTTCACCCCTATGCTCGCTTTCACCCTCACGGTCGCCGAGCGGGTCGGGAACGTCGGCAGTGTGAGGCTGGTCGAAGACATCCCGAAAGCGCTCGACGAGATACGAGAGCACCCCCATCGCCAGAATGTAGAACAGATATCCGGGCTCGTCGCCACGCACGGACCCCCGAAGATTCTCGATCACGTTGATACCGATCGTATCGAGGAGGATCACCAGCGCCCCAATGCAGAGAACGGCGATCAGTACCGACTCGAGATCCGGGAGGCTGTCCCGAAGACGCGCGGTGAGCGAGTCTCGATCCATACGCTCACTGTTCATGGCACACCTTAAACAGCTTTTGCCGACTCGGAGACGCTACGCGAGCGCCCGTGAGTCCCTCCGAATCATCCCAACACCGTACCAACAGAAGACGAATCCAAGCACGCCGACCATGACGGCCTCGGCAAGCGAGCCGGCAAACAGAATCCACGCGAGGAGCGCCAGTCCCCATACGATCATGTAGACCCCCTCACTGCGGGCACTGTATGACCAATTGACCATACCTCGACATTGGGTGAGCGTCGGGATAAGTCATTCCTCCGAACACGATCGGCCGGGATTTATCCCCGGAGCCGGGCCATTCTCTCACGAATACTTCCATGAACGGACTCCGCTCTCGACGACTGAAACGTATCGCCGGCGTGCTCGCGCTGGCCGCGATGCTCACGCTCGCTGGCTGTAACGGTATCTTCGGTGGCGACCAGCAGAACAACACTACGAGCAACGCGACCGTGACGCCCCTCGACGTGCCTACGGACCAGCCCACAGCGAGTCCGGCCCCACAACTCGCGCCGGGCCTCACGAGCGCGGGTATCACTAACGGCGCAGCGCTCATGCGAGCCCAGAGTGCGTTTCTGGAGAGCCACTCGACCGTGACGCGCACGAACACGAGCGTCGTCGCCCCGAACGGCACCATCCTCTACTCGATCAACCAGACCATCCGGGAGAGCCAGTCGAGTGAGGCAGTCGCGCTCTCGGCGAACTTTACCGGCTCAGTCGCCGGGGATCGGAACGTTACCCAACTTGAGGGGTGGACGACCGACGAAGGGTCGTACATTCGCCGAACCTACAAAAATGGGACCACCAGCTACTCCCAGCTTCCGAGCGGTGAGCTCACAGCTGACGGCGGCGTGCTCGGGCCGACCGGGCTCTCGGACTATCTCTCGGCCGCCGAACAGGGCAACGTCTCGGTCGTTACCCAAGAAGCGAACGGCTCGCCGCAGTATCTCGTCTCGGGGGAGCTCTTTGCGTCGGACCTCAACACGACCTACCGGCTCACGATCGACGAGCAGGGTGTGACGCGCGACCTGCTCGCCATCCGCCCGAATCCCGGCGAGATGGGCCAAGAGATACGCGCCCACGCCACGCTTGAGAGCACCGGCAACGAGTCGCTCGAACCGCCGGCGTGGCTCTCCGAAGCCAAACAGCAGACCCAGCCACAGACCTCGACGATGGCGACCACTCCCTCCGAAACCACACACCTCGGAACGAGTGAGTCCTCGATGGGTGCAGCGACCGAGACCAGCGAGAACGGCAACACGACGATCAACGGACTCGTCGACACCACGGCGACGTAGGCATAGCCACCGGGTTACATGAGGCCGCGGCTTCTATCAGGTGCCAATGGTTCGCCGACGGATCAAAGCCGTTCTTGAGTTTGGATTCAGTGTGGTCGCCCTCTGTGCCGTGCTATTTCTACGGAAGGCTACAGCCAACCTTCCCGAGGATGAGCGTATCGAGCCGAATCAACCGCTCTCGCCGATCGCTCTAATATTCGGTGCAGGAACGTCCGCACTCAGCGTTCTGCTCTCCGATTACGACGTATGTGGGATTCGGACGAGTCGACGGCGACGGTTGCTTTTTGGCCTCCTCTGGAGCGGGAAGGATGGGGTGCTTGCTCGATTCGCGTCGAATCCGGATGCATTCAGGGAGAGTCTCAGTATTGGTGGAGCGGTCGGGCTCGTCGCCTACCGATTGTGGTACGGGATTCTTCACCCACTCCCCGGCCCCGACGAGTAGTCTGGATGAAAGCTTATCGCGGTAGTGATTCTAGCCTTACCTTGATATGGAAGCATCGTACAGCCGGGATCGACGCGGAAGAGATTCGTGGCTCGGTCTGAGTGGGAGAGGTATTGGGCTTCTTGCAGGGGTTTCGGGTCTTGGTGGAGCAGCTTACCTGCTAATGACCTCTGTTGTCCCGTACGTGTTTTCTCCTACAGGAACGCTTAGTAGTGAGAATGCGCCCGTATTCCTTGTCTGGTCGATAGCTCTCGTTGCCCTCTCGATCGGAGCAGGATATAGTGCATGGCACGAGATGATATGGGTAGTTTGGGGGCTGGCCGGTGTGACGTCCGCAATTACAGTATTCGCTCTTTTCAGCTTTGGAGGCGTGGTTGCCCCAATGGCCGGCCTTCTACTGGTTGCAGCAATTCTGCTGAGCATTGAGCGGATGTTTCAATCGACGTGAGAAGCGCCGTTAGCGGCCTTCTCACTCAACGCCGATTGAGTAGCAGGGCATAGTTCCCTCACAGAGCTTTCGCCGGTGTCCGAGCCATTCATAATCCAGCCCCAAAGAGCGAGCCAATTCCGACCGTAGCCATACCAATTCCCAAGAATACGAGTAAGACGAGGTTCCCACAGGCTCCATGACCGGCTCCCATCACAGTCTCTCACGACACTCATGGGTAACGCACGAACACCGCGAAAGCAACGAGCGACTCAATAACCAGCAATCGATCCTGGGTGTACAGAGGCGGTGGCTACGTTATCGGTTAAGAGGTCTTGCTCACGACCTTAGTCCAGTGGGCCATGTCTCGACAAGCTCCTTACAAGGGAGCTGCTCTGGCCAGGCTGAGCTACTTCGGCCCGCTCTCTGTAGTCGAACCGGCGCTGTACCAGCAAAAGACCGTGGATTACTCCGTATAATCCTTGATACGACTTAGTTCTCCTCAGAGAGCTCTCGGTGCCCGCTGATTGTTCGTTGACGTGAGAAGCCTGCTGGCGCTCGCGAAGAATCTTACCTAACATTGGAACGAGAGTCCTGATTCAATGTTTGGTAAGACGCTTTGGAAGCCACTAGTGAGTGGTTTCGAGAAAAGAATCGATAATTCAGAGGAGAGAGTTACTTACACTCGTTGTTAGAGGGGGATTCTCCTGCCTTGT
Organism: Halococcus sp. IIIV-5B; assembly: GCF_003602035.1. Classification (NCBI taxonomy): domain Archaea; kingdom Methanobacteriati; phylum Methanobacteriota; class Halobacteria; order Halobacteriales; family Halococcaceae; genus Halococcus; species Halococcus sp. IIIV-5B. Next base: position 191,003 of record NZ_QZWE01000002.1, on the reverse strand, counting down.
CTCTTCTCACTAGCAGCACCGACGCAGCACTCGACGCACTACACAGTAACGGTAGGTTGCTTGCGGTGCGGTGGGGGCGTGGAACGAGTGGGTCGTGTTAGACCGTCGTTAGTTTGGGGTGGTTCGACTCGTTGTTTGGAGGGTAACTTACGCCCCCTCTGCTGACGACGGCTGTAAGAGCATCCAGCCGTGTCTGGAGTGTTTGGTGAAGACGATCTTGCCGTTGGTGAGATGTTCGACCTTCTTGCACGCCCGGTAGACCTGGTTCCAGGCGAGGCCGTCCTCGTCGAGTTCGGTTTCGATGAGTGGCTTCAGCCCGTCGCGAATGTTCCGGCCCTTGGGACCTTTCTTCGACCACTGCGTCCAGTTACGCATGATCGCTGCAGCCCGATCCACTGAGGAGGTGATCTGAATGCCGATGGGATTACTACTGTCTTCGTCGGCTATCTGTTCTAAGGGAGTGCGCACGGTCTCGGGTTCGTTCCCCGTTGATTCGCTGGTGGAGGTGTTGTCTTTGACCTTCTTCGTGAGGCCTTCGATGATCTTCCCGAGGGGTTGGCCGGCGATCCAGACGTCATCGAGAGTCGCCTCTTCCGGCTCAACACCGCGAACTTCGATGAGCTTGCTCACTTCCTCCCTGACGATATCCCTGACTTCCTTTTCCATGAACCAGGGCTCGTCCTCGTTCTTGTCCGGGACTGAGACACTCGTGTCACAGTCCGCGTCCCTTCGCTGTTCTCCACTATCTGCTTGCTCGGTGGCTGTTGTGTCCTGGTGTTGGGTGCTGTCGGTCATCGCGCATCGCCCTCCTTTGGGCCGCATTCGTCGATGATATCGATTCCAGTGAGTGTGCGCTCGTGGGATTGGTGAGCGACATCCGATATGGTCGCGAGGCGGGCTTCAGCGAGCCACTCGTAACATCCCAAAGCGGGGTGCTCGATTTCGCGGTGGTTGCACTCGCTGCAATAGAGTCGTGCGACCGAAACCACCTGGTCTTCGACGGGCCGATAGGCGTAGACAGTCACTTCGTCACCTTCGAGGAGTTCTTTCGTGCAATACTGGCAGAGCGGGGTGCCATGGATGTCAACGCTCCAGCCGGTGATGCACTGTTTGGCTGCCGTAGCGGAATCGACGCTCATTCGCGTGCACTCTGCATCGCACACTTCGGCGAGCAGGACACATCGTTAGTGAGGAGCGACTCGGTCCGACCATCGCCCTGGTCAGTGGGCAGGTCGCAGTGATCGCATCGTTCGATTGACTGTACGCCAGAACGTTCGGCAGTTTCAAGGCTGCCGGAATCGTTGAATTGCATGGGTCTCTAGCAGCATTTGTGGACCCTGTCCGGGTGTTCCAAGCACCCGGTCGTTCCGCAACGACCGCGAGCGGTCAGTGTCCACAGCAGCTATATGGACCCACCAGTATTAGTAGTATGCTTGAGCGCATATCTTTGCTTGAACGCAAATATTTACATTAGTGCAAAGTGTATGCTCAAGTGCAATGCGAGCGAAGGCTCGGTCAATGGGACGGTATCGCGGTCTTCTCACTGACACAGACCGGAAGTACATCACTCGTGACGGTGACGTATCCGATTCACAGTACTACCAAGCGATCTCGCGCGTTCGGAATCGAATCCAGGAAGAGACACCCAGCGATATAGAAGTACTTGAAGAGCACCACCCTGAGCTACTTGCCGAACTCCGAGAGGTTGTTTGTGAAGATACCGATGAGTGAGTCTCTCTTTCTGTGAACTATGCCAAACTAGGAATAGTTCCGGAGAGGACCAACAACTTGTAGCAGCCTTGGGAGCTATACGCACCGCAGATCCAGTAACCGTAGAACGAAATCAAATAGCTTGTCCACTCAATGGTGACAGAGTGACCAGAAGGGGTACCTTTTCAACACCACTCAGATGCCATGCTTACGATATGCAACTGGCACGTTAGTTTTGGCTGCGCCTTTCGATACTCGGTTCAATGAAATCGTCGACCCCCCAGGTGAGACGAGATATTGGAGGTTGACCGAAGAATTATATTCTGAACGGCTGATACGGCCTGCATGCCCGCCAAATTGGGCATGGTTACAGACGAACCCTCGTTGGGTTGAAGCGTCTAGGCTCCGCGACTGCGCTCGGGCTTCGGCGTGGTTACAGACGAACCCTCGTTGGGTTGAAGCATCCGGACGAACTCGCCACAATACTCACACCGGAGTTACAGACGAACCCTCGTTGGGTTGAAGCAGATTCCGCGGCGAGACAGCGCTCAGGATGTCCGAAGTTACAGACGAACCCTCGTTGGGTTGAAGCCCAAGCGAGACGCCTTGAGTCCGGACCCACCGCGTTACAGACGAACCCTCGTTGGGTTGAAGCGACCGTCCTCACCGACGACATCAACGAGCGTATCGGGTTACAGACGAACCCTCGTTGGGTTGAAGCCGTCTGGACCGTTAGTCGTCCGCGACCGCCTTAGTGTTACAGACGAACCCTCGTTGGGTTGAAGCGTCTAGGATTAGGCCGCCCTCCGTCTCTATGCGGGTTACAGACGAACCCTCGTTGGGTTGAAGCGACCCGGGTCGGACGGAACGTACGTTATCGTCACGCGTTACAGACGAACCCTCGTTGGGTTGAAGCCCGTGCCCGGACGCTCTCGGTACTGGTACGCCGAGTTACAGACGAACCCTCGTTGGGTTGAAGCGTGCTCGAAAACGGCCGAGACATGATGCTGCTCCCCGGTTACAGACGAACCCTCGTTGGGTTGAAGCAGATATACGACGAGAGTCGATTACCGTGGTACGATAGTTACAGACGAACCCTCGTTGGGTTGAAGCGACGAACTCTCGAAAGGTGACGAGATACCTATTGTTACAGACGAACCCTCGTTGGGTTGAAGCCGGCGGCTCCGGATGCGGGAGTTTCAGCGTCTCGCCGGTTACAGACGAACCCTCGTTGGGTTGAAGCGACTACGGCGAACATCCGAAGAACGTGATGGAGATCGTTACAGACGAACCCTCGTTGGGTTGAAGCCGGGAGAGGGAGTCGCCCTCTCGATCGAGCGCGTCGTTACAGACGAACCCTCGTTGGGTTGAAGCACTACGGTAGGCTCTCGCCTATTAAGCTAAGACCGTTACAGACGAACCCTCGTTGGGTTGAAGCCCGACGACAAGCAAGAACGCGAGACAGTCCTCAATTTTCAGTTAAGCCATTGTGGAATTGAAACATCCAGTGGAGTACGTCTCTGTCCAGACGAGTGACGAGGTTTCAGAAGGATCTTCGTAGGCTTGAAGCCGTCGTATGCAATGAAATCGCTAGGTCATCGGTCCTAAATTAATATTCACAAGGTTGAGACGACAACTGGTTGCCCGTATGATTGCTCGAATTCGCTGGTTGAATAATACCTGGTGGAAAAAGTGAATAATACGTCATTAAGAAGGAGGAGTTAAGTAAATACACTTACTCCTCCAGTAGAGGGAAAGGTTAAATAGCTCCCAGCTATTGTAGGTAATATGGATCGCATATAACCACCTGCCCACGGGAACCAACCACCACAGATGGTTGGTTCGGACCCTGGGCACAACGGAGTAGGACCGTTCACAAACGTCCTTACGGACGCGAAACCAAATAGGGCCTCAATAGGCATACACACTTCGAAAATGTTTCAGCAGAACGCAAGAATGCGGTTGAAGCCCTCTTCTGGATGAGTATGTGTATGCCAACACACTGTTTCAGCCGAACCTCCGTTGGAGCCAGAATAATCTTTTCTCCGACACCCGAACAATTATTAGCAACCCTCGAATGGGTAGGTTCTGTGTGGTCAGATTCCGAACACAATAGTGCAGGGATGAAATGCGTCTACTGACGGAACTATCCGCACGTTCCGACGCGGCCTACGATAATGCCCACCACTCGAAGCTTCAGGGACGGCTCTGGGGCGCACTCGATGGCACTGACTACGATGATCGCCACGATGCAGACGAACCACCAGGGTTCTGCTTCAGTCTCATTTTTCCACCGTATGATATGCGTGAAGGCGACCAGCGGTGGCTACTGACGGCTTCACCCGACGAGGAGCTACTAACGCATATTGCTCGCGACCTCAAAGCCCATCGCGAGTTAAATGTTGGTGAAATGTCATTTACTGTCGAAGAAGTCAACGCGCTCGCGCCCGATGTGGGCGAACCGGGAACCCGCGGCACGCTTGAATCCGGAACTGGCGTACTAGTACGCATTCCACCGTGGCAGCGCGAGAATTATGGCATTGAGGCTGACCACGGTGATTCGGCGACGTTCTGGCGACCAGAATACACGATGGAGCCGTTCCGAAAACAGGTCGTGGCGAACCTGGACCGTAAGCATGGGTTGTTCGCACCGGAATACCTGCCGGGACCGAGCGAGACCGGTAGCGAATTGTTCGATGAGTACGACCTACTCAAAACCTACGCGCTGCCGGTCGACGTGACCGAGGGCCAGCGGATGACCTACGTCGTGAGCAAGTGGAAGCTCGGGTACACGGTTCGGGATGACGACCATCGCCGGCATCTGAACCTCGCGCTGGACTGTGGTATCGGCGAGCGCAATGCTCTGGGGTTCGGCTTCCTCAACATCACCGAGCGCACCCGGCCTGGCGAAAGCGAACTGGAGGGTGAGGATGCTTTCGCCTGAGGAGTTCCGCGAGAAGTACCCTGAGGAAAAGCTCGCAGAGGAGCTCCCCGATTCGCCGATCGGGTCATTGCGAGACATTCAGTACCTCTATGGCAAGCTCTACACACTCGCGACGACGGGTGGTGGCGAGTACGCACCGTATCTCACACCCGACGCGGCTGATGACCTTCTCGACACCGACCAGAGCCTCATCGTCGTCCGCGTTGACCTCTCGGGTGAGGAACCCAGGCTCGCCGACGACCTCGATCCGGTGTCGGTAACGAGGTACAGCGATGAACTTGTACAGAAAGTAGGACACTGCAAGTACCCGGCTGCGCGCGGTATCGATCATAGTATCACCCACCAAGCAGGCAAGAACAGCGATCCGGAGAAGCTCGCCCGCTATGCACAAGAACGACTCACAAAGTGGGCGACGGACGACGTGGTTCAGGAGGCGACCGAGGACCACGAGCACGACTGGGTTATCGACGCGCTCGCGGAGCTTGGCGAAGATGAGGGCGCACTTGGCGAGATCGAGGACACACTCACCACCAAGCTCGGTGGCGAGTCAGCGACCGCGTTGCTCACGGTGAAAGTGCGACTCGACGAGGGCGGCAAGTACCTGTGGCCTGGCGACCTCGACGTGTTCTCCAAGGCAATGCGCCAGCGGAAACTTTCCAAACTCGTCACAAAGAACAAGGCGAAGAACTCCTCAGGGGAGGCAACGGACCTTGTAACGGGACAGCCGGCGCGAACGGTTGGCACGTCAGAGGACCCACAGAATTACTTCCTCGGCAAGCAGTTGGAGAAGTACCCTGGCCTCGACATTGAAGAGGCGTGGCGAACCCACCCGATCTCCGAGGACGCCGCAGTGACAGTGATGAACGCCGAGACGTTCGTCGAGGCGTGTACCTACCGGACCTTCGGCGCGAAGGTGTATTGTCTCCCCTACTTCTTCGGGCGACCGTCCCCGAAAACCACCCGAAAGCTGTACGATATGCTCTACTTAGCCGAAAACAGCGACGAGAGCAACGTTACGCCGATCGAAAAAGCATACCGGGATCGGGTGGAATTGGCGATCGACGAGAACAGTCTTCGATTTTATATTTCGGCAGTCATGCCGCACCAGATGTCGCGGTACGACGTCTTCGGCGAGACGTTGAACGGTCGGATACAGTACCCGGCCGAACTCGCGCGGTCGCACGTCGACGTGCTTCGGACCGCGGCGTTCCTAGATGACGACGACTGGAGCGCGGCGCTGCCGACGAGCGAAAGATGGGATTTGCTAAACGACGAGGGTCCACTGGGCGCGGTTGCGTCGGGTTGGTATTTCGCCCAGACACTCCCGACGGGTGACGATGATGCGAGTGCTGACGACATCCGGATCGAGGCGCTCGTAGACGTGCTCAGCGGAACTCCGATCCCAGTCTCGATGCTCCTCGATGGCTACGTCGAACGACTCATCGAAGAAGGGTCGGACGAACGATTCCCCGCGTTTCGGGTCGCGTCCCAGTACGCACAGCTGTGCGCGCTCGCGTGCGCTCACGGGGACTTCCTCGCACCGAACGAGCAGCAACGACTGATAGCCGAACCACCGACGTACGAACCACGAACCATGACATCACGAGAGAACCTCACCATCACGGACGGCGGATTCGCAGGCGAACAGAACCTCGAAGCGTTCATCGAAAACACACCGGCACTCGAAAACGACCAGCGCTGTGGCGCATTCTTGCTCGGTGCGCTTGTCGGTGCCGTCGGGAACTACCAAGAGTGGCACGAGGGACGCTCGACGACGCTCGTCGACCAGTTCCCGGTCAAATCAGTGTCCACGAACCGGATCAAGAAGGTCGCTCAGGATGCGATCGAGAAGACGCTGACTTACACGAGGGAGGAGAAAAAACGTGGTGGACAGCGGTACCCGGGAACAAAGTTCGATTACATCGTCGACCGACTTCGCGAAACGATCCTCAATCCCGACCCGGATGACTGGGACCTCGACAAGAACGACCTTCGATTCTACTACGCGCTCGGGGTAACATATGGAATGAACGACCGGCCGATCACGGAGGGCGATGTCGAGGATGAACCCACCGAGATCGAGGAGGTTGCACAATGACGACAGACCCCGACCCCGTCAAGCATCGTTCCGAGATCGTCTTTCTCTACGATGCAGTCGACGCGAACCCGAACGGCAACCCGCTCAGTGGCTCGAACCGACCACGAATCGACCCCCAGACCGACCAGGCGATCGTCACCGACGTTCGACTGAAGCGTTACCTCCGTGATCAACTCGACGACGACGGTCATGGCATTTACATCCGAAACGCGATGGGGGACGATGGGTATGCACAGACGCGCGAACAGCTCCTTTCAGCGTGCGTGAAGGACACCGTCGCCTACATCGAGAAGAACGGGATCGATGATATTGAGCACCCCGAACTCGCCGAAATGGCGTTCGGGGAGTTCCTCGACGAGAGTGCCGACGTGCGCTACTTCGGGGCGACGATGAGCATCGATGCCGACGATACGCTCGGCGATGTCGAGGACGCACTGCCGAACCACTTCACTGGCCCGGTGCAGTTCTCGCCGGGGAAATCGATGCACGCGGTCAACGAGAACGAGGAGTACGACAGTCTCACGAGCGTCATCGCGACACAGAGTGAGAAAGAACAGGGTGGCTTCGACCTCGCCGACAACCGCATCCAATACGGCCTGATCCGATTCCACGGGATCGTCGACGAACACGGGGCCGAAGACACGAAGCTCACGCCAACGGATGTCGAACGTCTCGATACGCTCTGCTGGCGCGCGTTGAAGAACCAGACCATCAGCCGGAGCAAAGTTGGCCAAGAACCTCGACTCTACTGTCGCGTCGAGTACGCTGAGGAGAGTTTCCATCTCGGTGGTCTCGACAAGGATCTCGCGCTCGATGAGGATGAATCGAAACCCGACAACGAACTTCGGAACGTTCGTGATCTTGCGGTCGATATCGACGGATTCGTCGAGCGGCTCAACGGGGCGAGCGACCAGATCGAACGGATTCGTGTCGTCGCCAGCGACGTACTCCAGTTCACCCACGAAGGCGAACTTGGCGGGCCGAAACTACTCTACGATGCACTCAACGACGCCGTGGGTGAGGCGGCTGTCGAATTCATCGACGTGTATGGGGAGTACCCGAAAACGCTCCCGGAAAACGACGTCGACGAGACGGAGTGACGATGGGCCAGGAATCGCCCCCTGAACCAACCGACGAAGAGGTGGCGTGGTCGCCGGAGCGGTGTCTCTCGGTGACGATCCGTGGCCCGTGGGGACACTTTCGGCGTGTCGAGGGTAACGTCGTCAAGCAGACCTATCGAATCATTCCTCGGACAACGGTTGCTGGGCTGTTGGCCGCCGTTCTCGGTATCGAGCGCGATGGCTACTACGACCTGTTCGGTCCCAATGGTTCTCGGATCGCCATCCAGCCAGTTTCACAGATTCGGACGCTGAATATGCCGATGAACACACTCTCGACGGCGGATAGCGACCTCACTTCCGTCAACTCACGGGGGAAACTCACGGTGAAGTTCCCGAACCCGACTCACCTTCGCCAACAGCACAACTACGAGGTTCTCGTCGACCCAGCGTATCGGATCGACATCGCGCTCCGTGACGAAGGGAAATATCACGAACTACGGGAGACGCTTGCGGCCGGAAAATCACACTACGTTCCGAGTCTCGGGCTCTCCGAACATCTCGCCGAACTCGAATATCACGGCGAATTCGAGATCCAAGACGGACCAACTGAGGAGATAATCTCCGTCGATTCGGCAGTTCCGAACGCGGTCGAAAATGTCGTTCCCGAACCTGACTCGCGGTGCCAAGTCGAGGAATCACCGGGATTCATGGAAGCTGACTCGGGGGGACGAACAACTACGGCGTTCACCTCGTACGTTTACAATCCCGATGCGGAGGCCCTGCGGGTGAAGAATGTGGAGACGAATACCGTGGACGGTCGCACGGTGGTATTTGTCTAATGGCTCTCGACCCGAACGAACGCTACTCTCATCCTCCCGAAGGCGATCAGCCGCCGGTCAAACTCGTCAGCCATCTCGAAGACGTCGCGGGAAGGATCGACCACCTCGTGTCCACGGACGCAACCACCCCAAGCGGCGAATCGCTTCACGAGATCGTTCGTCGGCTCGCACTCGTTCACGACCTCGGGAAGGCGACGGAGTGGTTTCAGCAGTACATCGACGACGACCGCCGGAATCCAAGGCAAGAGGAGAAGCGCCATCATTCCCCACTCGGGTCGTTCGCCGCGTTCGCCGTGCTCGAACGCGGTGGGTTCGAGGCGGAAACCTGCATCGCCGGATTCGTCGCGGTCGCGAAACACCACGGCCAGCTTCCCCACATGCTCAAGTACGTCGCGGGACGGACGGAAGGGAGCCTCAAAGGTGACGACAAGTCCCTCGACCTCGTCGCTCATCAGGCAAAAAACATCCACGACGAAGCACAGGCTGTCGCGAGAACTGTCTTCGAAAAAGCAACCGGCGACGGAGATAACTGGACGGCATTTGCTCAATCCCTTGTCGACGACTCACTCGTTGAACGTATAGCGGATCACGTCGTCCTCGATGAACAGCCGAACGTCGATGCGCTCTCCGAATCGTGCTATAGCCTCGTCCTCCAGTGTTGGAGTAGCCTCGTGCTCGCGGACAAGACGAGTGCGGCGGGTGCGGACAAAGGTCCCGAGACCTACGCGGCCGAATCGCCATCCACTGACCGGCTCAACGAGTACATCGCCGATATCGAGGATGGGGCGAGTGCCAACCCCGATGGAACGCGCGCCGAGCAGCTCAATTACCACCGATCGCGCGCCCGCACGTCGGTGCTCAACAATACCGAGGTGTTCGCCAACGAGGACAGCAACGTTGCGACGCTGACCCTGCCTACCGGAATGGGAAAGACGCTCACCGGGCTTTCGGCGGCGTTCGACCTCCGCGACCGGCTCGGCGGCGAGAGAGTGGTCTACGCGCTGCCGTTTACGAGTATCATCGATCAAGTGGTCGACGAGATCGAGACGATCTACGACACCAACACGGCTGGCCGGCTACTCACCGCCCACCACCATCTCGCGGAGACAGTCATCCAAGAGAAAGACGACGAGGAGGCCGACCTCGACGACAACGTGGGCGCGATGCTCGCGGAGGCGTGGCGTTCAGGGCTGACGGTGACGACGTTCGTCCAGTTCTTCGAGAGCCTCGCAGGGCCAAGAAACACCCAATCGATGAAGCTCCCGGCACTTAGAGATAGTGTAGTAGTTCTCGACGAACCGCAGAGCCTTCCGCTCGATTGGTGGAAGCTCGTGCCTCGACTTGTGGAGATCTTGACCGAGCAATACGATGTGACCGTGATAGCCATGACGGCGACCCAGCCCGAACTGTTCGATGGAGCATACGAACTCGTCGACGACCCCAGCAGCTATTTTGGAGTCGAGCGGGTCCAGTATGAACTCGATACCTCGGCCGAGCGTTACATCGATGACCAAACTGACCCGAAATCATACGACGGCGCGGCCGACGCGCTCCGTGATTCGCTCGAATCGAATGAGTCGGCACTTGCAGTCTGCAACACCATCGACAGCGCCCGCGAACTCACCGAACGCGTCACCGAATTCACAGGGGTCGATATCGGTGACATCTACGCCGACGAACTCGCCGCCGTTGGCGATGTGGATTCGGTCGACCCAGGAGTACTCGTCGGCCGCGTAGTCGAACGGGGGAACGATGCCCTACTCCACCTCTCGACACGGCTCCGGCCCGCCGATCGGCTGACGCTGATCGAGACCGCCAAACGACTTACCCAACGTGGCTACCCACTCGTCACAGTTTCGACCCAACTTATCGAGGCAGGCGTCGATATCAGTTTCGACCGGGTGTACCGAGACCTTGCGCCGATGGACAGCATCGTCCAGTCGGCGGGGCGGTGTAACCGCTCGTTCGAGAGCGACCGGGGTCGAGTCACAGTCTGGTGGCTCGATTCGCCGGGCAACCAAGTGAAGACGCCTGCAGAAGCCGTCTACAATCGAGGGGTGTCGTTGCTCCCGGTCGCGGCGAGCACGCTTGATGCTGTTCGCGCTGACGACGGATCGCTCTCCGAGACCGATGTCGCTCGAACTGCCGTCGAGCGGTACTACGAACGACTTCACGAGGAGAAGGACGTTGGGAAGCAGACCTATGCCAATTATGTCGACAACGCGAGAGCGGACGAACTCGGCCGACTATCGCTCATCGACCAACGGCACGCAGCCGACGTGTTGGTCTGTCGGACGGATGTGGAGCGAAAACTTGCCGAGCAAGTTCGGGAAGCGAATCACACTTACGAGTTCGAAGAACTCCGTCGGTTGCTCAATAAGACGAAACCGCTCCGTGTCTCGGTGCCGTACTATCGCGAGGATAGCCAAACCGCCGATGCGATCGGCGACCTTCCGGTCATAATCGAAGAGAACGGCCTGTATGAACTCGACGCTCGTCAGTACGCATCGCACTTCGACGGTACTACTGGGTTCGTCGTTCCTGAGAACACCGTTGACCACCTGTTCCTATGACCGAAGAACCAGTTCACGAAAACCCGGCAGCCGTTGACGACCCAGTCGAACGTCTTCTCGCCACCGCCAGGGACGACACCACCGAGACCCCATTCAGGGTAACAGGGGTGATGATGCAGTACTACCACGCCTGTGAGCGCGAGCTATGGTTCGTTAGTCGCCACCTCGAGATCGACCGTGAGAACGCAGCGGTCGTCCGCGGCACGCGAGTCGACGACACCGCCTATGGCGGTCGCGAGAGCAAGCATCTCGGGATGATTGCGCTTGACCTGCTGGAAGATGGTCGCGTGGTGGAGGTCAAACCCTCCTCGAAACTCGTTGAGCCCGCACGGATGCAACTTGCTTACTACCTCTGGTATCTCGACAGAGTAGCCGACATCCAGCGTGAGGGCGTGCTTGCCCATCCTCGCGAGCGAAAACGTGAGTCGGTGGTGCTCACCGACGACCTCGCCGAACGCGTTGAGGAATCGATTCGCGGGATCCATGCGGTCGTCACAAGCGATACGCCGCCATCTGCCAAGGAGAAACCATTCTGCCCATCGTGTGCCTACCACGACTTCTGCTGGTGTTAAAATGGATAGAAACTATCACGTGTTCTCGAACGGACGGCTGGAACGGCGCGAAGAATCCCTGCGGCTCGTCACCGAGGACAACGAGAAAAAACACATCCCGATCGAGAACGCCGAGGCGGTCTATCTGCACGGACAGGTGGACTTCAACACCGAACTCGTCGGCTTTCTCAACGACAACGGCGTCGCGGCCCACGTCTTCGGCTGGCACGACTACTACTCGGGATCGGTGATGCCAGAACGCGGTCAAACATCGGGCCAAACCCTCGTCGCACAGGTCGATGCATACCAGGATGCCGACCACCGTCAGGAGATCGCCGCATCGTTTGTCCGGGGGAGTATCCACAATATGCGTGCGAACGTCGCGTATTACGATGGTCGCCGTGACGAGTTCGGACCGACGCTCAACCGTCTTGATGAAGTTCGTGAACGGGTTTCGGAAGCGAGTGACGTTCCGGAACTCATGGGTTTCGAGGCAACGGCCAGAAAGGCCTACTACGACACCTTCGATCGCATCCTTGACGAAGAATTCGAGATGGGGAGTCGAGAGTACAACCCGCCCCCTAACGAGGTGAACAGTCTGCTCTCGTTCGGCAATTCACTGGTGTATGCGAACTGCGTGTCGGCGATCCGGGCCACCGCGCTCGACCCCGCGGTGAGTTTCCTCCACGAACCCGGCGAACGACGGTACTCGCTCTCGCTCGATCTTGCCGATCTATTTAAACCGTTGCTTACCGACCGCGTCACGTTCCGCCTCGTGAACCGGCGACAGCTCACCACGAACGACTTCGAGACCGAATTGGGGGCCTGTCTCCTCACTGACAGCGGGCGAAAGACCTACTCGAAAGCGTTCGAGGAGGCACTTGAACGTACCGTCCAGCATCCCGCGCTTGACCGAAAGGTGAGCTATCAGTATCTGCTCCGTTTGGAAGCGTACAAGCTGAAAAAGCACCTTCTGACTGGCGAGGCCTACGAACCGTTCGAGCGGTGGTGGTAGTAGCGTGTACGTCGTCCTCGTCTACGATATGGAGGCCCACCGGACCCAGCTGATGCTCAAACTTGGACGACGATATCTCACCCACGTCCAGAACTCCGTACTTGAAGGCGAGATATCGGAGGGAGACCTCCAACAGTTGCGTGGCGAGATAGAGGATGTTCTCGTGCCTGGTGAGTCGGTTATAGTCTACGAACTCTCCTCGGATAGCCTCTTGAACCGGACGGTCTACGGACAGGACCCAACTGAGGATAATCGTTTTCTCTGAGCAGTCGACCCCCAGGGGTAAATCAGCTATTCAGGGTCGACCGAAGAACTATACTGTGAACGGCCACTACGGCACGTATGTCCGCAATATCGGACATGGTTTCAGACGAACCCTTGTGGGGTTGAAGCGGATAGGGCGAGCATTATCTCGGCGTGGGGGTCCTCGTTTCAGACGAACCCTTGTGGGGTTGAAGCCGGTGGGTAAGCTATTTGTGCGTGGCGCTCTCACTGTTTCAGACGAACCCTTGTGGGGTTGAAGCCCCGAACTCGATCGTCGCCGGCGAGAACGAGTCGAGTTTCAGACGAACCCTTGTGGGGTTGAAGCATTCGGTCATCCGACTTGGGGACCGGAACAACTCGTTTCAGACGAACCCTTGTGGGGTTGAAGCCCAATCAATCGACCTCATGTAAAAGTCTATTACGGCGTTTCAGACGAACCCTTGTGGGGTTGAAGCCGTCGGTGTGTGGGTCCTCTCCCTCCTCAAACGGTTTCAGACGAACCCTTGTGGGGTTGAAGCGCGGAGGATGAACTCAAGAAGGCGTCGGAGCCGGATGGTTTCAGACGAACCCTTGTGGGGTTGAAGCCCGAATCGGAAGCGCCCTTCGCGGTCGACGCCGTGTTTCAGACGAACCCTTGTGGGGTTGAAGCGGCCAACAATTCATCCCGCTAATCGCCAACGCCGTGTTTCAGACGAACCCTTGTGGGGTTGAAGCCAGCGGATCGTGAACTGTTCGCCGCACTCGGGGCAAACGGTTTCAGACGAACCCTTGTGGGGTTGAAGCGGGAGGTAGGCCTATGCACGCACGAGGACCCCAACGGTTTCAGACGAACCCTTGTGGGGTTGAAGCATGGACCTACGCGTTGGACCGGAAGACTATCCGTGTTTCAGACGAACCCTTGTGGGGTTGAAGCCACTCTATTTGAGGTCATCCCTCAAGCCACCGCGCGGGTTTCAGACGAACCCTTGTGGGGTTGAAGCAATCAAGCGCGGAGCCGTGTGGTCTCGACGGTGAATAGTTTCAGACGAACCCTTGTGGGGTTGAAGCTGGGGGTACGTCTTACATCCGTGGCGGGACTGGCGGTTTCAGACGAACCCTTGTGGGGTTGAAGCCTCGCTGCTGTTGGTCTGAAAGCTGTCCAGCCCGCGGTTTCAGACGAACCCTTGTGGGGTTGAAGCCCCGACCAACCGGGCTATGACGAACCCGAGGACCCCGGTTTCAGACGAACCCTTGTGGGGTTGAAGCAGCGCGAGCAACTCGTGATCACGCTGGTTGGCCGGCACTAACGACTCAGGAAATACCCTCCGTCGCCACCGTCCACCTCTTACCAAACATTAGAACAGCGTATCGACTCAGATGTTAGGTAAGAATGCGGCGGCCACCGTACCTCGATCCCTCCAAGAATCCGGGACCGCGAACGAAAGCAGTATTAATCGCCGTTATCGGCCCCGCCGTCTTTCAATAACACTACAGAGGCGCTAAGGAAGACCCAGATATACTCTACAGGCTAAAAGATTGATAACAAAACTGAGAAAAGAAGCCTCATGCCGGAAAGCAGCATTCCTGGTGGACCACCAGTACTTCCTCTGCTCATTCTTCTCGCGGTCGGGGGCGCTCTCGGGATAATCTATACGACAATCAAAGAGGACACCATCAAGGAAAACCCAGTCCCGCTAATCGGGAGTATAGCCGTCGTGACAGGGTTCGGCATCACTATTCTCGAAAACACCTCGAATACACCGCTGGCGATCCTCATCGGCGTCGTCTCGATTGCAGTGTACATTACAGGCTTTGAACGGCGCAAGGGTGACAAAGCTCGCTGAAAGACCCACTTCAAACACCTCTGGTGTGATCATCTACGAGCGCTGACTCTCTGAATCGTCCTGTACAACTACCTTCATCGAGATCAGACGTCCGTTTCACCCTTCCAACAACCTTCCTCTCGCATTGCTGCGCTGGCGTTCTGGCTCAGTTGGTCTTTCGGCGGTCAACGTGGCCATCCGATAGTCAGAGCCGATACGATCCGGCGGACTCATACTAGTTGAGAAGGTATCGCCCATCTTCGTCCACGACAGCTGCTTTACTGGTAGACGGAAAGAGCCCAAGACAACCCCTGAGATGTGTACCAGTTACCCGTCAATACTATTCCTCACTTCCAAGGCCAGAACACCTCCAAACGTCCCCACCCACCTCCACGGTCCTGCTCGCGCCCACAGCGCCCTGCGCGGGCTTTCGCAGAATAACTCCACTCCCAAGGACCACCGCGAGCGCAACGGCGCTCACAGCGCCTTCTCGCATCGCTCAGAGCAACACACGAACACCAGCCGTCAGCATCAGGCGTTAGCCTATTGCCCCGGCTGAAGAAGACCCCTGTACGGCAATAGCCTTCTCGGCGTTGCCACCGCATTCCCAGTTGAAGGCAGGGAATGCACGAGGTTGCTGCTACAATAGCAGATCATTGCAATCGTATCATTTTGATATAGTGAATAGTGGACACAAAGGCTTATAGATTTAGCACAGCTATCTGTATGTATGGGAACGAATACAAAGACCGTGGCTCTCAGTGAAACCGCATACGAGCGCCTCAGTGCAAAGAAGCGCGACGGAGAGAGCTTCAGCGATGTTGTAGAACGATTAGCAGGTGAGCGTTCACTGCTGGAAATTGTAGGCACAGGTGCAGCCGATGACGAGTATGAAAAAGCGGTAGCTGATGCGGGTGCGAGTCTCTCTCGGTCCGCTGAGGAGACACATCGAGAGCTCGTCGATGAGCCGTGATTCTCGACACCTC
Organism: Halococcus sp. IIIV-5B; assembly: GCF_003602035.1. NCBI lineage: Archaea > Methanobacteriati > Methanobacteriota > Halobacteria > Halobacteriales > Halococcaceae > Halococcus > Halococcus sp. IIIV-5B. Next base: position 175,160 of record NZ_QZWE01000002.1, on the reverse strand, counting down.
GTTTCTACTCGATCTTCGTCACGGCGATCCGGACGCGATTTCGTGTGCGCGTACTATCGAGGATTCCCCTGAACAGGTACGGGTCTCCGCGATCACTATGGCCGAACTCCAAGCCGGGGTTCCTCGTGCATCTGTTCCGCTTGATGAGCACACAGAGGTCGTGGATGTGACCGCATCTAAAGAGATCGTGCCGGTAACTCGATCGATTGCGTTGCGTGGTGGACGGCTCTATGGTGAGCAGCAAAACGCAGGCAAGGCAGTCGAACTCGATGACTGTTTGATTGCTGCCACCGCGCTTGGATTTGAGGAACCGGTAGTGACACGCAATATCGACCACTTCGAGCGGTTTGATGGCCTATTAATTCGTGACTACTGAGCAATCGGTCACGGTTCCGGCAAAGAAGTGATCGAGGGCGTCCCTTACCACGCAAATTGTGGTAAGTGGAGACGACTCAAGCGCTTGTCTTGATTACGGGGGTCGAACTCTGCGAACGCCTTTGCACTTGTGCCGGTGTCGAGTTCGGACAGTGTAGTATCCCGGAGCCGAAGGTAGTGATAGTTGAGGTGGCTTTCACACGGCCGGATATACGATCACGCTCTTGAGTGACATCCACGCTCTCAAGATCGCCATATATCACTGATCAACTCACGTCAGAGTACAAGGTAATTCAAGACAGCGCGAAATGTCTTGGCCACACAAACCTTATCAGAAGCCTCAGAGACACACTACTCTTAGCTTCTACGGCCCGCTCGTTTTCGCCGGACTCACGTTCTCGATAACGGGATTTATACACCCGTTGCTGGCGTTCGCTACCGTCCTTCCAGCCTATTACATTGCCTCCAAAATCGGTGAACGAATTATTCACTGGCGCGCTGGAAGTGTGTCACGGGTTACCGTGTAGTGAGCAGCGACATCTCATCAAGCCCGGAATTTTCTCACGGCATTACCCTACCGGTTTCACAGGCTTCGAAGCGTCTTACCTAACACCGAGTCGGAATCTCCGTTCTGATGTTAGGTAAGAAGTCGCGGTAGTAAGAACACTTGAGAGTCAGCAACCACGCGATTGGTTCAGCTCGTGTGAGGGATCCCGCTCCCACTGCTGGATCACTGTAGAGTCTTGCACCGATCAAGGCCTCACTCAAGGTGAGATCCAGCACGCAATAGACGACCGCGTCTTCACCTGTTGATGTGCATTTCTCTGGCTTAGGGCCCTCATCAAGGGCATTAGGTATCCATGTAATATTCCATATATGCAAACATATATCGGAGTGGGCGATCCTATTCTGTGCAGTCTTACCAAACAATAGAGCTCGAAACACACTATTATGTTTGGTAAGATATTGGCAGCACTGTCTCAAATACCGTTCAAATAGTCCCACGTGATTCGAGAGGGATGCTCAAAGCAGGAATAACCGTTTAGCCGTGTAGGTACACCGTACATACAGGTGAGTGGCATGGGAACAACCAAGGTCAATTTCCGATTGCCGAACGATTTGATCGAGAAGGCAGACGTCGCAGCAGAAGCCACTCACAAGACCCGAACCGACATCGTCAGAGACACGCTACAACAGTACCTGCAAGAAGTAGAGGACGATGAGCGATTCAAGGAAGCCGTCGTCGAACTCTATCTCGAGAGCGAAATCGGGTTCGAGACGTTGAAACAGTTTATCGGGCGGCAGGATGCCGAGTCCGTTCGCGCTTCGAAGAACGTGCTTGAGCAGGGTCACGACCTCGCTGACGAACTCGCCAAATTGTGAGGCCGTAGCATGATCGTCGCGGATACCAGCGCCCTCATCACGCTCGCGACGGCCGACTCACTTCGATTAGTTCTCGATGAGTTCGACGTGCACACGACCGATACCGTAATTGAGGAGCTAAAGAAGACGGCGGAGTACGACGATGTTCACGGGAAGGCTGCTACGGAAGTCCTGAGTCAAAAGGAGCAGATGACGGTTCATGCCACCGGAGATGCTGATTTCGAGTCGTCGCGTATCGATAGCGGGGAAGCAACATGCGTCTCGCTTACTCGGGAGCTGAATGCGGGGTTCCTGATTACAGACGACCTTAGAGCGTTACCGGAACTCCAGCAACTCGTTGAGGCACAAGTAGCGCTCCCACCGATCGTTCACAAAGCGTTGGTGAAGCGCGGTGAACTCACCGATGAAAATGCCAGAGAGCGGATTGAAGAGTTAGCTGACGCCCGCGACTGGCTTGGCAGGCCAATCTATCGGCGTGCTATGCGACTGTTCGACTGAATCGAGCCGGTGCCACGTAGTTGGCTCGTCATCGATGGCGTCAGTATAGTATGCCTCTTTGTTGTATCGTGTGAGGTACCTCTTAGACAGACCCAATTTCAGCGACCCATTGCGATCCATGAGACTGTCTAAATGAATTCATTCATGAATACCTATATGGGTTAGACAGTTGCCTCAACTCCTATTGTTGAGATATATGCGTTCTATTGTGACTACAATTAGGTACTCGTCAGATCGTTCGGCATCTATTCAAGCGCTCGATGAGCTCGCTTCGTCTGTCCAGAAATCATCCTCAACAGCGATATCCGTGTCCGTGTGGTTAGAAGGCGGCACTCGCCACGTTCAGTCATACAAGAGACTGACTCTCGGTAGTCATAAGCTTGACTCTAGTATAGGGGAGGGGATATTGGTTTTGCAGTATTTCGCTCGTCCATTCATCAGTAACGGGGCGTTCGAAATGCTCTCGATGACGTTTGTCCCCCGAGCAGCACGAGCAGCGCCAAGCCTGCGGTCAATTCCAGTCGGTCGAATGAAACTCAATAAGTCTCCAGTGAATTTCATTCACTAAATAGATACGTTCTGAGCGCTCTATTAAACGGTAAACCCCCTGCTAGAAGCTATAGAGAGACACTGACCCAAGTGGAGACTCTCCCCAGTGATTGAAAGAAAACCCTTCGACCTGCTCTCCTCAGAAGGGCTGTCACTCTCTCGGGACGAGGACCAGAAGTGCAAATGTTTGACTTGCAGATGCTTTTATTGATTTCCAGTTCGAAAGGACGGGTATGGGAAAAGAGGCACCGGGTGCCAAGGCGTGGAAAGAGCATACGAGCGCGTTCGACCGAGTACGGTCAGTCATCGAAACCGCCTCCCAGCCCCGCTCCGCGTCGGAGATAGCTGATGAGGCTCTTGTTGCGGAGAATACGGCGCGTACTCACCTCACCCGGCTCACAGATATGCACATCTTAGTAGAGTTCGATCGCGACGGGACAAGCCTCTATGCTCTCGATCCGCTGTATCAGCGAGCGCAGACCATCCGTGAACTCCTCGACGAGTACGACCATGAGGGTCTCATCGAACTCAAAGAGGAGCTACTGGAGCAAATCATGGACTGGGAAGCGAACTTCGATGTGACGTCACCCCAAGGTCTTCGTGAACAGGCAGCGAAAGCCGAACACGCTGACCAGACCAGAGAGATTCGGACTGCTGCAAGCGACTGGGAGCTCGTTGTCTATCGTCTGTCGATCGTTGAGGATGCGATCGAGAATTACGCCACGTACACCCGAGACACGAGAGCTCTGGCGTAGGCGATGGATGGAGTTGATTCGTACGATTCAGCAGCAGCCTCTCACCGTGCTCTCCGGGGCATCAGACGCGAACTCGAACGTCATCCGATGATTTTGACGGCGCAAGGATTTCCATCAGAGACACATACTTGCGTTGTCGCAGAATTGGACCCCCACCAACTCAGCGAGAACCGTTCAGAAGCGACGCTCACAGTGCGATGGTTCGCCGGCGAAACACCTCAGGCACCCCCAGAGTTCTCGTTCCATTATGCCGACGAAACCGGACGAGATCTCGGATGGCACCATGAACCGACTCCACACGTTGAGGGGTGGGGGCATTACCAAGAACGCGAGATGGCGAGCGCTGAGTACTCGTATGAGCCACAGACGTTCTCATCAATGAATCCCAGTCGAGTCGTCTGGGAGGTGCTGGCGTTTCTCGATTCCAAGGTGTGAGTTTTTCGTCCAGACGAGTTTCCCACGGGCTCCATGATCAAGTACCGAGTGACGCTACCATGTAAAGTACTGGAGAAAATTCCGGATTCCCCGATGTCGAACCACTAATCCGGAGAACCCGACTAAGTCGACGGTGAGGGCCGGTGACCGAATACTCGCCTTCAAACTCATTACAAGAGATTTAGTGACCACCGAACCAGGTCAGAGAAGTGATGCCAGCGATGAGGAGGCGAGCTGATCCGTGAGCGCGGACCAATCAGACCTCGCGGCGTACGGCGGGAACGAGGCAACCCCTGACGGGGCGTGCATCCGCTATGAGCAGTGTGAGAACATCGTTCCAGAGAACGGACGTATCTGTGGGCCGTGTCTCGACGAGCTCCGTGCAGCCGACCGAGAGCGCCGCGAGAAGACCAGCAGAATATGAGCGCGAGGCAAACTGAAAGCAATCGTGAGCGGGTCGAGAGCGCGCTCAGGCGTTTCATAAGCGACAACCCACACGGCAACAACCATCGGTACTTTCGTGCTTCCGACCTCACGGACGAAGATGGCGACCTTTCAGCATCCCTCGTTGGGTCCTACCTCCCGAAACTCAGGGACGACTCCCCACTCGATGGTGGGGTTATGATCGAGGAGTACACCGAACGCCGATGCGGATCTTCTCTTTGGGTCGCTCGCAGGAAAGATGAGTGAGCGAGAGAACAAGTCCGTGGATTGTGGGTCTCAGATCGGCATAGAGCATATTGCTGTCGCTCTCCCTTGATGCTGAGTACCAACTACGGTAGCCCCCTCTCACTGTTGTAAGTGCTCCAACGAAGTGCGTCGTGCAATTCATCCTTGTATTCTGGATTTAGGCAGTAAGCTTTCCGTCCGGTGATATTCTTCTTATTTACAAAGTCGTTCTCTCCATACTTCTTTTTCAGCCTGCAAGTATTCCACCGATTGCGCGAGTGCTCCCAGGCATTCGCGAAAACAATGGGGTCGCACCAAATCTGCTCTACGCAGAGTATAACGAGCGCGTGGCGGAGCCACGAGCAGAGCGCACAGTTCGGAGCCATCTCACCAAACTCGCTCACTACAACTCGATCGAAAAGCACGGGGAGGGCCGCGGGCGCACCTACTCACTCCCGTGATAGACAGTTTCCGTCCAGTGATATAGCTCAACGCTGAGAAAATCGTCATCACTGACTGATTTCGTTAGAGTTGATATGATTATCATATCTCAATAACGAGCTTTCATGAGTTCGTCTAATGAGGCGTCAGAGACGAAAATTGACTTCCACTTAGGCTTCGTAAGCGACATCGCAGCTATTGGTCGTCTACCAGAAACATTGGGCTATAATATTGCATATCTCGGTGTGGCCGGTGGTCTCGCCACTAAAGCTGTAGAATTATCTACGATTGTTGCAAATTGCTGGTTATTAGCTGTAGGATTCATAGCAGTCATGCTTTCAAAAGTACAAGCATCATTGGCAGACGTAATTCATGACCGACATTTAGATAGGAGCAATCCATCAAAGTCGCGCATTCCCGCAGCACTCGCGCGTGTTGGTATCGATAGTGCCGCGACATTTCTCGTTGTGTCTGTGATTGGAGCAATGATGCTATGGGGCTGGATCACGAAATTAACCGGTGACATAAGAATACTTTCGGTAGGAACCTTACTGTGTGTTTTTGGATTCATATACACTTATCCGCCACGAATTAAAGAACGTGGCATTTCTAACCATCTCACCACCACTGCTGTTGACATGGCATGTATCTGGCTATTCTTCATGCTAGTAGCCGGTAGGGGGGTCAGCTCGATGCAACAGTGGGGAATTCTAGTTGCAGTGGGTCTGTACGCTTTCGGTTATCATGTTGCACATCAAGCGGCAGATACGTACTATGATCGACAGCATGGGATTTCAACGTTCACACAGGAGATTGGAGCTACTCAGTCGATGTGGCTTGCGGGTTTAGCTACAACGATCTCTACAATCGTTCTCGCCGCATTTGGGGCCTACCTCAGCGCAGGAGTCCTCGCTATTCTGTCATTCGGATATGCTACCATAGCTTCTTGGACTCATGGCGAAAGAGAGCAAGTAAAATCATATCTCATCTCAAGATGGTTCTCCATTGGAATATGGGCACTAATTCAAAATGCGACATTGGCAATGGATCTCTTTCTTCAATGATACCTGAGAGTACACACTATTGGACGGTATTTTTGTGAGATTCTGAGAGATTTATTCCACAGTGATGTAGTTTCACATCTTGAGAGAATGTCATGGGCAGCATCATTCACAAATTCATAATAAACATGAACTCCCGAGGAACTGCATTTCTGATTATTTTAGATGGGTGCGACGTTGATTGCCAAGTGAGTATCATCCAAAGCTCTGAAATTTCTATTGCTGAGCGCGTAAGTTCTACCTGGTGGCCACCGCGCCAATGCTTAATTACTAGACTAGTAGTTAATGTAAAGAAAAGGCCCCGTGTAGACCAAAACGCAATGTCGAAAGACAACAGCACTGGTGAGAACGATAGTATAGGGAAACCCAATCGACGGAACATCATACGAATGATGGGTGCGGGCGTAGTCGGTATTGCTGGTCTCGGTACCGCATCAGCGGAAGACGTCAATTCAGATGAAGAAATTGATTTGGAGGCGCTTAGTGGTAGCAGAAAAGAAAAGGCAATTGCTATTGCAAAGGGTACGCATCAGTACAAGCAACTATACGCTAAGCTACAAGAAGAATACGACTGTCACATTGACGTTTCTGAGTCTGAAGTGCTTGAGAGTACTGACCAATACGGCAATCCATATCAGGCGGTTTCATTTTTTCCCACCCCAAAACGAGACTCAGAAGAAGCGCCAGACAACGTCGATCTCGTTGTAACGTTAAAAGACGATTCGTTGTTTGATGCGGGAGCATCTGTTACGGACCAGAGAAAAGACCACATCGATATCAAGCTATTTACTATCAATAATGGGCAGATAGAAGTAGAGTCCGGCTCCTCTGAGGATGTGACTGTACAAGTCAGTAGATGCGGTATTTGCCGGGATGTGTCAACTGTTCTTTGTAACAGAGGCTGTAGTCTCGGAGGCGCAACGATCTGTGCTATTGCAGGATTCGGTACAGTTGGCAGCATTGCATGTGCTGCTGTTGTCAGTGAACTCTGCCGACGATACGGTGGCAACATCAACCGAGCTTGCAGAAGATTCAACATTTGCAACCGATCTGGTATTTGCTGAGCTAGTAACCATTCACATTTAACACCTAAATTATGGTAAGCGTTCGAAAATCAATCACAATCGCGATTGCCCTGGCAATAGGTTGGGTAGCAATTGATCTCTTGGTTAGAGGAGCCGCCATAGAAGATGTTGCGACTACAGCGGCGCTTGTAGCAGTAGTCGGTTTCGTCGTTTCACTCATAGTCCGATAAGAGACAGTTAAAACAATTTTAGATTCTCTTGGTTAATAACTAAAGCCTGCTCAGAATTCGCAGTGATACGAGAGCTATAATTCCTGCAACAGCGACTACACCGATCTCAAGAGGAACCCATTGTCCACTCTCGTATATATTAAGCCCGATTACGAGAAATACAGCGAGTGCGGCAAATCCTACGATTCCCGAAATCAATTGCGCAATCAGCTTTATAAGATTCACAAGTACCCACCCTTCTTGCATATTATATCTTTTCCAAAGCCATGCGACGTGAGATGAGGATCACTCACTGCAGATAAGCTATTAAATAATTGACTGTAGATCTCTCGGAGATATACAATAATTTCATCATATTCACCAGATTCATTTGAAGATTCCAGATGATTTCTAACACAGTTTAGTTTATTTGACGCGAAATAGATTTCAAACATATGATCACTCATCCACATTCGTGGTTTCATTGACTTTCTTTACTACTTGGCTCTTTTCTAACCGCTGAGAAGTTTTTTCATATTTCTCATAAATACCTCGTCCCCAGGAATACGTCTGCTTGTAACTCGATTGGAGAGTTGCTTGCATCTTCCCAAGATCATCATATGCAACAAAAACGACTGTGTCTTCTGTGAGGAATAGTCCATAAGGTAACTCTGATTTATAGTACCAGAACTTTAGATTGGTGGGGAATTCAAGCACTGGGTTTTCATTTTCCTCTGTCGCTAAGTGTCTATAAAGAGTGTTAACCCCCCTTGGTGATAAGATATACTCACTCTTCGAGGGAGCATCACCTTCCATATTTTGGAACAAACGAACAGACAATGATGAAACGGTTGGTAGTAACCCCTGAACCTGACCACACTCTGTAAGAGTTTCAAACAACTTGTCTGTTGGAAGGTGTGGATGTCCTGGCTGTGGAGTTGTTATATCCATATCGTTAAGCTGTTCAACATCAATCTCATCGGGATCGTCTACTGCCTCCAAAAACGGAGCTATCCGATCAATCGTATCTACAGTACGAATCATAGATACAAATTCCTCGCAAAGAAACATTCCCGTGGTTGTGGCAGTGTATTCTGATCCTATGCTCCTGAGCCAGTCTTTCTCTTCTAAAATCGATACATTTCGCTGAACCGTAGACCGTGGACTCTCCAGTTGCTTTGTGATGTCACGGACATCCATTCTCTCCTCTGTAAGCATATTCAGGATGTCGACTCTTTGCGGAGAGTTTGAAAGGTATCGTATTGTATCACACATATTTTCTGCGTAAATCATAGTAAATATCTAGTAGTGTTTGGTGCTATTTGAGGACTAACCAATGCTGGATCACCGCATCTCATCCCATTACTGGTAGCCGTTAACTGATTTTGATAATTGTTCAACCCGTGTTGTGTCGCTTCGGGCCCCGGCTTTGATCGAGTCAAACCTTGACGCACGATGTTCTGAGTCGAATCCATGCTTCATCAGATCAGATTGTTGCGAATATGATAAGCCAGAGAGTACACTTTCCGAGGACGAAACTCTCTGGTACTATTTATATACAAGAGATAGTCATTCAAACCCGATCTCGTGAGAGTACTCTTATCTCCAATTCACCCCGAATGTTCTACAACAGTACGCATTTCTTTGACTTCAGGTCGGAATACTTCAGATTTTTCTGGATTTTGATACTGAAACCCAAATCGGACCCGCCCATCCAACTCCGCCATCCGCTTGTGTGGCACGGATATAGTAGAAGTCATCGGCTGACATAGAGGAATTCTGAATTATCTCGTTAATATCATCTTGGTCGATGTACTCTCGCTCCATCGTGTATTTTCCGAAGTCAAAAACATCATCAACAGGGTTGCTATATATTCTCCATGGCTTGTTGTTTTTGATTACTTCCACTTGTTCAAGGGGTGCCGTTCCAGCAACACCCACTGAGACACATCGTTCTACAGAAGACGAGTTGACTGTAACCTGACTGATCCCTTGACGAAGTTGGACACCATTAACTGCAAGTGAAAGTATCATTCGGTGGGGTTGAGTCGTTCCATACACTTGGCGATTTTTTAGGCTTCGGAAAATCGCGTCTCGCGTAAGTTCAGGAGCATAGAATGCAACTAATCCACCAGGATAGCTCTTCTCATCCCAAATACGCCAGATGAATCCCCAACCAATACCATCACGTAATATCTCAGAGAGTCGTGGGAGATGAGGTGGTACATGAATAAACGAATGACCCGGCCACGGACCGTGGATATCCGAAGATGCCATTAGTCCGATCTTATACCCGAGTTGGAGCGCATCTTGTGCATAGTATCCAGAACGGTCTATTTCTCCCTGGCCAATACCTCCGATGGGGAGCGTATTGCCTTCTGAGCCAGGGTACTCACTGCTACCCCATTGCGAATAGACCTCAACTAATGGTGCCATTTCGTCGTCATATTCTACCCTCGAAAAGTCAAAAGGGTACATTGCTTCTGCGCTATGGTGAGGGATCGTCAGAACATCATTACCAGTTTGCTGTTTCCATTGACGAAGTTGTCTCCAGAGTCCTTCGTATGTATCTGTACCAACAGTCTGTGAATCGAATAACTCTGCATTTTTTATAGTGTTGAAATAAACATTGATATGCCCCCCGGAATTCGGCTGTTTTGTCCATTCATAGCCGAGGAGCGTGACGAATGAATCAGGGTCATGATATGCAGTGACGGCGTCTTTCGTCTGTTGAAAATATCGACGATGCATTCGTCGACGTTGGAGCTTAGGCGGAATGAAAAAGCCCATCGTATCATGGTCGGTGCAAGCCACTACATCGAGCTGCATAACGTCTCTAGCATATCGGAACCCTTTCTCGATACTACCGACACCATCAGATAGTCTCGAATGGAAGTGGATATCGCCCCAGTAGAGCCGGTATTCGGGTGGTTCATCTGTGACTTTGACTGGATTACTCACAGCAATTTCTCCAGTATGAATATTTGTAAGTCGAATGTAGTGAATTCCTGTGCTTTCAAATGAGATATCTTGAATAGTCACAATACCATTGTTACTGGCAGCGAAGCGTACCTGGTCTGGTACCGATACAGCTGGATCCGTACATTCTATAGTAAATGTACCCTCGAAATCACGAACTAATCGTTCGTAATGATCCCATACCAATATGGTCATGTCGGCTGTCTCGCCAATAGTCATAGTCGATGGGAGGATACAGTGAGTATCTGCGAATTTATTATCGCGACTTTTTACGAGCTGTTGGAGAGATGGCATTCCCTGTAAAAATGAATAAGCAGATTTTCGGCCGTTATTTAGTATATTGAGGAGATTCATAGTGAATCCTCCAGAGAAGGGTTTCTTATATGAAACTCGAGCAGAGCAGTTGCTAACCCACCTAAAAGGAGTGCTAACCCAAACGTCATAACACGGTAAATCAAGACTGCAGCAGTCGCACTTGGTATCGAAATGGAAGCTGTCCCGATCGTGAGCGCAACAAGCAGTGCTTCGACGCCACCGACACCACCCGGCAGCGGCAAAACGTTGCCTGTCATTGAAAGTGGAACAACTAAGAGTGGTACAGCAACCGGTACTGAATTACCCACTGAGTAGAGTGATGCCCAAAACACGGCTGACAGAATGAGCCAACCAAGCGCAGAAAAGCACAGTGAATCTATAAGTTGCTGTCGATTCCACCCAATACGCTCGATCTTCTTAGTAATATTCCCAGTGTATCGGTCGATAAGTCTGGGATCGATAGAGTAGGAAGTAGGGAGTAAACGATTGACTTGGCGAATGAAAGCCGCAAGGAGCGGAATCACAACCGTTCCAAGTCGATAGCGGTACCGCCACCCAATCAAGCCAACCAAGCCAAGTCCAGTCATCAGGCTGAGAAGCAACAACACCGCGAACTTCAGCTCTGGATCAAGCGTTGTGGTTAGAGCAAGGTACGTTGCACTAGCGGCAATCATTACCATAGATGGGACGATATTGAGAATGCCAAACGTCGCAACCGCTGTCATACCTGTAGTGTATCCGACGCCAGTCGCTCGAGACACAAGCAATCCACCAATAGGAACTGAACCGGCTTGTGCGGATGGTGTGAGATAATCGGCGAACATTGTCATCAGAAAAACTAATCCGGTTTTCAATCCCAGGTCTTGAACGTCAAGTGTCTCAAGAATAGAGCGAAAAGAGAGACTCCACGCGGCAAGCCAACCGAGAGAGATGAGTATGATCATCCCAAGTAAGGTAGTAGAAACAGATGATATTGCTTGAGAGATGCTCTCAGCCCCTACAAGATGAATACCGATCCCAAGGGTACACAGAGCAATAACAACGCTAAGGGCAACCGCACGGATACGAGGGTATTCAAATGTCTCCATACAAGCACCTATCTGAAACAGCGTTAACCAGATCATTCACACATAGATAGTACAGAACGATCTTCATGCTACCATCGCGTTGTTCTCTATTGTCCAGTTTGATACTAGATACATATCCATCACAAAACGACGAGATATGGTCAACTCTCTTTGACCGAGCTAGTGTCTGAGCTGGAGATTCCAAACGCTTCGTGCTGGATGAGTTATGACGAACTGTATGCATACTACATCGTATCCGACACCTTCTGGAAAGGTAAACCGGAGAGCACACTTTCCAGCCCAGAAAGCCGTCACTCAGAATATATTGTAATATTCCGAATCAGAATCAGTACCCATTGATCCTTAATAGTGACAAGGGTCACCGTTCCCCCCATCTTTGTGTAAATTACCAAGTTCTTTCAGAACAATAGCTGTGCTTTGAGTGGTACTTGTTTGGTATTGAACAATATATCCGGACACTACCGTTGCTATTTGTGAGTTTAATAGCCAGTTTGAATAGTTACGCAGGCCCATTCACTGTAGTGAGAGAAGGTGAAATTGAGCAGGCTCAGACAGTACAGGACTCTATTGCGGCCAAACGTCAGCTTTCCTTTCAATCTGTAAAATCTCAGATCTGCTGTCTCAAAGACTTAAGCTGAGGCCCCCTCAGAAGAAGAAGTTGTCCTCTCATCCCACTCCAGCTCGAAGAGGCGAGTGTCGCATTCCCGGCAGGTGGAAGCTATCACATCATAAGAACGGCAACATGATTCCACGACCTCTTGATCGACGGTGACCTCACCCCCACATTGGGGGCACCGCTCTATGAAAACACGTAGACTCATCAGAACCCTTGCCATTTCAGCGGGATTCATTTTAATCTCTCCGGGCAACCGCACATCGAGTTCAGCTCCGGCAGCTATATCTGCAGTAATTGCAGCGTTAGAGCTCCACTGAGAAATCACTGTATCGTCGTAATATGCCACGATCCCTTCGCCAATTTCCTCGGTGGAAAGGTTATTTTGGTCCGATCGTATCGAAAGAATTGATTTGAGTTGCTGCTGATTGATATCTTCTTTCGCGAGGCCTTGAATCTTATTTTGCCATGATTTCCGGAACCCAGAGGTAAGGCAGAGATCCGTTTCGCTAGCGCATGGCTCCACCGCCCTAGCAGAGACCAACACATCTTCAGTACTTACTTCAATATTGTCATTATTTCTTTCAAGTGACGGGGCAGGTTCCTTATCAAACCACCGTAGAACACGGTCAGGAAGATATCGCTTTGTGAGTATTGGCGTGCCTGGCACAAGATACCCACGCAGATAAATTGCGGCTAGACTCAGGGCAAATACTCCAACACCAGCGATGGTTGAGATTACAGCAGTAGCAGTACTGATGATAGCCGCTATCACTACGTTGACGATTGTGCAGGGAATACAACGGTTCTCGCCGGTATATTCCGGCTGTCGTACTCGGTCGGCTAGGCTCATCGATTGCACCCTACGAAAGCCGAGAGCTTCACATCAGCTATCGATATAGTACTCAAGGCCGGGCATTCACCCAACATTGACTTCTTCCTCCATCTACGAAGACTGACACTGTACCCCCAGCATCTTCGACGACAGTGCATCAAGGCTCTAGTTTTGGATTCGACTGGATTGTTGTTAATAGTAGAAGCAGTAGTGACCACAAGATTTTATATTCACCCTCTAATGATCATATAGAATGGGCATGAATACCTCTTCGCTAGAAAAAACAGTCTACCAACGAGGCGAGCTACTCTGTGCCATCAACAACCAACCACGAGCGAAGCCTGGCCTCACAGAAGAGGTCCAAGCTTCCCGATCAACGGTTGATAGGGCCATCACCGAATTAGAAACAGCTGGTTGTATTGAACGACGGGAAAATGAATATTACACCACATTGCTTGGAGAGCTGTCGTCTGAGTGGTATCGTAAATTCCAAGACAATGTGACCGCTTTAAATGAATCGCAAGAGATACTCGCTCAATTGTCGCGGTCTACACCGCTCGATACCTCATTTCTCCAGGGTGCACATGTTCGAACAGCCGACCCTGTAGCGCCTGAAAACGTGATTGAACCATCAATCCGTATTCTCAAGACCGCGACGCGATTACGCGGTCTCGCTCCTGTTGGTATGATGGTTTATATCACTATTATTCATGAATGTGCGACGACTAACGGTCTTTCTGTTGAGATAGTTGCCAAGAATGATGCTTTGGACTCAATACTAGAGCTAGATCGTGCTAAGCTAATAAAACTCGTCAACGATGGAATGCTTGAGATCCTTACGACCAGTGCTGACCTTCCGTATGCTCTGTGGCTTATGGATACTGATAAAGAAACAACCGCGGGGATTACAACATACAACGAAGGGGGTGTAAGTGGTATGATAATGAATGACTCTCCAGAAGCCATAGACTGGGCAGAAAGTGAGTATGAGAGATACCGTGGTCTTGCTACAAATACGAGTACAAAAGGTATCATTGCAGAATAATAGACACTTTCTAGCTTTATTTGGAGCCGTCGCGATGTAGGAAGAGAGCATCGAACAGGATAGATAATTCTACTCGACAGCACCTGCAATCTTCTTCTACTTAGTGAGTCAGATTAGAGCAGTAGATACCCGGAAAATAGTAGAGAAAGGGCTTATACCAGATCTAGATTTGGCATTTTGATGGATTTGTCGATATACCAACTATTATCAAATCTTTGCTGTAGAATTTATATTTTCAGTATTATAAATGGAAATTCACAATTTGATGGGAGTCGCCTTAGGGTTTAAAAGTCGGTGTGTGGTGAGAGGCGCTGCGCTACTGTCGATGCAATGCGGTCGGCATCGACACCCACCCCACCGAGAGAAGCCGACACGAGCGTTGTTTGGTAGGGTAAACCAACAAAATAGAGTCCAAGTTCACCAGGGACGATACCGCGGTCATGGATTGGATAACCGTCGCTATCGATTTCTAAGCCGGGTATATTAAGCCATTCATAATTCAGATCAAAGCCAGTTGCCCATACTACACCCGACACGTTGAGGCGCTGTCCGCTCTCGATCACCGGATAGCCTGCTTCTACACCAGTAACTCGGCCAACGCGCTCAACGTTTGCCTGTTTTGCAGTGCTTTCCGAGTATCGTACTAGGGGGTCGCCGTGCGACCGACTATAGTTTTCTATCATGCGGCAGACTACGTTTTCGGCCGTGAGCAGGTTCGTAGCAAGCCACCAGAAAAATCGGCTATTGAACACGCGCATTGGAACATATCCTACACTTGGACCAGCTAGTAGAGTTCGACGCCCTGTACATGCCAGTTCAAGGGCGATCTCCGTTCCTGCATTCCCAGCCCCTACTACTAGAATATCACCATCAGTTTCGAAATGACTTGGATTCATATATTCAGAAGAGTGATAATCATCAATAGCGTCACCTATATCTTCAGAAAATGTGGGTCGCGACGGATCAAGAAAGGGGCCAGTAGCGATTATTACCTGTTTAGCGTGGTATACACCATCATCCGTTTCGACCCGATACCTTTCACCGGCGCGGTCGACGCCCTTCACCCTAGTATCAAGGCGCACCGGGAGACTGAAACAGGAGACATAGGATTCAAGATAGTTGGCTACCTCGTCTTTCGTCGGATAGCTCTCGGGGTTGGAGGGAAACCTCATTCCCGGTAGACTACTGTTCTTCGCCTGCGTGAAGAGCCGTAGAGAGTCCCACCGGTGTCGCCACGAATCACCGACACGGCCGCTAGCCTCCAAGATGACATATTCGATGTTTCGTTGGGTGAGATAATACCCGGTTGCCAGTCCAGATTGTCCACCGCCAATTATTACTACATCTCTATGCACATCGTAACGACAATCCATGTTAGTACTTCATCGTAGATGGATGTGTTTATAAAACCATATATCGCAAGTATAGATGATGGACATTCCAGTAGTGAACAATTTATCAGAGATGACTCAATGATTGTTCACAGCCGTCCTACTCACTCGAATTATATTTCTGTGTAGTTGAGAGTATTACATTGGCCACTCTCACTTTACCTGCGATGTTGGGAGACCACTTCGGCAAAGACGAACGGGAATCGAGCGATGAAAAATCATTCAACCGACGCCGCTTCGTTAAAACACTCGGCGTGGCGGGCAGCGCGACAGTTGGCCTCACTGGTATCGGGGCGGCAACATCAAGCGATTCTCAAGAGGGGGGTGTTACTGATGTCCAAGTAATGCCTGTTGATGTGAGAGCTGCTCAGAAGGAACTCGACGAACGTGGGGAGGACCTGCTAAAAGCATTCGTACGTGAAGGCTACATCCCCGAAGCTTCAGCGGATGCTTTCCCATCAAGTGCACAGTCGTCAGATTCACCCGATGGCGTGGGAAAGTACAGAGTTAACGGAGCAAAAGAGGGCCAGTTCGAATTCAGTGATACACTTGCCAGTGGAGACCTGAGTATCAATCTTCCGAGTGAAGGCTCACCTGTAGGGGTATTCACTACGGAGGGTGGCACGAAGCGTATTCTCTACACTGAGGCCAACGACTACGAACCGGAAGTTCACGAAAGCGACGTCACCATACAAGCATGCGGTGGATGTGTTTGTACCAGCGCTCCGCTCTGCGCACTACGTAATTTCCGGAAGACAGTCTGTCAGCGTCGTACAAACGGTAAGTGCCGCAATTTATCCAGCTGCGGTTGCTGACCTCTTTGTAAGGTTAGACATACGTTATTTAAGTGTTACTTTGCACCTCTGACGATAACCGTGTACCAATTCGCCGGCAGAGTAGTCCGATGAAAAATCCCAGTAATACTAGCGGTATACCGTAAAGTAGGGTACCGGTAAGCGCAAATATAATCCCCTCAGTGAGTGGTAAGGGTTCGGGATCCAACCCCGGAACCGTAGGCATTCCAACACGGTTGATGAAAAATCCGAATATCGGGCCCATAACCAACATGGCTACGGGAACTAGACCTTCATTTAGATACGCGCTGATGATCGCTCCGATTAAGAGAGCGGGTGGCACAATGATAAACAGTACTTGATTGGTCTCACCGGTGTAGGTATCGATTAGCAATGTCACCAATCGAGAATATGAAGCTGATTCCAAAGCTATCTGCCCACTCGTCCCGACACCAGTCGGGGTATACTGTATTACGCCAACTTTGATGAAAACAACTACACCAATAGTACCAAGGATACCAATGATACAGATCCATATAGATTGTCGGAGGTTCACACCAAATAGCAGTCTCCGGATACTGTTCATGAACGATAGGTTACGGCTCGTAGACTGGTCGTTTGATTCGCTCATTAGCTTGAAGCCTCCTTTTCGCGACTGTTGCTGATGAATCCATAAAGAACGATACAAAGCCCAATAATTGTCGTTATCTGGTTGATAATTACTCTTTTAGCATTCGTTCCAGCAATCTCTCCAAGAAAGGCCTGCATGACGAACGGGACAGTCGTTAGGAATATGATCCCAACAGCGAGGAATAACAGCGTTCGGTTCCCGTTTCGCCTGTGACCGCGGTAACCCTGGTACGCCACAAATAGGCCCACTATTGCTAGAAGGGCCGACGTGACAAGGGGCGCTGTCCCTGAAATACTAACTCCAAGTAGAGTCTTAGTACCAATCATTAGATCCACCCCTGCAAGTATCCGGTACGTAGTACCAGTTGGTGAGGGAGTTGCTGTACGTCTCGTTGTCATTTAGCCGGGTGTTAGCTGTCATAGATGGTTACAAGGATGATGAGAAGGCCAGCGAGACGAATCAAGTCTATCGTCATCGCCACCACCCACCATGGCATTGTTGTTACTGTTGATAGGATTATATTAACTATAACCGGAATGCCGCTCAGTAGTACTATCCCGAGTGCTAATAACGCGATTCCCCGATTACGGGTCGTTCTATAACTTCGAATGGCTCTTGCTGCAATAGTAAATGAAAGTATGACTGCAACGAGTAAGCTGATAAAACTCGTCAATACAAGAGATGTATCACCCCAACTAATCTGCACAATCACGCTTCCAGCAGTCATCGTAAGCCCTCCACAAGGTCAGAGAAACGATCCGCCGCACCTTGCTCCGTTCGGTTGATCTCGACGGTGTAGGTGCCGCTGTCGAGGCTGATGACAACGCGTTTGAGGCGTGCTTGGTAGGTTTTGTAGTGATGACCTCCTGGGTCAATCTGCTGGTGAGCTGCAAGCAAATCGTGGTCTTGGAGCCGATCGATACGCCGATATATTGTCGGCAATGACGCTTCACATCGCTGGGTCAACATCTTTGCTGAGAGGGGTTCCTTACTCGTTTCAGCGAGAATATCGCGCGCGTAAGGATCGTCGAGTAGGTCGGTAATCTCGTCGAGGTCACTGCCTGCGGTCATCGATAGACCAGACCTCCCTTGCTGTATTTTCTGATGGACCTCTGCGTGTGGAAACCACGTTACTTCGGTATGTCCAGTGGTTAACTATAAAATCAAGTGGTAGACTTTCCAAGTCAGAAAACGTACGTGCCGGCTTATCATCGCCTACATAGTAAGCTCAGGTGACTCATGTATCCGAGTTGCCCTCAATCGAGACGACACCAACCAACAGTCAACCAATCAAAGGTGAGATATTCGACAGCATATCCCGTTCAAGCTATCTCCGAACGGCTTTGGCCACGTATTCATCTGATGATACCTTACACCGATCAGCTCGGAATACTCCAGGAGCAGCAGCAATGACCACTATAGAGATGAGGGGTCTCACGAAGCGCTACGGTGACATCACCGCGGTAGATGACCTTGAGCTCTCTGTAAGGGATGGTGAAATATTTGGCTTCCTTGGACCGAATGGCGCTGGAAAGTCCACAACCATCGACATGCTCCTCGACTTTACTCGCCCAACTGGTGGCGTCGTCAAGGTCTTCGGTGAGGAGCCCCGTCAAAATCCACGTGAGTTCCGCGAACGGATTGGAGTCTTACCTGACACTTACGGCCTTTACGATCGGTTGAGTGCCCGCCAACACATTGTCTTCGCTGCTCAGATGAAACGGTGTGATAATGATCCTGAAGTATTGCTTGAGCGGGTAGGCCTACTTGACGACGCAACCATGCGTGTTGGTGGATTCTCGAAAGGAATGCGACAGCGGCTTGCATTGGCGATAGCCCTCGTTGGCTCTCCTGATCTGCTCATTCTTGACGAACCTTCGTCGGGGCTGGATCCAAACGGTGCACAAATGATGCGTGATATCATCTGCACAGAACGAGAACAGGGAGTGACAACTTTCTTTTCGAGCCATATTCTTGGGCAAGTAGAAGCAGTTTGTGACCGAGTCGGGATAATGCGGGACGGGAATCTACTCACAGTAGACACTGTCGACGGCCTTCAGGCAGCGAGTGGTAGCGTTTCAACGCTTGTATTCTTGGTTGATAGAATTCCGCAATGCCATTCGCTTGCCAAATTAGATGGAGTGACTGACGTTCATTGCAAAGATTCTACCATTCGGGTTGAATGCTCTGATCCCAACATGAAGGCAGCGATTATTGCATCTGTAGAAGCAGCAGATGTGGCGGTTCAAGACATCTCTATCGAAGATAGCACACTTGAGGATATCTTTGCAAAATACACCAAAAATTGTGATCGAAGTGAAGAATATAAGCGAGAAATTCGAGCATGAATACACGAGCCATAACGATTGCAAGGAAAGAAGTCGTCGACGCACTTCGGTCCCGTCTCGTATGGTTGCTGGTAGGTGTCTTCGTGATTGTAACGGTGCCACAGATTCTCTCGTTGACGGCGCTAAGTATGACGGTCCCACAAGCGACACGAAGTCTTGCCATTTATTTCATGCCGCTTATCCCGTTAGTCGGGCTCGTCGTGGGTTATAAAGCAGTCGTGGGGGAGCGGGAATCAGGAAGCCTCCGCATTCTTCTCGGACTACCAAGTACTCGCGGCGATGCGGTACTCGGGAAAGTTCTCGGACGCTCAGTAGTGTTCGTAGCGGCGGCAGTCGTTGCTATTCTTTGCTCTGGTGCGGTCGTCCGATTCGTATATGGTGGGCTTGACCCCAGAGCCTTCATTGGGACCGGGATATTCTTGCTGCTGTACGGGCTCTCATGGGTTGGTATCGGCGTGGGCCTCTCATCAATAGTTTCCACGCAGTTTCGGGCAATGGCAGGTGCCGTCGGAATCTATGCGCTATGTAACGTCTTCTGGGAGGTCCTCATCTTACCGCTTGCCGCGTACGCTTTTACTGGGAGTGCATCAACCGAATCGCTTCAACCGGTCGAGATAGCTACCGAACCAGCATGGTACCTTTACTTCCAGCGATTGAATCCGACACAGGCATTCAAAGGTGGGTCGTACTCATTTTCACAAATTTTTGAAACCGGTGCCCCCGTCCCGCCAGTCGATATGTTTGGGATCACTATGTTGGTCGTGTGGATTGTATTGCCAGTTGTAATAGGGTATTGGCGATTCAACCGGGAGGATCTTGGATGAGCCAACATCATCCTGCATCTTCAGATCAAAAAGAATCCTCATTCAGACGACGTTCTCTTCTTCGTAGCGGAGGAGCCGTCCTAGCGGGTTTGCTCGCGGGATGTAACAGCGTCCCATTTATCGAAGGTGGGGCAGAAGTTGTAGATTGGAATCGAAAAGGCCCACTCTCCGGTGAGACAACCTTCGTCATCGACCTTCGGAACGGACCTCTCTCTGATAGCGTGACAGATGTTACTATCAAGTTCCGAGCAAGGGAATTGGGCAAGGGGCGGACAGTTGGACAGAAGACCCAACGAATCAATTTAGACTCTGGAGAGCGTCGAACTGTTCGTATTACAACTATTGTACCCCCTGCGACGCGTTCGTGGGTAATATATACAGAGAATGTAGGATAAGGAGAGTAGGAGGCAACCTACTTGAGGATGAGTGGTACCATTTGCTGGCTCAGTGAGGGTATAATCAGAATTCTGTCGTACGATCTGGAATTACAGTCTCAAAGAGGGTGTCACAGTACTCCCAAAGAAGTCTCGGCGGAGACTCCACCTCAAACTCGGCACCTTCGCGATGTGGGATTTCCATAGAAGCCGTCTGATACTAGAAGTGTGCAGCACCGGGACTATCGTGGTCTTCATCTTGATGCCAGCCACAGTGAAATCTCGAATTAGGATCCGCGTAGTCGATTCTGAATTCGTCGTTGGGTGGTGTTAGTTTCTAATGGACTTCGAGCTGTGGCGAGTCAGGTCCAGTCGGTGGAACAACACGCCGTGGGTCAACCCCAGCAACGAGGTACCGTTTTTGGGATCGCATCTGGCTCAAATCGAACGGAGATGACCTCAGATTGCTGTTCCAGTACAGTGAGTGAGACTGCACCAAGGACATTGACGCTCACGAGTTGGTAAACGTAGCCACTAAAGGCGACAAAATTACGTTGTGTACTGTTTTAGGTTTCTCTGAGATGCCCCATGAGCATGCATACTACCATCACCCAATTGACAAACGATACTCATTAGAATATGCTGGGTTAGAATACGAATCGTTTCTCCCAAGATACGAACAATACGATGAAGACGAGGTGAAAGCAATCGGCTACTCATTCGCAGAAGGCCCGGTTTACGGGATATACACCCACACGGGAGTTTCAGGTACTACGGATGACCTCGAAACGACCGACGAAGAAGTTGAGGCCATCATCGATAGGATGGGAGACACAGTTTGGCCAGTGGCAGTCCGACTGTTGTATATCTATGAAGGTGTTTTGGAAGAAGAGGCCGAGGACGGCGATGGACTAGAGGTCTACAAGAAAATTGAATTAGAGCGTATTCCAGATACGCTCAACGAGGTCGACTGGGAAGGGACAGCAACGAAGACAGCGGGACAATTGATGTCCAATTTCATATTGAAACATCTTCTTCCAAATGCAAACCATCGGTGCAGCATATCTATGCTAGAGATCTATCTGGAATTCTGCGCTCTCAATAGAGAGGCGGATTTTTCGATGCCGCAAACCCATACCACGGAATTCGAGTGGCGAGAGTGGGTTGACCCATATATTCGCCAATCGAAGCGAATTTTGACCGTTCGACGAAACAACGTACGATTCAATGCGCTTCGAAGTCGTGGCTGCAAAACAGTTTCTCGGAAAGGAGGTATTACTGTAGATATCGAAGACTGGGAACTTGATATGAATCACACCAAAGCGTGGGAATTCTACGCTATGGAGCATGAGGAATTGTGTACTGAATTCGCAGAAGAAGTGGCAAAACGGGGCGGGGCGCCTGAGCTCAGCAACATAGAAGGCCTCAACCAAGAGGAGTTCGCATCGCTACTCGCAGAGCGAGCATCAAGATAGCGCTATCGCTGTGTCGTTAAGCAACCGCAAAAGAAAAAGCCGGTTTAATCTTGGAGATGCGCGTTCGACCGGCCGACTTCCCGGTAGTAGTCTCCACCAGAGAGGCTGTACCGCCGTTCCAGTCTACGGACGGTCCTGTTGATGTCCATTGTCTTCTGATGTAGGCAGGCACTGGCCTATCATAAACCTAGTGGAAACAGTGCGTTTATAGAGCGACCATAGTTTGACCGCGTTTTCCCCACCCCTTTTGTGTATTAGACTGCAGCAGATTCTATCAAACCCGTGAGGGTGTATGGAATTGTCTAGCGTGCTCACTTGATTCTACTACTATGGCCAGTCGGTCGGTTCACCGCCGCTGTCGGCAAACTCAGTGATAACGTCATGAAGTGCCTCGCTCCCGGTCATGCCTTCATAGGCGGCGATCTCTTCGAGTTGATCGCCGAGCTCGGTGTCTTCGTCAACTTCAATGAGCATCTGGCCTTCCGGCGTCCCAATGATCGTGATCGCGCCGTCTTCCGACCGCTCAACCGTCGACCCCGGCGGTATGTCGGCGGCACTATCGAGCAAGTCCTGTTCCTCAGACGTCTCGATGGTCGATTCTGCATCTCTCATTGGCAACTGTCCATAAGCTCCTCGTGAGGGAGAAATCCGTGCTTGACGAACGCGTCGATCACCGCTTCGGGGCCGCGCTCGCACTCCCAGGCACGTTGCTCGACCCGCTCGGCCAGCTCGGCGTCGAGTGAGACGAGCACTCGGTCGGCGGTCTCAATATCATTCTCGCCTTCGGCCATCTGGTTCATCTGCTCAAACCCGTCACTGCTCAGCGTCCCCATCGCACGGCCTACTTCTTCGGGTGAGAGGGTCGTCGCTGGGTTGAATTGCTCACGCCATTCATCTGCGGTCCTCGGGATCTCTGTTTCTGTCGTCATGGGCGTTTTCGTGGCACGTCGCCGGTCGGGTCGACCTCGTGGCCGGACACCTCGACGATTGCGCCGTCCCGAAAACGAGAGCGCGAGATTCTGCTAAGCGACGGGGAGGATGTGACTGAGAAATACTATGGAGTCGTGGTCTCCCGGGTTCGGAACAAGATCGAGCGGCTCGATGACGATCCCCCAGCTCTAGATTCGCATGTGTCTCTAGGCGAGGAGCTTCGAGAGGTCGTTTGCAATGAGTGACAACGGACTGTCGATGTTTATGTTGCTCTTAGCTGGTTTCAGGGGCAAACAATGACGTCCCCTTCGCGCCCGTCAGGTTACGATGTCGCATATCACCGCTCCTGTCGCCGGTCGGACTGTCACCTCACCATCGGCTTCGATCGCAGCCAAGGACGTATCCCACGATTTCTTCTCCTTCTCCACTACCGAACCTCAACTAATCCTGTTGAGTGGACGGAAATCGCTCGGATGGATCATAACGAAACACCAAATCATGGGCATGATGTCTATCAAGAGGGGCTTCACGTCGACGTTGCTCGGCGAACAAAGCGGACAGTGAAGCTCCAAATTCGACATAGCCCGCTTCCGGTTAATCGAGGAATTGTCGTGAAAGCGTGCGATGAGTACCTCCGCAATGAGGCAGACTACTTCATCGATGTCTTCGAGGAGCGCCACCCGCCCAGCAGCCCCCCACACTGGTCTCCAGATGGAGGTAGACCGACACACAGGCTTATGAGCATGGATCAGGTATCAGCAGATATGAGTCGTAAAGCTCCCATCGAAGAGGAAAGCATCTCGTCCGAGGAGCTTAGCGAAGTCCTCGCAGAAGCGACTGGGGCTACCCCCGAGGAGATCGATCGAGGAGCTGAGGAGTTCGAGATCGCACCGACGGAAGAGGCAGCGATCATCGGGTATGGAGGGCACGGCCCTCTGACAGGTTCAGAAGACTCGCACGACAACGCTGACTAGCCGATTCTGTAGTGAACTAATGACGCGGTCCGGCCCGGAGCAGCGCCTTTGACCGACGACTACTCTGTGTGGTCACCGGGTAGCACTTCGTCGAACCCAGCTCTGATATCTTCTATCATTTTATCGGTTGAGTATTCCTTTTCGTCAATAAACTGCTTAGCCGCTCCAATTCCCCGCGCTACCTCCGACTGGACATCATCTCCGCTTTCTATATCTATAGTCCACGACGCGAGCACCGAGTCTCCCGCGCTATCATCCGGGTATTGAGGAATTTTTTCAATCGGTTCAGGATAGACAGCTACCAAAACACTCCTCAATCGAGGGGAGTCATCCCTCTTAGTATACATATCGCATCGGATGTAGTTCCCGTTATACGAAGCGCTGTAACTGCAATTTCTCGCGTGATCGAGAGCCGCTCTGGCCTCCAAATCCGGGTCCTTTAGCTCCATAATTGTGACTAGTATATCCGCCTCCCTGAATCTTCCCCCGGGAAATACACTGCTTACCTTTCCACGGGGTCGCGCGTCGAGAGCAGCACGATCCTGAATATACACACGAGATGTACGTTCCTGTGTATATTCGCCAGGTCAGCCCTTCAGTTCATGTCCACTCTCCGAAAGGCGTCAGACGAGCGCACGCCAAAAGCAAGACGACAACCGGGTTAGCAACCCGAGCAGAATTGCTTTGAGAGTCTCGTGTGTACGAGCGAATCATGCGAATACGGATTGATGGCAAATTCGCCTACCGTGAGGACCTCGTCGACGACATCGCTGACCTGCTCAATGAAAACACCCGGGTCGGAGCAGTCGAAGCAAGTGCTGAGTTCACCCGTCAAATGCTCCCAGCGCTCGCGAAGGCTGGCGAACACGAGGACATGACCGAAGACCTCGCTGAGATACTAAGCACAAATATAGTCGACGTCGAATACCGCGTCGAGTGCAGCGTGAACGTTCGAAAATGATGCGCCAACGAACTGTACAATGCTTGGCTGCTGAGCAGAAGTACGGATAGTCCACTGACTACCACCACTACGGCCTTCCAGAAGTTGTCGCCAATGTAGCTTCAAACCGGATACGTGCTCATATTCAGGATTCTGAGATGGTTGCTCTCCTGAGCGCTTGATTAACTCAGTAGGTCGGATCGTCCCGATATAATTCAGACCACTGCACTGAGTCGCTATCGAATCCCGAACGGTCGCCCAAGATGCTCTTTATACTCTCCATCAGATGCTGGGGGGCGTTCGGGGCGACGTACACTTTGTCTATTAGCTGTGCTGGGTCGACATACATATACTCGCCAAAAGGGGCATCGACATTTGCTCCGACCATTGCTTTGGCTCTTTCATCGGGCCCAATTGAATTCACGATCAAGCGATATTCCCTCTCTTCTGCAAATCCGTCGTGCTTACAGAGAAGCCTGGCTGGATGCCCAGCCAGATCGTACGCTGACTCAAAGTCGATATACGAGACTTCTCCTACCATTCCGATGGGGCCCACGGAGGGAGTCAAACTGGCATGTTCTGTTTCGATGTGCTGTTCAAAAAGGTCTTTGAGCTTCCCTACCCGCGACTCAATTGCAACACCGATTCCGCCGGGCACATAGCTATTCCAGAAGACTGCTGATTCCTTGTACGACTCTGCATCCTCGCCTAAACGCCAGCAATTGACTAAGCAATGGTTGCGTATCGTCTTCCGCAGATTGAACACGTTCTCAGCAGAGGCTTCGTCAAGTAGCGCTTCTGTGGTCTCGTCCGCCATTTCTCTTTGCTTTGCTTCATCGATCAGCTCATCCATATCATCGAAGGCGTCTTTACCCATATCCGTAGCCGCCCCTTCCAACGAGTCAGTAAAACCACCTACCGAACTGAGCCAGAGGTGCTCGCCCTCAACAATAGACAAAAACTGAGACACTGATACATAGTGCCGTATCAGGGTCTCATCAGCTAGGTCCGGAGACGCATCCACGACAGGGTCGTCGAATTGGTCAAGCTCGGCGGACATGACTCGGCGAGTGCGTCGTACCGTCTCATTGTCGACTGGAGCATTTTCCAGATCCTTCACACGCTCGCGAAGTACCTTCCGGCGGTCTTCTTTGGTTTCACTTTCGTTCATATCAAGGGAAAGTCTATCTCGAAATTTAGGTGTTGGGAGTCAGTGCAGGTCGTTTAGTGACAAGCTGGTGAAAACGAGAGTTCTGGAAGAAGTGGAAGCTTGCCCCCTCCGTTTATACTGGCGCGTAGGAACATCCTGAGGTATGATTCAGGATGCTCGCGTTCTTCAGGACGAATTCATCCCACGAGAGGTCGAGCATCGCGATCATGAAATGAACGCGCTCAGTCGAGCGCTTGCCCCTGTTACCGCGAACGAGCCCGCTGAGACCGCGTTTCTATTTGGGCCTTCGGGGGCCGGGAAAACGTGTCTCGCCCGGTATGCACTTGCCCGGCTCCGTGAGGCCGTGATCGATCTCAACTACCAGTACGTAAACTGCTGGCAGGACTACACTCGTTTTCGCGCTCTCTATCGGATTCTGGAAGGGATTGGTTCGACGGCAGATATCCACCGCCAATCAACCCCGACCGACGCTCTTCTTGAACGACTCGCGACCTACGACGGTCCAGAGTTCGTGGTGATCCTTGACGAGGTGGACCAGCTTCACGACGACGACCTCCTCTATGACCTCTATAGGACAGTTGGAATCTCGATGATCCTCATCGCGAACCGCGAGGAGGAGCTCTTCGCGCGGTTGGACAATCGTCTGGTTTCACGTCTTCATGCCGCCACCCGAATTCGCTTCGAGAAGTACGAACTCAACGAACTCGTATCGATTCTGGAAGACCGCGTGCGCTGGGGACTCGATGAGGATGTACTAAGCCGCAAGCAGCTGGAGTGGATCGCTGATGCCGCTGCTGGCGATGCGCGCGTTGCGATCGGAATCCTGCGGAGTGCCGCGCGGGAGGCCGAGCAGGATGACGTCGAGACCATCCCGGATGAGACCGTCGAGGCGGCCATTCCGAGAGGCCGTCAGGAGGTGAAAGACAAAAACATCGACCAACTTACGCCCCATCAGAAGGTGCTTTATGAGATCATTCGCGAGAACGATGGCGTCGCACCGAATCTGCTCTACGCCGAGTACAACGAGCGCGTTGCAGAGCCACGGGCCGAGCGTACCGTCCGGAATCACCTCACGAAACTCGCTCATTATAACCTGATCGAGAAGCACGGAAAGGGCCGCGGTCGGACCTATTCGCTAGTCTAGTAGGAAGTCAGAGCTTGAATCTCGCCTCTGCACGCTATTCCTGAGCAACGACGAATGAAGCCGACTTGGTCGCAGTTTCGGTCCCCCCAGATACACTCTTAGACGCAGCCACTGTGTACGGGTACTCTCGCGCAGGCGACTTTTCTGGAACTCGATACGGAATTTCGACGGTTACGCGTCTCTGTACCGAAGACCATTGCAGTTCTGGTGGATAGCTTTGGAGAACCATTTCGATATGTGGATTCGCAGTCATTCCCTCAAAATCAAGGACCGGTTTACCACGGTCGGTATCAGTGGTAGTAGGGTCAAGCCCGTCGAATGGATTTGGCAGTTCCAACCATTTGATGTTCCTCGCTTCGATAGTGAGATCTCCGCTTTCACCAGGACTGGCCGTCGTATTCGTTAGGGAGAGTGTAGTGCCGGACGTTCTGGTAGCAGTGGTTTCGCCCGCTGTATTCGCTGGACTCTGGGCTTCAGTCCGACTCGCCGTCTCTTTTCGCTCTGCATTCGTCGCACTTTGGGTCTCAGTTTGGCCCGGACTGTTCGTCTGTGAGTTGCCGTTGAGGCAGCCAGCAACAGAGATACCACCAGTTGAGAGCGCGATAGCACAGAATCGGCGGCGAAATAATGTCATCTACCTCTAATTCTCAATCAATACCGGAATATGCTTTGTGGCATACCAGTCTATGTGAATATGATTTCGTTATTCATAACCAGCTGTTAAATCGGATGCCGAAGAATCCCCTTCATAGACGCTAATGAGTGACCAGAGTCGAACGCCGACACTATCAATTAGACGACGGACGTTGCTCACTGCCGGTGCTACTGGAGCCCTGACCGCCGCAGCCGGTCTCGGGCTGTCTGAAGAAACCTTCAGGTGGTCCGTCGAAACGCTGGCGGACGCCAGCAAGAAATGGATAATTCGCGGAGATATCGGCGCTCGCGGGATGCGCCTGTAGGAGTCTGCGGGGGGTCTGACTGACTTCTAATCACATGATGACACACTCGCGCGACGGCTGTGTCAAATGTCACGTCGGAATTGCTGATTGTACAAGTGGCTGAGTAGGCTTATACCGTGTTTCTCAGCCCATTTCACCACGTCTAAATTCACGTCTCGGGGATGGTCGTGGTCAAGATCAGTGATAGAACGATACACCTTGCCACGGCGACCGTCTGCTAAACCATGGAACTTGAGCAGTCCCCTCAACTTGTAGAAATGGGGGAAATCTATTTCATGGATTCTAAGTACATTTTTCGTAGCGTCGTCTATCTCACTCCGAATCACTCCTACTGCACGATCATGCTGACCTAAATCAATGAGACTTTTAACCGCCCTGTGGGTCTCGCCAATCCTTTTGACAGGGTACTTTGCTCGATTTTTCTTGATTATCTTCCGGAATTCCGTGGCTGTCCGCGCCATATTCCCTATCATCTCGTTTTCCTCGGGGAAATGGACGACCTTTGACTCTTGATCCAGTCTGATATCCAGCGAGCGAATGTATTCTTTCGTAATATGCTGCCAGTAGGCGCTATTGGCGTCTGTGTCAACCCCGATCAGAATGAAAGGCTCCTCTCGAATGTACTTGTAGAACAGCGTCCGAACGTCAGTTTGGTGTTTGGGTGAACCCTGCTTCGCGTCGTGTATAGTTTTCACTTGAACGACGACTCTTCCGAGCGGTGAGCCGCCCTCAGACACATGTATGAATCCGTCTTCGCTCGGCGATTTGTCGTTTCTCTCTATCTCGGGTTTCAGTCCCGACCCCACCATGTGATATTCCAGAAGAGAGGTGCTTGCCCTCTCCGCTTCATCGGTCGGTGAATGACCTCGGGGCTCGCGTTCGTGGTTAGTCATTGAGATATGCACAGTTAGTAGGTGCAGAGGCAAAAGGGTCATAGGAATCTCGAACAACACAGAAGACTCAGGAGACTGAAATCAACCGCTTTTGCTGGTTTTATACAATGTCGACCTAATCTACGATTGGTGAGAGAGAGAGAGAGAGAGAGAGAGAGAGAGAGAACAGAATTCGCGCCTGAATGTGTGTGCCCCATCGATGGTGAGCCTGAACACCGAATGCTAGTGGAGGAGCTCAGAGAACACCTCCTCACGGACCACACACTCGGTGAGCGGACCAGTGCTCTGGTGAAGATGGCCGATCCGAGCTCTAGCTCGGACTGATTTTCCTCCCCGGTAATCGACCACTTCTGCCTTCAAGCGACATCCAAGACCCCGATGGGTATACGGCCTGAAAATACAACTACTCGGGTAGACCATGGCTGAGTCGGCACTCATCTACATTCACCAAACTACTGCTGATCAGGACCTCGACCAGCAGCGGGAGACGCTCTGGGAGTACGCGATCGAGGACCTTGAGGTCCACCCAGAGGATGTTTCGGTCGTTGAAGGTCGGCTGGCAGATGAAAATACAGAGCGTAGTAGTCACCGCGACTTTCTGGAGCTGCTTCGCGAAGAGCACGTGGAACACGTAATTGTGTGGTCAGTTTTTCCAGATAGCCCAAAATATGCGGGAGTTGCACACTATTGTCAGCGAGATTGTTGACGCCGGCAGCGGGTTGTATGTTCTCAAGGACGACATTGGAATTGCACAGCAAGGGGACAGGGGGACCCGGGACCGAACCTTCTTAGAAGTGCACTCTTACAGGTGGTTGGAATAGAGAAGGATCTGTATCGAGAGCAGGGGCTCGAAGCTCACCGAATTGCTAAGAAGGCCGGGAAGCACATCGGGCGACCCCCTTACGGGTTTGGGACCGACAATGTCTACCTCGTCCCCAACGAGAACTTCGGTGCCGCACGAAGAGCGATCGAGGCAGTCGACGAGCTAAATTGGAGCGTTCGGAAGGCCTCTCGCCACACAGGAATCCCGCGACGAACTCTATCAAGCATCTTGGAGCGGAAAGAGCTCTATTCTGATACTGAAGGGCAGATATAGGAAGTCATTCGATACGAGAACATAGGTCATAGAATTGGAGTTCCCGGCTACCTACTGAACAAGTTTCACTGAGATGGTTCATCCCAGATCCCTACGTGTGACAAGATCGCAGTCGCGTATGCGTGACTCTTGCTCTGGTGATAGGCCCGCCCTAATCCGGAAATCCGCCGTATTGCCACCATCGATCTGAACCCGGTTATGGTTAGTAGTTAGCACCAAATCTTCTCCTGTACAAAACTTGGCAATCACGAAAATGGATTCGTCGCGAACATTCTCGTTTTCAACGACTCCCTCTATTCGAATGGGACTCTGCCCCTCCTCGTCTGTATCAACGTTGATCAGTTCACTCTCGGAAATTTCCAGCCCGCGCGGATCCTTATCTTGCGACACCAAGTGGTCCACCGACCATTCTACGTGTAGCTGTTCTTTTGGCTCCGATGGATATGGTTCCAAGTCTGATGACCATTCAATTGGAGGGTCAAGCGAAAAGCGCTCAATATCTGATTCCCAGTGAGTGGTGGCTCTCCGGCGATTTTGCGCCGGGTACCGCGTCTCCCACGTTTCGTCCCACTGCAGGGATTGAGCGGTGTGGGTGATCGTGCCGACGATATTCTCATTGATTTTCTCTCCCATATACAGCGTTGCCTTGGCTATGACAGTCATCAATTTCGAGTCCGTACTTGAAGCTCGCACGGTCGCCACCGGTCTGAGAATGATATTGGAAGAATTTGGCGCCGATTCTTCCTCTATATCCTCAGACTCAATCCAAACGTCTTGCTCGGATTTGACATTCAGCGGAAGTTTTGCCCCTCTCAGACGTTTGATAGCCTTGGCGATGGGGCCCCACCAAAATTTAGGCGGGGTGTGAGTCACGGTGATATCATCGTAACCGGAATGGAACGTGATTCGGCCCGATTTCATTCCATGCGTTCGGCACGCTACAGAGTATTCGAAGGTGTAGGTCTGGAATCGCTCTAATGTCACTGTCCCCCAGAAAAGTTGGAACTCGGATTCCATATGGAGAACATCGTCAATGAATATCTGATCGACTTCGCCTCTGGTTCCGATGTAGTATGTGTCGTTGTGCCTAGTCTCGAGTATAGATTCGGACAGCTGGATGCCAGTGTTCGTTCCTTCATCGTCTGCCGGCTCTTTTTCTCCGGTCCCCCTGAAGTTCCAATCATCAAGAGCGAATTGAACGTATGCGTTCTCAGCGAGCCCCAGGCCCGAATTCAGTATATTGAACCGCATGACAGATCGCACTTGGTTGTCAATCATTCTATCTGTTTTGTCGCCAGTGATCAACCGAAGCTGAGGCCGCTGGATGAGGAATTTGTAGGCCGCAATAACGGCTGCAAGCGGTGCCAGCAGCGCGCCAACCCATTTCACGGCGTTGGGAACTGGAGGCAGCAACTGGAGCAGAACGGCAGTAATCATCATTTTTGAGGTTGGTCACGCCAGCGATACCGTAGCCGCGGTCCTGGTGCCGGCAAGCTGGTGGATGGTCGAACTTGACCGGGCCAGCCCATTTATACTTTTCAACTGTGCAGGCTGTCCATGTCCACCATTTCACGAATATGAAAAATGCTGAGGGTGTGAACGACTGCGGGCACAGAGTTCGGCGACGACATCAGTTCTCAAAACTTTCTGAAATTCACAGATCATTCATCCCTGCTTGTAGCTTCTCCGCGATCGAAATTGATGGTTCGCTCGGCTGTATCAGCTATCTCGAACGCCAGCAGCCGCTCGCCCGCCCAAACGTTCACCTCAGGCGGGTCTTCCCAGTCAATGCTCTCGGGGTCGACGAGCTCCGAAAGCGCCTTCTGGGGTATCACGAGCCGGAGTGTTTCTCCGTCTCGTCCTTCCTTCCGAATGTTTCGTGCCAGGGGCTCACTGCGACCGTCGACCGATTCCTCACCCCCGACAGCCGCGAGCATGCCGATCTCCTCGACAGAGCCAGGGTCGAAGCGGAACGACCCACCGTCCTCGAGGCCAGCGGCCTGAATGGCTTCCGGAATCGAGACGATGACAGTCCCTCTATCGGCGCGCTGGCGTCGCAATGCAACGGTCTGTACCTCTGTGATTTCGACGTCTTCGTTGTCCGTCATAAGCGGTGATGTGGTTGCCATGGGGTAGATCTTCTTTCACTCCAGATTACGAGGGCCTGGTTCCCTAAAGCCCACGCGGGGGATCGAACCCCGCCGAAGCACCTGCGTGGGCGAACCGCCTGCTACCGACTAGTTGCTTCCCTCTACCGCCGCGATCGTCACGCGGACGGCATCGGCATCCATTTTTAGGGTATCGCCGGGCTCTGCTCCGAGTACCTCGATCGCCTTCCATGCTAAGCGTGAATTGTCTGTATTCCCGTCCATCGCGCTCATACACCGAGTACTCTATCGCGGCATCAGCACCGTCTTCAGCCTTGCTTATGACCAAATCGTTCGCCCTTTCCTGAATCGATACAGTGTCGTCTTGCTCGATCCCGAGGTACTCACAAACTGGCTTTCCTGGTTGAGCGTAGGCCGCCCCTGATTGCCTACTGTGGACGGCGTAGGTGCCGAGTGTTTCCCCGTTTGCGACAAGCTCTGGCTCGCTTTCTTCGGGTTCATCAGAGAGCCCAGTGAACTCTTCCTCGACGCGGTCGACCACCGCCGCGATGTGCTTCTCCTCGGCTTCAGGGTTGAATCGGAGCTGGTCCTCGACTCGCTGCGGGAGATAGTACTCGTAGATCCCCCTACCGGCTCTCCTCATGAGACGTCTGTCGCGAAGGTTCCGCATCTTGTGGTAGGCCGCATTGCTACCGGGCTTCCCGCCCGCGAGGACGTACCCCTCTTTGGGGTCGTTCGGCCCGTGTTCGCGAACGAAGTCAAGGATATACTGCTCGTACTTGTCGAGGCTCGCGATCTCGTCGAGTAGGTGGTCAAGATACTCGGCGACGCTCTCGGGGAGATCGTTCTCACCGACGGGTTCGAACTCGGCATAGACATCAGCGCTGATGTGGTCCGGCGTCGTCCCGAGTGCTCGCTCGATCGCCGGCGCAGCACCGTAGTCGGACGTTCTCTTGTGTCGCCACTGGATGCGCTGGAGGCTGTTGTTCCAGTCAGTGAGCATGAACCCCTCACCGGTATCGAGGCTCTGGACCGCCTCGGCGTGATCGGCATCGATGACGTCCTTCACCACAGCCGTGTCGTTGGGCCAGGTCAGACGATGAAAGACCAGCCAATCAGCCTGGGTGATAAACGCCTTGTCGACGTCGGCGGGGCGCTGCGACAGCCCCAGGATACCGAGTCCCCGCTTTCTCCCCCGCTTCGTGATTTTGATCAGGGTTTCCGAGGCGTCGTCCTTCCCGCGTTGCGGGATGAATTCATGGCACTCTTCGAGGACCAGGAGCGTCGGTTTCTGCTCGCTTTTCTGGCGGTTGAACAGCCGACGCGAAACCTCGGCGATCAGCTCGGTGAGGTCTTCGTCGTTGAAGAACTCCGAGACATCGAGGACCACCGGTACGCTCCGGTCCAAGACTGTACTCACGATGGTCGAGGCCGAATGGACGCTAACGGTGACATCGCATTCGTCGTGAGCTCCTGCATGGAGTACTTCGTACTCCTCTTTCAGGCTCACATACTCGCCCTCGACGTCGACGATGAGCATTGGGATCCCTCGGTTCAGGAGGCCCTCGATCACGACCATCGCGGAATTGCTCTTTCCACTCCCTGATTTCCCGAGGATTGCACCACGACCTGTGACGACCTCGGCAAGCGGCAGCGCCGTCTGCCCGTCGGTCGAGATTGTGATCTCACTGTCTCCTCCATCACCGACCTCCGTGCGGCTGCCAGGGCTATGGGTACTCATCGGTCTGCATACACCCCCATTAGCGCCGCGTGGACGATGTCGAGGTGGCACGGGTCCCTATCGCCGGGCCAAGTCTCAAGCGACGAGCGGCACCAGCAGGCAACACGGCAACCGCGCAGTTCGCCAAGGTGGAATGCGAAAAGGCTGTCCTCGCGAAGTTTGTTCAGAAGGTCTTGGCGATACGCCCTCAGAACGCGCCAACGTTCCGCGCCGCTTTCATTTTCCATCTGGTGTGGATTCCCGAGCCAGCCCGGCGCTGGGAACGAGGTATTATCGAGGTGGCGCTTCTCACTACCCGGGACGTTCGCTGAGATACGACCTCCATTGACTTCCCAGTCCGAGTCATAGCGGACGTGACAGACCTCAATACCCGGCCCACGCTCGTTAGAGCATTCCTCACAAAGGGGCACACGGAGGTCCTCATTGTCGACCGGACACTGGACAAAGCCCTTGGGGCGGCGCTCGCCGCAGTCATTGCAGAGCGGCCAACTCCCGGGTGTTCGAGAGTTCATCGGTGACCACGCTTCTTGCGGTCAGCAGCGCGTACCTCGTCGAGACACGGCCCGCAGATTCGTCCCCGACCAGGAACGACGTTCCCACAGACCTGGTAGCGGATGCACGCCCTCTCCGGGGCCCTCTCGACATCGTACGTACTGAGGTCTGCCTGGTCGCTCACGGGCATCGCACCGCCCCGTCATCGTCGCTCTCGCGACCAGGAGCGCTCTGACCGGCTTTAAAGCAAGCCAGAGGCGCATTGCTATTCTTCTCTTCGTACCGCTCGGTGTCGTTTGCCATGGGGTAGATGAGGGTTGGTTCCCCCTATGCATATCGTATAGGCATCTGGAGATAAAACTGTCGGTAGTTGCCCTGCCAGCACTGAGGAAACCATCTCTTAGAAGGGATTCAATTACCACGACTCGGCCCAGCAGAGAGTGTGTCGGCTGCTCCAGCGGTGAATTGACCGCTTGCCACTGTTCTTGGCCGGCGACATTAAATACTGCAATGCCTCATCTGAGATATGCCGATCGACACGTCATCCATGGCCTGGCAAGACGCTGAACCTAGTGGAGACACGATAATCGAGAAACTGATGGATGTTTTTCAGTCGAATCCAAACAAAGCGTTTCACACACGAGAATTGACTGACAAAGTGGCAGATACGAGCTGGGGAAGGGTTCACGAGGAAGAGCGTACGGGGACAATCAAGAAGACAGAGGACGACCGTGCTGACGTAATGTTCGATCTCATGACTACTTACAGGGTCCGATCCGAGATCTCGCGGCTGGAAGAGCGAGGGGACGTAGAGTCTCGCAACGTTGCAACAGAGGATTCAGATATTCCTCACGATTGGGAGAATGTAAGGTATTTCACACTGGCCTAAACCACCTTACGGCGTGGCTAGCTCTTCCGAGCTCTCAGGCATTAGCCACAGTACTCAAGTCTATCAATATATCTGAGAGCCCTCATGTCTCAGGCTCCCTTGTTGTGTTTTGCGTACTCCCCCTCGCGCCTGCTGGGGTATCCTCATTATCAGCGGATGAGGTGCTACAACCACCACCATCACCACCATCGCCACCATCGCCACCATCGCCACCATCGCCACCATCGCCACCATCACCACCATCGCCACCATCGCCACCATCGCCACCATCGCCACCATCGCCACCATCGCCACCATCGCCACCGTTAGTGCTGTCTCCTTTATGTCCGTCGTCTTCAGTGTCACTGGGAATTTGTCCCTCGGCGATGGCTTTCTCTCGGTAGTGACGGTTGAATTTGATTCGGTAGATACGGTCAACGAGAGCCCCTACTGCCCATACAAGATTGAGGAAACCAAGGGTAGCAAGAGTTGGGTCGTTTCGCCAGTCAATACCGAGCGCGAATACATAGACATTCAGCAGCGCAATTAGCACAAGGAGAATCAAAAGCACGAATTCGACTTGATTCCACCCGACAACGTCCTCCCGTGCAACAGGGACATTCTGTCTGGCTTCCGCTTCAACATAGAAGTAAGATGAGACTGCTAGTGTGAACAGTAGCGGCCACACGAGGCTCACTTCACCTATGTACGGTGCTGTGAACGTTCCATAGAGATAGTACCAATATCCGTAGGTGACCGGGATGATGTAGAAGGCGACGTTGTATCGTTTTAGAAGTGGCGTAAATCGGTCTAGCGAAGCCAGAGACTCAAGACGCTCGGGATCGCTTTTGCTGCTCATCAGCTACATCTCCGGTGTATCTTCGGTTTCTTGTCTTCCAAGATCGCCTGCCGGTCCATATCCAATGGGCCACGTCCCGAGCAGATATATGCTCCCTCGTGAGGGTATAGGCTCTACTAAGGCTTCTAGACGACCAACAGCGCCGTTGTACCGCTTGAAACGATTGTCTATCTTTTCAGTCACTGTACGCTCCTTTGCTTCCGAACGCTTTTGACTCGTTGAGCGAATTCTCTCAGTTGTAGGGTTTTGCCCTACGGAGGCTCCGCAATCTTTCCCCTGCCATGGGGTAGATGGGAGCCTCCTATTCATACTGGACTCACGACGAAACAGGACATGTGCAGCCTGCACGATTAAAATGCCGATTCCGCTGGAGTTATGCCCATATGGGAAGTTGCCAGATATGGCAATGAAGACTGAAGAAGACAGTGATGAATTTCGACGGGCGATTTTAACCAAACGAGAACGAGAAATCATCGGCGGAGACGAAGTAGACGATGAATCCTACCGCTATCAAGCAGCATCACGGGTTAGAAACAAAATCCAAAGAGAGCTGCCGAAAGATATCGACGTGCTTCGAACTGGTAATCCAAAGCTACTCTCAGAACTCAGAGAAATAGTGAATGAAGATGATATGCCACCCTCGCCTCGAGTTGGGAGCGATCCATGGGCAGCGTGTGTGGCTATAGCGCGAGAAGGATACCACGACTGTGAGGAAGTAGCACCAGTACTGACCGCTCTCACTGATCGCAAGTGGGACCGATCAGGTGCATCAAAGGTACTCAGTGCTGCTTGCAGAGATGGCTATGCAGACCGGGAAAAAATCACAGACAAGGCTTCTCGGAGTCACAACGCACGATATGAATACACCCTGAAGAGCGGGATACGACTTGACCTGAGTTGAATCCCAGCCTTCTACAACAGTAGCCTTTGCTTTGACACCCCTGTGTCGACGGCACCCAGAAGTGAGCGTGCTGTGACAAGCTGGATTCCTTTCTACCTACGAAAGCCCGCACAGCGCCCTGTGGGCGCGAGCTGGCCCGTAGAGGTGGGGCGGACGCAGAGGGAGAGTATACGTGATCGGGCTTTGGCCAGTCTGGAGGGCGAAGATTCTTCAGCGGCGCTGTCGCGGTGACAACGGCTCGGAGAACTGGAGCCGGTAGTCTGAAGCCGCGCACAGCGAGCACGGCAGCGCAATTGGGTCCACATTACTGATTCGACGAATTGACGCCTACAGCGACTTCGATGTCCAACAGAAGTCATGACCCGACGGCTTACCAGTGTTTCAGGAACGAAGAAATAGAGGAACTCCACGAAGTGAGGAACGGTGACGAACTTCGTGAAGCCCTCGCCGATGATCTTGGTGGAAAGCCTGAGAACAGTCAGATGGACTACCCGCGCGCCGAACGGCTTGATGAATAGTGATTCTTCTCCCGTCGTACCGCCGTGCCAATTGAATAGTAAGACCACATCCAATGGTGGTATCCTTGAGTAGGTTGAAGTTGCAGCAACCAGTATGTTGGATGACAGCGTGTATATCAGTGGAGATGGGCTTCTAAACCGTTCAGCTGATAAAAATCAACTTCTGAAACTTTGTGAGGAGTATTTCGAGATCTCCATTGGTTGTCGTAGGCCAAGCAAATCAGAGCGAACTCAAGCTAGTGAGTGGTCACTCAAAACTATGTTTTCTGGCGAAGAATTAACTCCGGTTAGACGGGTGAAAATGATGAAGTACCCATATTCATTCCATATGACCAAACATATTCAGACTATGTATCAGATTGAGTACGCTATTTTCCAAGTTCTTACTAAAGAGACCTCTATAGTAGACGGTCCATATCTCCCCATGTTTAGGTATGAACTATTAGAACAAAAGCTGTTGTCAGACCAGTCGGACTATGATATGGGAATTCTTCGTCAATCAGCGTTTCTTGAAACACTCTTCAAGATGAAAATGGGAGTGTGGAAAGACAGTGACGGTGATTTCCTCAATTGGCATTTATGTGTAGACTGCGCATATCGTGGAGAGGATTTAATCACGGAGAGCATGAAATACCGTCTAGAGAAGTTGGCACCTGTTCGGAATAGTTACGCTCACGACTGGAAACAGTATGCCTTGAGAAAAAAGTTGGATGAAGTAACAATCAGAGATGCATTCATCTGTGGACTAGGTGTGATTGCGGAGTTATACTCTAAGGAACTCTACCAAATGTACACAGACTATTCACTGAGACACTCTTCTAAGCGGCTTCCCACGAAATGGTCAGACCGAGAAAAGTCCACAATGACCGCTTCTGGCGAAGGTATAGTCGGGATAGTTTGTGATCGCTGTAGTCATGAATTCAAGCCACGGTATAAGGGGTGGAAGCGTTGTCCTAACTGCGATGCATGTCATGACTATTTAAATATGTTTGAGACCACAGATGATTAATAATAGGTCCGGGTCCGCCGAGGAGACCATCGGTCCTTGCTCTTGGTTCATTCTCTTGTTGCACGGTGAATTGGTTCTCTAATGTGTAGAGAGTCCCTCACTGTGTGTTCTTTTGTGGTATACACCAGCTAGAGAACTGGCAGCGCCAATAAGCAGCTAGCGGTCCCTCACGTCAGTTAGAAATCCTATAGAGCTAACGTGCAACGGGACAGCAACCTTGAGAAACAGGCAGCAAACTATAGCTAGGTCCGAGATACTTTGCCATATGATTTGTCGTATTCGATACGAGAGATTGCTCTTCTGGCGCTGAAAAAAGACAGACGAAATGCTCTATCGGAAGTTCGATAGTTTCAAGTCCTCCCCCTACAGAATTGGCAGTAGCTCGCAACAAAACCCGACGCGGGCCGGGGGTGCTGAAGACACCCCCGAAACCGAGGAAAGCTAACCTCTATGACGACACAAGGAGCCACCGGTATTCAATCTACCGGAACGACGGATAGTGAACAGTACGAGCAACTACTCAGCCGCGTCGAAGCGTTCGAAGCGCGGCTCAACGAGCAAGACGACCGTATCGCGGAACTCGAAACCGAAAACGAAGAGCTTCGCGAAGAGATCGAGCAGAAATCGAACGCGATCGAATACGCCCACGATCGGATTGACACCCTCAAGCACAAAAACCGCGAGCAGCACAAATCCGTTTTCGCCCAGCTCCAGCGGTTCGAAGATTCGTCGCTTTCAGCAGATGACTCAGAGACAGCCGATGAGCCGTCCCTGACGAAGGACAAGACCCCACTCCACCAGATCACGAACTTCACCGAAGACATGGCTGAGCGAGAGCTCAACGCGAACCTCCACCGAGCCCGGGAGGTTGCGAAGGATATCACGGAGTACGGTGAGCAATCGCCGGAGGGGTACGTTATCGATAGTAAGGAGATCTCGAACGTTATCCACGCCAAGGAGACTCAGACACCACACACGGAAACCACGAGCCGGATCATGGACTTCCTCGAGACGTTCGGGAAGGACGAAGTTCGGACGAAGATCCACAAGGGACGCCGCATCGCGATATTCGACCAAGACGCCGCTGAAGAGTACGGACTGGGAATCCCACCCCAAACACCCTGTGGTGTGATCCTCGCACGAGGGCGGACGTGATGAAATCCCCTTAAACCCACCCTGAGAAGGATACCCCTCTCTACAGGAACTAACTTCCACGACACGAAGCGGATGGACGCAGTGGTTGTGTAGCAACAGGCAAAGAGAGACTCCTTGGTTTTCAGTAGTAGTGTGACTGAAAGCCACAGGTTCTCGGCGTTCGCTCTCGGAACGATATCCCACCACGGTGTGATTAGGTTCTCTTGGTTCGGTGGTCCGTTGGAGCAGATCGGAGCATCTTCAGAATCGTTGAATCCTGTCTGCAGCTGTCTTCTGTGGCCATTCGGTCTTGTCCACTCTGCGTAGAAACTAGAGAGTGGGTGAATGTGCCGGCAACCGGTCTTACCAAACAATTTGAAGAGTTCTCTGTATTGTTTGGTAAGATTTGGCGACCTCTACTCGTCTGGCTCGGTAGGAACTCGTGATCTCTCCGAACCGTATCGAAGGCGGATGTAGAGGAACTCAGCTATTGAGAACTAGACCAACCGGTTTCCACGATATCTTTATCAAACTCAATGGGTTCAAGATCGACGCCAAGCGACCGGATAACGGCACTCACCCAAAGAGCACCCACCACCGTTTCAGGAATTAGATTTAGGATATTTCTATCGTAGAGAGGAAACCGGCAGAGCAAACGTAGGTTATACTTGACAACAGTAGTGGATCATAACTACATTACCCAACCTATTCGGATAATTGGGGTATCATAGCTGCTCTCAAAACCCCCTCAAATAGCAACGATTCTTTTTGCGCTACGGCAACTACCGGCTCCTAATGGTGGATTTCGATGAAAACAGTGGAGACGACCTCCACTCGGATTACGAACACGAGGAGCCAAATCTTACCAACATGGATGATGCAACGGCTCAACTCATAGATCGCGTCCAAAAAATTGAGGAGTGGGTCGACGAGAACCCCGAACACGAGGAAATTCGCCAATGGAGTCGTGACATTCTGGTCGCAACCCTCTATATCGAAAACGAGTATACCTACAAATCGGATGCACTGACGCAGGCAGAGATAACGAACATCGAACTTCTTAGCGAACGCCAATCCTCGGCTACTGCTTCGAACTCAACACCGAGCGTGGCCTCTGACAGCTCGAGAAACAAAGAGGAGCAAGTTAAGAGTATCATTAGCAGGATCGCGAAAGAGCAGGGCAAAGGCGCTTCGATAGACCGGGTGGCCGAGAGGGCGGAGCAGAAAGGTATCGAAAGGAGTGAGTTCGATAGTGTTGTTGAATCGCTTCGTCGCGAAGGTGAGATTTACGAACAATCCACTGACCGATTCCGAACAACGTAGTTATCCTTTCCCGTATCAGTATGTGCGACTCTCTTCGCTAATAGCTGCTGAGCTACA
This sequence comes from Halococcus sp. IIIV-5B, assembly GCF_003602035.1. Lineage (NCBI taxonomy): Archaea > Methanobacteriati > Methanobacteriota > Halobacteria > Halobacteriales > Halococcaceae > Halococcus > Halococcus sp. IIIV-5B. The sequence continues at coordinate 133,931 of NZ_QZWE01000002.1, read as the reverse complement.
ATCCGCTAACGAGGACATGTTTTCTACCATCTTATTTTCCTTATAAATCCGGGATAGCAGCGCTCAGTCTCGACCTAATCAATATCGCTCGAACCGAAGTCGGAAAGTTCGGTTCCCACTGAGCGCGATGGCTCTGGGTCGAGCGCGATGAACTCAAGCTCTTTCTCGGCGAGCAGTCGCTCTGCACGGTCGGTGACTGATGGTGCGACCAAGATCCCACGAATTGACCTCGCAACGGGGAGATCGCGACTCAGCGCCTCAACATACCTATCGAGTTGGCCAACGGCATCCGGTCCAACACGACGGCGCTTAAGTTCCACTACTGTTGGCACATCGTTACGTCCTTTCCATAGATGTCGATCGCTCCAGCGGTCGTCTCGCGCTCGGTCATTTGTGGGACGAATCCCTCTTCCAGCGTGCTTGGTTCGGCCAGGATCTGCTGGCGAAGGTCCTCTTCGCTACCTTCTAACGCAAGAGCGGGGGTGTCTTCCAGTTCAAGAATCGACACTTGGAGCACTGTCTGAAACCGAACTGTGACCTCCTCGTGTGGATTCGAGCGAACGCTCTCCACAACGAGGGCTTCCCGTTCAGCATCGAACCTTGCAGAGTGGGTGCATCCTGGTGGTTGCCAGTTCACGGGTTCATGGCTGGTATCGCGATGGACGAGGAGTGTCCCATCTGGTTTGAGCATGACTACGCGTTCGCCTGGAGGCAGGTAACTCGCTGCCCGACCATCGTACTCGACTTCACATTTCCCTACAAGCGTCACCATTGCATTGCTCTCAAGGCTGAATTGGAGGTATTCAAGAGCCTTCTCGGATGAAGGATCGGAGAGTGATGAAACTGGCATAGTTCTCTTTTGAGAGGAGTGTACAAGTACGACAACCCAAGTGCTGGTTAGTCCGTGCTGCATCTCAAATGAGCTATCCGATCTTACCTAACATCTGTATGGGTCTAAGTAACAATGTTAGGTAAGAATATAGGAACTAATTGCGAGCTTGATGAATTGGGTAGAACCCATTCCTCCCTCACCCCCCACCACGTCCGGATAATCAGTCGAATACAAGGAAGGTTCGTCAAGAACTCACCAGTCCCTCCCCCCCCCACTGTGTCCGCATAATCTGGTTGAGATTCATAGAATGTCTGGGGATACCACCCATGATCCTCTGAGTCGAAATGAAAGTGGATGCAGAACGAGTGTGTGACTCCAAAGAAGACTGCTCAATCGTCGGTTGGTGTAATGTAAACTTCCTCATTGACGTAATAGATATGTCCACGACGATAGAGTACGTCCAATGCGTAGGTCGCGTCAGCTTCAGTGAACGCTTCGTCCGCGACCAGAGCCGCTTGAGCTTCCTCTGTCGTGAAGTCCGCTTCTGAAAAGTCATATTCATTATCAGCGTCCTCACCTTCTTGGTTGTCTTGGGCTGCTTCGGACAAGATATCGAGAGCATCCTGAGCGAGCGGTGATAGTCGGCGCTCCCAGCTCATACAGAATCTACGCCTCCACGAGCATGAACCCGTGGATATTTCATATCAGCTGATATCGACCATTTGAACACAAGGATTCAAGACCTTCGCTGGAAAACGAGGAGATTACACAATGGTTGAAATTTCAGACCGATTGGAATGTCTATTCAGTGACTCTATCGAACAGGATGGAGGATCATATCGAATCGAGGTTCCGAAACGCGAGATCGACAACGGCTCGATCATTTCCGGAGAGACCTACCGTGTCGCGATTCTCTCAACTGCGACAACAGACGAGGAAAGCGATTCTCGTTCGCAATCACACCCTGATACTTCGGAGACAACAACACAATCACCGCCAGTTGAACAGGGCGACAAGCGCACCCTAGCGATCGAATCACTCGGCGACCAAGGCGATGGTATCACGAAAGTCGAACGAGGCTATGTCGTCATTGTCCCCGGTGCTCGTCCGGGTGATGAAGTCGAGGTCGAAATCCAGAACGCTCGCGAGAACGTCGCGTTTGCAGAAGTCATCGGAACCGTGTCATCGACTGCTAGCGAGGAAGAGTAAATCTGGTTGGAAAAACAGGGTTCTTCGTCCAAAGAGCTTATCTCCGCGTTCTGGGCCGAGGGATGTCACTCAATAGTGCGTTCTCAGTACATACTGAAGCGTCTGATTCGTTAGAAGCAATGAATATGGATGGAAGGCCATCCAACTCCTCTCGTATCTATACCTTGTCGCCAGAACCACTTAAAGAAAACAACTGATTCGTCGGTGGATGGGTCATGCTGAGGAACCGGCTATGAGATCAGGTAAACTCGGGTCTCGGTAGGGATTCCGGCCATAGACTGCGTCGTGCAGGCCTTGTTCGTCAAGCTGGTCAACGAGTGTTCGGCGCAATCGATTCAGGTTCGTCACACCGAGGTCATGTTGGTCGCAAAGCGCCGTGAACTGCTCATTGTCTGTGATGGAATGAAACTGCTCGTAGAGGTCGGCGAGTCGCTCGGGTGGCTGCTCTGCAATCCACTCATCGTCGTGGAGACCGAGATGGTGTTCGCGCTCTCGGTCAACAACGTGACGAATTACGACGAGTGCAACTTTTGGGATGGCACGCTGGCTTCCGAAGGCGGTAAGATCGAGATCGACCATAGTACCGATAGCGCGGTCGCGCTGCCAGGGTGTGAGTTCAAGACTGCTGCAGAGCGCATGCGTAAGGCGCAGTTTCTCGAGGCGGTGAGCTCGCTCGCTGTAGCCTTCCATCGCTGGGTGGCGTTCCTCATGGAGTCGACGAATATTCTCACTGAGGTCATGGTCGGGCGAATCAGCCCAGCCGATACGCGTCGCACTTGGCGTCACGAGACCCCACCGACGGACGGTTTCATCGCGCTGGAGGTCCGCACGGGAGACAGTACTGTCGCCAGGTCGCCGACTCAATTGAACGAACTCTTCACGCTCGTCGTCTTTCTCTACAGGAGAGGAGGGCAATTGTGGAACCGCTCCACCGTTGGTCATAGCTGGTCCCCATTACCTGCTCACGGTTGAAAGATGCGTCTGTGTAGAAATCTATCTCGCGTAGAATCCAGAACTCCTCTCGTATCTTTACCTTATCGCCAGAATCACTTAAAGGAGTGATGAGTGACCAGCTCCTCTTGCTTCCCGAACAGAGCAGCTAGAGTCTACTCATACGGTTTGGAGAAGTGGTTCGCCGTAAATGGCATACGATCCGGGCTTGGCCTACTCATATGAGCAGCGAAACGCCACGGAACAAACCATACTCATCACTCGAAATCCAGAATGTTGTTGCTTCTTCAGCTATCAGCCAGGAAGTCGACCTTCGTTCAGTCGCCGCAGATCTTCCGAGTGCTGAATTCGACGCTGGACAGTTTCCGGGACTCATTTTTCGACCTGAGGGAACACAAGCCACGTCCCTTATCTTTCGGTCTGGAAAGATGACCTGTACTGGAGCAGCAACCGTCGAAGGGGTTCATGAGGCCATCCATGCTACGGTCGAAGCGCTTGAAGAACTCGGCCTTGAGGCTGATTCTCCCGATGTGACCGTTCAGAACATCGTTTCGGATGCCGACCTCGGCGAATCACTCCATCTCGAGGCGATCACGATCGGGCTTGGGCTTGAGAATGTTGAATACGAACCTGAACAGTTTCCCGGGCTCATCTATCGACTCCCAGAATCCAATCCAGTTGTCTTACTATTTGGGTCGGGCAAACTGGTGATTACAGGTGCTAGAACACTTGATGAGGCTGAAAAGGCACTCAGCCAGATTAGTGAACGTCTTAGCGATCTTGGACTCGTGGGATGAACGCTCGTACGGCGAGTTAGTTGACGTTGAGCTCGAACTGCTTGTGTTTGCTGACGGTATTCAGCACGACGTTGGTGTTGGATTCCTTGACGCCTGAATTGCTCAGGAGCGCTTTGATTTGGTCATTCATTTCGTCGGTGTTTTTGAACCTGCCGGTTGCAATGACATCGTAGTCACCCGTAACTTCGTAGATCGACGTGATCTGGTTGTGCTCACGAAGTTCCTCCGTGACTTCATCGAGCGCGCTTCCCTCAATGTTGAGCTGAATGACTGCAGTTACATCGTATCCCAACATGTCGTAATTCACCTCGGGAGAGTATCTCTCGATAACGCCGTCTTCCTCAAGATCCGCGAGATGGTTCGAAACCGTCGTAACCGATACATCGAGGTCCTCAGCGAGGCTTCGAAGGCTTGCACGACCATCGTCCAGAAGCACATTGATGAGCTCCGTGTCCAAGTTTTCGTACGCCATTTTATGAGGTACATTATGAAGATATGAGTTCTTTCCGAATTGTTCTCAGGAGTACATTGGCAGTTCTATTGAGTTGCGGACATTATGTGTTTCACTGGGGGAACACGTCTCACTGCTGGTACTGCCACGAGTCCGCCGAGGCTGCGTGGGGCCATTGTGCGTATCTTGGTTAAACAGAAGATGTTCCCACTACCTTATACACTTACACGCACCGATTGCGGAGCCACAGTGATTTAGCAGGAACACTACATTATGTCGTCATTATCAACCAAGTTCTCTCAGAACCCTCCCCCCCCGTCATCGATGTGTAAACGCTATCAGGAGGAGAGAGTATTGTGGAGTGAAACACTTGAGATAGTACGAAAGAGGCCAAAACAAGATAGAGCGAGGCCTATCCAAAGAAATCGTTCCACTTTCTACGACTGATTCTTGTCTGACGCATCTTTATGTACTAGCCGCTAAAACGATAACCGCAATAGAGATATCGTGAGGGTCGGAGGAGTTTACTCCGACGCACCGAATAGAGCTAAGATACATCTTGATTCGTTAGCTCTACTTCTTCTTTCTCCCATAATTGCCTGTTACGAACCTTCTGCTGGCAATCCATACATAGCCTGTTGTCCTTTGTACCGGTCCCCTATCGAAGATTTACACATCGATAACGGGGGGAGGGAGTCGCAGCTCGTCTTCATCAATTAGTGCTCGTAATGAGGAACCTCAAGGAGCAGTTTACACATCGATGACGGGGGGAGAGGGAGGTAATAACGAGTCTCTACTAACTCTCGTGAAATTCTCTTAGCTGAGCATTCACGATTGACCGAAGAATCTCTTCTCGGTCGCTGATGGTTCCCAACCTCGTATCCGTCACGATCCGCTCCATAATCGCCGCCGGATCCCCTGTGAAGGTAAATTCCATGTACATGCCTCCTCCCCGTCCCCGACTCTTCCTCGATGTTGATATTAGGCCGTATGTGGAGAGTTCTTTGACGTATTTCACATATGTCTCGCGAGTCATTTGGTCTGCATCAAGCTCGTCGGTAACCCACTGATAGATTTTGAACCCGACCGGACTTGGAACTGAACTTCCGGATCGCTTTGAGTATCGGGCGACTACCGCAGTTGAGTAGAGCGATATCTTCTTCTGTGTCGTCAGCCCTTCAACAAGCTTCAGTGACCGATCTTTGTCGATTTCCTCTTGAGATTCCCGGACGTGCTCTTCCAGAACTTCCTCATCACCCCGCTCGTTAGCGAGATCTCCGGCGCCACGGAATAGATCGATCGCTTTTCGAGCATCACCATGGCTCTGAGCTGCAAATGCCGCAACAAGTGGGATCACGTCTTCCTCAAGGGCGTTTGGACGGAAAGCATCCCGTCGATTTCTGAGAATCTCTCGCAACTGGGTGGCATCATAATCCGGGAAGTAGACATCTCGAGGGTTGAACGAACTCTCCGCACGACCATCGATGTTTTCCATAAATTTCGGATCATTCGTTAACGCTGCAACTGAAACACGCCCTTCTATTTCATTTGTGTTGCTCGCACGAGAAAGCTGATAGAGTAGCTTCGAGTAAGCTGGCTCGTCGTTCGTGTGGCGCCCGACCAAGAGGTCTATCTCATCAAGAATGAAAATGACCGAGTCGTAGTTTCTGTTGATGAGCTCGTAGAGACGTCGATACTTACGCTTGGTCGACACTCCTGTTTCAGGAACACCAACCTCTGTGTCAATGCTCCTCGCAGTTGTTTGAACGAGTTCATACACCGCTTGATCAAGAGTATTGATAGGTTGACAGTTGATCGTAATGACGCCGAAGCGCTCACCTTTTGATTTGCAAAGCTCGACGATCTGCTGCGTAACTGCTCCAATTATGAGTGATTTCCCAGTCCCTGCGGGTCCGTAGAGTAGCATATTCGGTGGCCGATTACCCTGCAGGGTGGGCTTTAGAAATGAAACAACTGACTCGAGTTGGTCGTCGCGACCGACAATGCGTTCCTCGTCAATAATTGTGTCCGGCTCAACAAGATCTCTGTTATCGAAAACTGATGTACCCCCCTCCTCGTTGAGCATATCCCTGATCGTTCGCTGTGAATCCTCTCCTGAATTCACACCATCACTTGCCGAGGAGGAGTCAGCGGCGACATTCTCTAAAGCGACCTCGATTTTTTCTTCTTCAGGGGTAGACTGATCTGCTCCTCCCTGGTCGCTTCCAGCCATACACTTGTTGCATTCTGGAGCCACATAAACACCCACCCCACTCGATGTTTATTCTGACGTTATAGGAATCCTAGTACGCGACTTTAGCCCATTCGCCATAGCAACTCTATACCGCTAACGAAGTATTTCTCGAGAGCATCCTTGCCATACCCCCCGTCATCGATGTGTAAACATTACCTCCATCCCTCACTTCGTAGATGACATATCTAGTCTTTCTCTATGGGGCAACCAATTTCATCCCCGGACGTACATTGATGTTTTCCCGGCCGTTGTCTTAGTAGTCATATTCCGCTTTCTCCACTTCTATTCGCAGTTCAATTCTAAACATCCAATAAACAATTGCTGAGATATGAATTTACACATCGATGACGGGGGGTCTCCTAATTATCGACTGTCGGTGCCTCATGAATCAAAGTGGCTCACCAAAATGGGTTGTCGGTTACTTGCGACATGCTCTATGGCCGAGCCATTGTTAGGTCCATTACGAGGTTCCATATGCCTACTCTCTCCTCTTTTTATCTACATAAAACGTCTCGATAGTGGCCCGAACCAAATAGCTACATGCAATAGCATGGTTTGAGATGTGGGAGAAAGCTGCTTTCTGCCGGCTTGCTGCTGCATATATGAATTCATATTTGAACTCCTATTTCATTCTTTTTACGGATCCATAAATGGATACGCGGGGTGTGAGTGAGTTTGGGGGTTGAGTCTTTTTTGAACAGCGAACCAGTATGAGTACACCACTCTGGTAACTCCAGTACTGTTACTCAGGCAACTTATCGCTGCCTACGAGCTAAAGGGGGACTCAAGTGATATTTCCATCCGATTTCATATCCGCCTCACTTCGTGAACCAACGGCAGGATACGTCGTACATAGATGCTTTCATATATGGCCTCTAGACTCACTTCCAAAGCTCTGTAGCCAAACATGCTTTCATATATGATTCCATAGTGCCTAGTTCATCGGGTCTCATCTTACCAAACATCTAATAGCGAGGATGGTATGATGTTAGGTAAGACGGAAGGCTGAGTTGAGCCTGTCCGGGAGTCACTCATGAATCAAGCAACCAGTGAACCCACTGCTCCAGAGAGTATCCCGAAGTACGTTCGCGAAGGTGTCGAACGCCAAGATACAACGACACTTCGTAATCTGGCTACATGGGCAGAAGATCTCGCTAAGTACCGTGAATCTCGTCCTATCGAAGTCGGTAATGACGAAGAACTCGTTGAGATCAAGAAGGACGACACTGAGACAGCGGGCACGAAAGTCGTGAAGAAAGTTCCGTGCGGGAAGGACTGTGGTGGATGTCCACATGGGCCCTACGAGTACCGAGTTCATCGCGACGGCAAGCAGCTGACGTGGGAGTATATCGGCCCAGCTACTGAGGAGTGAATGTAGTCTCCCGCCTCCACTAAGCTAATTTCAATTTTCCTTGCCAGCTCGGCGCTCTACTGACAGAGGATCCTATGAATATACCCTCCGTTATGAATTCATATATGAATACATGTACGAGTTCATGCTGCCGAAGCAATGGCACATCTCCCCCTACTTTTATAACCAAATGAATCCATATATGGATTACCGTATGGATCAGACAGCCCGTGCAGCAGCCTTCCTTGACAAGGGAGGCGTTGGCAAGACCACTACGATTGCACACCTGGGTGTAGCGCTCGCAAACGAGGACCTGGATGTTTGCCTGATCGATCTCGCCGGAAAGCAGGGCGACCTCACCAAGCACTTCGGGCTATGGTCGGAGGTTCGCGACGAGGACCCCTGGCCGAATATCACGACCGTCTTCCAAGATCAGTGGGCCTCGATCGTTGACCAGCTACCGAATGCGGTGGACCAGCTAATCATGAGTACTGACGAGGGTCCCGACCTAATACCAGCTGACGAAGGACTCGATGGATTAGAGAGTCTCCTCGGGAGCATTGACGATGTCGCTGACCGGTACTCTCGACTCGACGATTTCCTTTCAGAGTATCTGGATGATCGCTACGATGTAATTCTTCTTGACCTTCCTGGGAGCACGTCGAACGTTGCCTACAATGGGTTATGGGCCGCTCGCCGAATCATAACTCCCGTTCGCGCCGGTCCGTTCGAAGCCGAACAGACCAGTCAATTACAGACCGACCTAAGTGAAATCCGCAGCGGTCAGGGTGTCGACGTTTCGCTTACCATGCTCATCATCAACGAGTACGACAGCCGAAAAACCGTAGATCGCGAACTGTTCGAGCGATTGAGCCAGGAATATCCTGACGAGCTAGCCCCTGAACAAGTCCCTGGTTCGCAAGACGTAACGAACGCTCAGGAGCAAGGGCAGACTATCTTCGCACTAGAGAGTCCCTCAAAAACCGCGAAGCAAGCACGAGAGGCGTACCAAACGAATGCTCGTGAGCTGCTTTCGCGAATCGAGACGATCGAAACGGGGGTGAGTCAATGAGTGGCGACAATCCCGATCTTGACGCGCTTAGAGAACAAACAGACACTGGCAGCCGCCTCAGTCAGGACGCAAATAATCAGAGCAGCGAGAGCGAAGTGGATCCATTTGAGAAGTCGCTTCGCACCGCGCTTTCGGAGCGTCAGAAAACCGGTGCACAACGAACCGTCTCGGTATGGGATGGTGAACTCGCCGCACTTCTTGACGCTTTAGAGGAAAACCCTGACCGTATGGAATCAATTGGGACGGCGCTGCAGGATGCGCTTGATCGTGACCCTAACCCCGAGGACATTGACCGCACCGGTATCATGCAGTTAGCTATCCGGTCAGGGCTTCAAGATGCCGACCCGGAATTGGTCGAGGCGTGGCGTGAGGCCGTTGCAGACGCCGCAAAGCGGCTATAGGATACTCTGTATGTATTCATATATGGACGCTGCTATCCGAACGGGGTAAAAAAAAAGTACCACTTCTAGAGTGACTAGAAGCCATGGGTTACAAAGGTGTCTCAGTAGCTAAATTCGGAAGTGGTCTACTTGCTCAACGTAACCCTTGAACACCAGCAATCATAGCTACTTTGTACCTATTGTTGGGGAAGCTAGTCCATGAGCGCGGAGCAGTCGGTCTTCGAAGGGTTCAGCGGGAACGAGGAAGTACCAGAAGAGGCATGCAAGCGCTACAAGCAGTGCGAGAACATCGTTCCCGAAAATGAGGGTATCCTGCAGTCCTATCTCAACAAGCTCCGTGCAGCCGGCCGAGAGCGCCACGAGGAGGCCAGCAGATTATGAGTCCAAGGCCAACCGAGAGCAACCGTAAGCGCGTCGAGAACGCACTCAGGTGCTTCATGAACGATAACCCACACGGCAACTCCTATCGGTACTTTCACGCTTTTGATCTTACTGACAAAGACGACGACCTTTCGGCACCAGTTATTGGATTCTACCTTCCAAGGTTCAGGGACGATTCCCCTCTTGATGGGGGACTCATTGTCGAGGAGTACACCAAACGCCGTGGGGGGCCTTCTCTGTGGCTCGTTCGAGGAGCAGACGAATAATCTAGTATCACCAGTGTGGCGAAACAGACCGCTGGTCGATCGATGAGCAGCCGTTCTAATAAGAGTGTGCCAACTTGGATCCCGAGACTAATCTAAGGGGAACCTTTTAAGAATTGACCGCTTCCTCGTAGCGTCTTGCCCAGACCTCAACGGATGGTTTGCATCTCCTGAAGTAGTATAGTTTTTCGGTGGAAGGCGGAACTCTGAGTGGAGAAATCCTGATCAAGGAGACTCATTACTATGATATCGCAGATAATCGTTCAGCGTGGTAGATCTACTCACCAGAGAGAAAACCTGATTCGGGTACTGTGGAGTCAGACCGGGAACTGCTGCCATCAAGATTTAACCAGCACGAAAGTAAATCAGATAGTTGAGATGGCGTACACAATACCCGGAATGATCGTTGCTATGTCGATAGTGGTAACAACATGTCGCCACATATCTGACTCCGAGAGCATTGCTGAGGTCGGGCGATCAGTAGGAAAGACAACCGTATCTCCCTCCCGTTTGCACCCAAATGATAATACATTTTCATTTGTCTTGTTGAAAAACAACCTTCTAGAAACAGAGTGGGTCTCAAGAGACGTAATAAGAACTTGGCTACGCGATGCGAAAGAGCGGGCTCCACAATTTATCAAACGAATGACGAAGTACTGTCTTACACCAATCGCAATGATTGGAGCAGTGCTAGTCCTTACTAGTGCGCCACCCTTCTTATTCCAAAGCCGAATACTGTCTGTAGTAGTTGGGTTTGTCGCAGCTAAACCAGCTGCTGATATCACTATATCTACATTTAAGTGGATAGATCGAGTGTCTTGGTTCTACGACTCGATCATCAATGGGAGAAAAATCCAGAGATGCCGAAATAATTAGGGGAATAGTGAGAAATACACTGAATTTGGCAAGGTATGAATACCACCAACCACAGATCATTCATAACAACTATTGGATGACGAATCTGTTTTAGTCCATACAGGCGATACGGTGACTATCCGAGATTACTCCGATAGTACAGTGGACTAAGAGCCGCATGGCGATGGGGGTAGCTGAACGGACTCAACTCCGATAAGAAATGGTTTGTCGACAGTCTGCTTTGGCACATAGCTGATTCTGTTTTCAAGTGGTTCAGTTTAGCGTTCGGCCAGTCAGGATTTCAGAATAATGTTATGTGGAGGTCTACTACCTGTGTAGTTTTTGAACGTCCCTACTAAACCGTAGACAGAATTGTCCGCCTAAGTTTTAACAAGAGATTGCGAGATAATATGCAAGAAATTCGCTCGATTAGAAACGACGACTAATAGCTCATGGGCATCAGACCTCAGTTTTCCTTTCTGGAAGCTTCTCCCCACAATGAGGATGTAGTCGTCCTCAGCGGCGCGCTTGGTTAGAGACGTTGTCGAAGAACCTCTGGCGGCTCATTGAAACTGTGAGTAATAACGGTGTCGACGTCTCACAGGGTGAGTGAATGACACTAACCCCTGTGCCAAAGAGTGACTGACATCGAGCGAGGGTACCAGATCAAGCCGAGGAGCGAATTTCGGGACTCGGGAGGCTTGGGTCGCGGTAGGGATTGCGGCCATAGACCGCATCGTGGAGGTCGCGTTCGTCGAGTTGGTCGACGAGGGTTCGGCGGAGCCGATTGAGGCTGGTGGTATCGAGGTCGTGGTTTTCGCAGAGGCTCGTGAATCGCTCCTCGTCGGTGATGGAGCGGAATTGCTCGTAGAGGGCTGCGAGTTTCTCTGGGGGCTGATCGGCGATCCACTCGTTGTCGTGGAGACCGAGATGATGCTCACGTTCACGGTCGACAACGTGGCGGATCACGACGAGCGCAACCTTTGGGATGGCACGCTGACTCCCGAAGGCGGTGAGGTCAAGGTCGACCATGGTGCCGATAGCGCGGTCGCGTTGCCACGGGGTGAGATCCAGACTGCTACAGAGGGCGTGAGTCAATCGGAGCTTTTCGAGCCGGTGAGCACGCCGGCTGTAGCCCTCCATCGCGGGATGGCGTTCGTCGTGGAGCCGCCGAACGTTCTCACTGAGGTCGTGCTCGGGTGCGTCGGCTCGGCCGATACGCGTCGCACTCGGCGTGACGAGCCCCCATCGCCGGACGGTTTCGTCGCGCTGGAGGTCCGCTCGTGAGACAGTACTATCCCCAGGGAGCTGGCTTAGCGGCGAGATATCGCGGTCGCTGAGCAGTTCCGGGCGGCGGTCCTCGACCGTTGGGAGTAAATATCCACCAGCATCCTCATCGGTCATTACGCAGCCAGTACTGGCTGCTCGTAGTTGAAAGGCATGGCTACGTGCAGTAATCCTCCACCGAGAAACCAGCGCGTTCCTCCCTCGTATCTATACCTTGTCGCCAGAAGCACTTAAAGAATCAGCGCTCACAATCAGCTCTCATATGTAATCACGTATGATACAGCTTTTAGAATTCTGCTGCACCGGATCAAGAGATGACTAAGTTGGGCAAAACTGGTAATTTGAGGTACTACCATGACTTGTTCATGTGGATCTAAGTGTATTATTGCAGATGGCTATGCATAGCAGGATATCCAACCCGCCCAACACGGGACGACACTAGCGTGGTCGGTGCTAGAATCGGGGCCCAGATAGTTGACCAAATACTCACAGCGGTCATATTTGCAGTCATGTTTTTTGCAATAGCCATACTTGGCGGTGCAATAGGTGGCAATGCGGGGGCCGTAATCAGCGCGATTATATTCTTGATCGGTTCCGCCACTCTCATCTTCTACTGGTTCTTGCTGGAAGGGTTTTGGGACGGATACACCATCGGAAAGAAGCTATTTGGCATCAAAGTCGTAGAGGAAGACGGCGGCCCGTGTTCCCTGAGTTCCTCAGTGGTGCGGAATCTACTTTACATAGTTGATTCACTCTTTTACTTTCTTGTCGGATTCATTGCAATGTCGGCCACGGACAAGCGACAGCGGATCGGTGATCGTCTTGCCAACACAGTCGTTGTCAGCGAGACACCGAAAGACAACGGCCAACCAGAGGACGCCAGAAACGCCGCCAACGAAGTCCAGTAGCAGGACGAGCCAACAGGAATATCATGACGCTCACAGTGCGCCCTCGCGCCGCTCAGAGCAAGGTAGGCGGACCAGCTGTAATCTCTGTGGTTTAGGTACCCAACCTCTCTGCTATTGTGAGAACAACTGGTGGAACCCTAGCTATAATCACGCCTCAGCGTGGTTCTGATTCCGGATCTCGGGATCTCCCCACCGAAACGAGAAGTCGATCTCCGTCGTCCCTGCTCGGAGAATGGGTCTCTTGCTCGTCCCCTCTGTGACGAACTCGACGACGCTGAGTGATTCGAGCTCGTCTAAGTTCCGGTGGACATCCTTGTAGTCGCGGTCGACGGCCGTGGCAGTCGCTCGGATACTCGATGGCTGTTCGGTCGCGATCGCTTCAACGAGCTCGAGACTCGAGCGTCGCATGAGTCGTTCGACCTCGCCGAAACTCTCGAAGTCGAGAACGAAGCGTGCGTCCTGTTCGATGGCGTCACCAGTTACGCCAGCTTCGGCCCGGCGCAGGCGCTCGCGTGCTGTATTACGGTGATCATCTGCTCCCCGAATGTGATTTTGAGGGTATTCTTTGTCATGGGTTCTCTTCGATTTCTCCGAGGAAACGGTCTCTGAATCCTATCATGCCGGGGAACTCGATTGCTTCGATGGTTTCTGGCGTCTGCCGCTTCGGCTCTGTGGGGAATAGTTCGCCTTTGGCTCTGGGTAATGTTCCTCGGTTTCCAAGGGTAAACAGGAAACACCGAAGTGAGTGCCTGGCACTACAGGGGAGTGTAATGTCACTACTTGACCGGCTTCTCGGAGAGGACACGCCTGACGAACAGGTCGACCTCGAAGACCGCCAGAACCAAGCAGACGAAATGCTCACCGAGCGCGTCGACACTACGGCATACGGCATTGACGAGTGTGCGGTGACGGGTATCGCAGTCGTGAACGAGGGTCCCGAAGACGAACCGATCGTAGTGCCGATAGCACGCTTCTCGCTGGGCGAGAGCGTCGAGGACCCCGATTATGACCTCGTGTGGGAGCTCGTGGGTGAAGGACTCCACGCGCTCCAGCCAGCACTCGAAGACGTGTTCGTGCGCCACTACGACGTCCAGTTCACGTTCGATGGCGACGAACTGTTCGAGGCTGAAGAGTGCCGCCGGGTCGCTGTTACGCCGGACCTCGCTGATCGATTCGTCTCGGATGCTGGGTTCGGCGTCGACGAACTACGAGATGCGATTCTTGAGGCAGACGACATTGATGACGACATCGCGCCGGTGGCATGGGGCGAATCAAAGAACTACAGTCAAACGAGAAACGCCGCGATCGTGACCAACGGAGCGATGATGGCCACAGGAATGAGTGCGGGTGCGGTGACCTGTGCTGGAACAGGTGCGGCGGGTGCCGGTGCGGCTGGCGGTACCTGTGGTGGCGCTGGCGGTTTCTGAGCAGTCATTGCTGGCTTCCCTTGGACCATCGCCTCTTGATAGTCTTCTCAGGGATTTGGACTGCGATGTCCTCAAGGCCTTTGTTGAAGCAGAAATAATACAGTTAGCAAAGCGTATATTACAGAGTATTCCGTAGTGATCGACGGACTCGATCTAATGACCGCTAATAGCACCCCTTCCGGCCGAGATGGGGATCCACCGGCGTTCGATGACTGGGAAGAGCCGGAGGCTCTCGTCAGGGACCAACCAATTCGCGAGCGGATGCTGGACGTCGTTTTCCAGCTCCGAGAGCCGACACCGGTCGCCGAAATCGCAGACCGTGTCGACTGCGATACGGAGACTGCACGCGACTATCTCGAGTGGTTCGCCGAAGCTGGGTTCGTTCGCGAGTATCCGGGTCGCCCAGTCCGGTACGAATCGAATCGGTCGTATCTGCGGTGGCGACGGGTTGAGCGCATCCGAACTCAGTACACCGACGAAGAGATCGTGAGCGAGCTCGAAACAGCACTCAGCGAACTCGAAGGCTATCGAGAGCAGTTCGGAGTCACACACCCGGACGAGGTATCGCTGGTAGAGAGCACCGGCGCCGCCGAGGTCACGGAGATGTGGGAGACGCTCTCGGAATGGAAAACGGTGCAGAAGCGGGCTGAAATCCTCGATGCCGCCCGGCGTGACGAACCCTTCGCTGGCGGAACGCCACATCGTATCGATGCCTGACGGCGGAGGGTTCGACTCGGGCGAAGACACGGCACCGATAGACTACGATGTCCTCGACCGGCTGGGTCACCGACTTGCGGGGAGCGAGCGATTCGAGGACGTGGAGTATCGGCCGGACTATGCACCCAACTCGGTCGTGCTCAGGTTCGATCTTGGATACTTCCCAGTTGAGGTGGAACGGGCCTCTCTCCAAGTCCGATGGTACGAGAACGACGACTTCAGTTTCCATTACGCCGAGCAGTGGGAGGGTGGTGATCGCTGGGAGTGTCGCTGGGACCGCCACCCGAACACGCACAACTCACGAGACCACTTCCACCCGCCATCGGATGCGGCGACACCTGGAACCGATGCGTCCTATTCACAGGACTGGCGTGAGATGGTGATAGAGATACTCGACGAACTGGATGCTCATATCAAAGCCTTCTGGGCGTGACGACAGTAATTCAGACTTGAAGAGGCGAAAACGTTGAATCCTCGCAGCCGAATGAGAACGAACAGAGAGGATTTTCGATGGGAGTATTTGATCGAGTCGCATTCATGCCACAGATCGGAGAGCGTCTCCCGAATTACGATGCTGGCCGGCTCGGGGTCCCAGCCCACGAAGCCGAGTGGCAGACCAAGAACCTCGGCCACCCGGGAATGGAGCGCTACCGGATCGGCGGTGATGGCTCGCTGGAGAAGTACAATTGTGAGACCGAGCCGATTCCCGAAGACGAGTGGACTCCCGAACAGCGTGAGAGGGTCCGTAAACGGGCTGAGGTCGAAGATGACCACCCGCTATCGGGGATAGCGTATCAGCCGACGCGGACGGCCGAGCAGTGGTGGGAGCAACTTCCCGACTGGCACGGTTCGTTCTCGGTCCACTCGTCGTTCGATGTCGGGACGGAGACCCGCGAGCGCTGGGAATACGATGTGCAGTTCGTTCATGGCAGCCTTTCGAGGATCGTTCAAACACGGCCGACGCCCGAGAGTGATGGCGTCGCCGACTTCGATTCCGAAAGCAGTGCTCACGGGGCTCTGCTCCCTGGAGAGATGGAAGTTCGCTCGCCCGTAGAGGGCTACAATGGACCGATCGATATCGAAGTGTGGGGTACCCCAACTGAGAATAGCAAGGCAGGGACAGTCACTGTCGATATATGGGATAGCCCTGACGACCAGCATGTGAGTCTTGAACTCCGAATCGAAGAGGCGGACGCGCGTGAACTCGGCACTCGACTGATCGAAGCAGCGGCGCGCGCCCGTGAGCTTGAGGTACAGGATCGGGACCCATGAGGCTCGGCCGGTTAGAGAACGGTCAGTGAGTGGTTTCTGATGGGACTCACTGAAATGCTGAGATCAGTGCACATAAATTCATTCCGCGTCATATTCCGATGCTATGATGGACGATTTAACTGCGTTTCAACGAGATGTGCTCTACGTGATTGCAGGATTCGATGAGGAATCACCACCATACGACTTGGCGATCAAAGAAGAACTCGAGAAGCACTATTCGGGTGAGATCAATCACGGACGCCTCTATCCGAACCTCGATGACTTGGCTGAGATGGGCCTCCTCGAGAAAGGGAGTGTCGACGACCGGACAAACTGGTACCGACTCACTGAGCGTGGCCAGCGCGAGATCGACGCTCGCCGGGACTGGGAAGATCAGTATCTGACGGTGGAGGGGTAGCCGATGGTCGAAATTCCTGATTCCCTTGAGTGTCTGTTCACCACGTCACTCGAAGAGCAGAACGGCTCCTATACTTTCGAAGTACCTCGCTCGGAACTCGAAGAAGGCTCGCTCACAGCAGGCGAAACCTATCGTGTTGTGTTGTTGGAGGGCCCGGAGCCACCGACGTCATCGACATCGCCTACATCAACTCAGAGCCAGCCTGATGAGCAGGCTCCGCCGGTCGAGAGCGGGGATATCCGTGAGGTAATCATCGAATCGCTGGGTGACCAAGGCGACGGTATCGCGAAAGTCGAACGGGGATACGTCGTCATCGTCCCAGGAGCCCGTCCAGGCGATGAAGTGACCGTCGAGATCGAAAACGCGAGGGAGAACGTCGCGTTCGCAGAAATTCGCGAATCCGATTCTACGAGTAGGAATGCACCGTCGCGGGAATCAGGAGAAACGCTCGCAGCTGAAATCCCCGATGATGACGAATAGCCTGCTGAAGAACGTCTGACGCGCGTCGGACGTACATTCAATGTTACTGGGGACGAACATTCGGTATGGACTGGGAGCGTCGACTACCGCCGCTCGCCGAGGACGCTCTCGATATCCTTGCTGCAGCGGCTGAAGACGAGACCAAATCTAACGACGAGGATGGTGGCGATGAAGGTGGGGGTTCGAAGGTGGATTTCACGAAGGATGAGGCTACAGCTATCCTCGTGGCAGATGAGGATTTCACTGAAGGGGATGCGACGTATGCATTGGAGGTGCTCTTCCAGCGTGGCCATATCTACTACGTCGACGACGAAGTCTACATCACCCCAACCGATGATTGAGAAGCACCAAGTAGGACACACCACTGTTTCCGGAGGTTCCGGAGCGTCTTACCTAACAGTGGATCGAGGATAGCATTCTTTGTTAGGTAAGAACATGCTGGGACAGATCCTGTGGGGAGAACCCAAAAGGTTTGCAGCGGGTTTCGTTTTTCGGGAGGAAAAGGAGGAGCGCTGCATCTCCAACTCTGTATCTGGAAAGAGTACCATTGAAAGAAGTAGGATTCGGAGCGTTAGGGTTCAACTTCCCAGATAGTTCAGTGCTCCTCACGTTGTTCGACATGGATCTATAGCATGGAGTGCATTATGCAAGAGGGATTCTCTGCTTTTCTTCGGCATGCTCGCGTCTGATGTGCTTCTTTAGGGGTTTGTAGCCCTTAGCGCCGATCTCAAAGGTTTGTTGACAGAAGAGACAGCGGTGGTAGACAGTCACGATGTTCAGGCATAGCACTGGAGATGTTTGCAGATGTCGGTTAGTTTCTAGATTATGATGTGTGGTCCTCCACAGCCGAAATGAAATGGGGTGAGGGGAAGTGTCGCTTGAGGGACTGACTGAAGATGCTCTCAACCACCATCTTCAGAAAGGAGTACCTTTTCGACAGTAGAATAATCGACATAAACGGCCCTCGTTCCGAGCTCATTACCAAGGGCAATAGCGAAATCTCTTCGAGGAGAAGGAATGCACTACCATCTCTGTACTAGCGAACCATCTGATCCGGTGGCTCTCTAATTCATTGTCTATCTCGAACGGTGATTTAAGTAGATAGACTGAGTTTAAGCAACAAATGAGTGGTTCCACGGGAAACTACACGGTAGAGGACGCGAAAGACAATCTCAAAGTCCTCCGTGCTGGCTCGAACCACGTCGTTAGTGCCATCCAAAAGGCAGCCGGTGAAGATGTCCTGGATTTCCTTATTCGCGAGCAGAATTTAGACATTCATTACGAAGGGGATCAGGGTATCGGAGCAATTAGAAAAGCCGTTCTCGAATCGCCACATGCCTCACAGGGACTGAAACGGACAGTCATCACTCGTGGTGATGATACTCCTAAGCAAATGCTGGTTCCAGACGACGTGGAGCGCAACGCTCGAACAGCACTTCGAACTGGCAAACCCGTCGTTCTCTATGGCCCGACTGGAACTGGGAAAACCACGTTTGCAAAGCAGCTCGCTCTCCAGCATTGCGTAGGCTATTCATTACATACTGCAACTCCATCTTGGACGGCAAAGGACATTATCGGTGGAATCGGTCCGAAGCTCACCGGCTCGACTGGTATGCAATCATTGGGGTATCAAACCGAGCTTGGTGCTGTTTCAGAGGGAGTCAGACGAGCTCGAAATTTCGACATATCTTACTCCGTTATCCTCGACGAGATCACACGGGCCGACATCTCACAGATATTCGGGCCGCTCTACACTGCTATCGAGAACCGAAACCAGACCCTGATCGAGACCGACGACGGCGAAACCATCGAACTCGACGAGCGTCTGAGCATTATCTGCACGATGAACATGTCGGACCGGACGGTCAACGAACTCGATAACGCGATCACGCGACGCTTTGCGATGATCGAACTCGACGAGTACGACGACAAGGACCGACGGGCCTTGTTCAACGGCTGGATCGAGAGCAACCTCGAGGACATCCCGCTTCTCGACGATGCCGAACTCCTCGACCTCTTCGAACGTGACTACGACGGTATCAATCATGGCTCTGAACACGCCTCACGTGGCCCGATCATGCGGTTCGGTCCGATGCACTACCACGACGTAACCGTCTTCCTTCGTGAAGCTCTCCAAGACGAGAGTCTGTACATGGATGACCCCGAGCGAGCAGTTGGACAGGCCTTCCGTACGTTCATCGTTCCCCGCCTCCTGAACTCTGCAGCGTTCCCGCAGATAGAACAGATTGAGGAGCACTACCGAGCGCTCAACGACTCCTTCGGATCGTTCGACCTCGATCCCGCCGCTGAACTCGCTGGGCGAGAGCTCGAGGCCGAGCAGCGCCGAATGGGTTCGTACCAATAATGAGTAGCGCTGCGCCCGACGAGTCGTACACCTACAGCCCCGGAACGTTCCGTATCCCTGAGCGGGGTGAAATCCGGATTGAGGGGTGTCCACCGTCCATTGGCGAACAGCTTCAACGAGCATCATTCGAGCGAGAAACGGACACCACTTTCGTCAAAACTCAGGAGTCGCTCGACGATCAGGACAAAGAATATCGGGTTGTCCGGGTGCGGCTCGACGGACCGGTCATGCATGTCTCAGCCCGTGACAACGTTGGTATCATCAGTCTTACTCCGCGCTCAAAGCTACGGATCGAACCGAAGATCGACTGGGACTCTATCTTCGATATGCTGCTGGCGGTACACGGTCGTCGTCGCTCTGTCGAGTACCACGGAATTCCCCTCTCCGAGTTTCGAACTGAGGACATTGATCTCGAAGATGTCTTCTTGATATTGGCGATCAACTACCTGAACGGACTCGAGGACATCCATCGAAACGGTTTCGTTCGTCGATTGGAGACACGACGGGCCGACCTCGAGCAACCCCGAGGCGTCATCGACGTCGAACAATCACTCGTCAACCAGGCCGAGGGCCGGCCACAGCAACACTGCCTATTGAAGGAGGTCAACTACGACGAGTCCGCAAACTCGCTGCTTCACTACGCCGGGACGCACCTGCTTCGCCTGTTTCGGCAGTATGAGAGCAAATACAATCACCAAGCGTACTACCATATCTTCTCTCAGATCCACCAAGAGATACGCCACTTGGAGAGGCTAGACGTAAGCAGCGGGTACCGACGTATCCCGGAGTACCGCCGCTTTTCGCTACGTGACCTCCCCAAGCAACGACACTACTACCGGCAAGCTATCGAGGTCTCGAAAGCTGTCGTTGCGTCTTCGCTTGGAACACCAACGATGGAAGGGGACCGCGAGCTGGTCGTAGACTACGTTCTAAATATGGAGTCGCTCTTCGAGCAGTATTCGCAGGTCGCTATTGAGGACGAACTCCGTGCTATACGAGAGTACGACCGTCTCGACCAGACGGAGAACGTTTCGTCGGTCCGCTCACCGACGCTGAAGCCGTTCGATAACGAACAGGTGTATCACCAGCCAGATCACGCCGTCGAGGAGGGTGATACGACGCTCGCCGTCCTTGACTCGAAGTACTACGCCGAAGGAAAGGACCCTGTGAAGAATGGAGGCTCTCGCTCCCGCCTCTTCAGCTACGCCTACCTCCTCGATACCGAATACATGGGATTCCTGACGCCGCTCGCCGAACCACGAACCCGCACCGTTGCACAGACTGGAGCGGAACTGCGTATCGTCTCGCCCGAGGATAGCGGATTCTCCCTCACCGCATATCACGCGAGTATTCGTAGATACTTACATGGGGTACTCACAGATCGGTATCCTGCACTTGCCGTCTACAAAGCTGTCGAGGAACACGCTCTCTGCCTGGATCAGTACGATGCAACCAATTTGCATCGATTCACCGAGTCCAATGGCCCGTTCGACTTCAGCAACGTCAACGAGTTCTCGCTCCGGGTGATCAACGCAGCAGCAGACACGCTATCATCACAGCATCACTCACGCTCCGACCTCGAACAGGAAGGCAAGTGGACTCGACGACAGATCAAAACACATTGTCGGGAACACGATCCCGAGACGACGACGTGCGTCCCTGTATTCAGGGACGAGAATGGAAAAGAGCGCATCGACCTCTACTTCGTCGTTCGTGAGGACGATGGGAGTCCAAAAGACGTCGTCGTCGAGAGTGGTTTTCGCCTGCTCTGAGTGATTTCACTTCTGAGCGAATCAGCCCCTACTGTCCTTTAGAATGGCGCAGTGAGCCATCCGCTGCT
This sequence comes from Halococcus sp. IIIV-5B, assembly GCF_003602035.1. Classification (NCBI taxonomy): domain Archaea; kingdom Methanobacteriati; phylum Methanobacteriota; class Halobacteria; order Halobacteriales; family Halococcaceae; genus Halococcus; species Halococcus sp. IIIV-5B. The sequence continues at coordinate 112,421 of NZ_QZWE01000002.1, read as the reverse complement.
TCGTCGCTTTATCTGTGGCCCGAAGACACGGCTCAGACGGTACAGGCTCCCATCTACCTGAAGTTCGAAGTCTCGGTGTCGACGCTGAAACGAGTCCTCGACGACGAACTGGATCGTGGGTAGCGACGACCTCGTCTCGAAGGTGTTTGCCTGACGGTCCATCAGCTTCGACAATTCGGCCGCCGCCTCGTCGTTTTTGAGCGCGTCGCCGAGATTGACTACACAGACCGTACCGGGAACGTCGTCGTCTCGAAGCATCCGTTCGAACTCTTCGACCGGTACTTGGTGGTCGAAGAGGTCACACTCGCCTCTGACGACGATATTGTACTCGCCTGAGAGTTTGCCTGGTTCCGGCATCTTTACTCGAAGTTTATCTCGACGGAGATGTTCGTCGCCTCGTCCGGCATTCGTTCGAATAGGTCACGGACCTGTGTGTAGTCCTCATCGGGTTCAATCGTGAGTTTCGTCATCGTCTCTTGGATCCTCGCCGTCCCTTGGAGTGGTCCGGGAATCCCCATCCGGTCGGTCAACTTGAACCGAACTTCCCCATACGTAACTTCCCCAGAGTCCTCTTCATTTCGCCACTTCCGACGTAGTTCCGCTACGTCGTCTCCGTTGAACTGGAAGCGCCAGCCCCCACTTGGGATACGGAACTCGTATCCCGGTGACCACCGTGTCGGGTCGCCCGATCCGTCCGAAGCGATGACGTACTCCGGTTCCGAGTCGCGTCCAAGATGATCCAACAGGAACGTCTGGACGGCCGCTTTCGTCACACCTGAATCAAACCGGCCCGCCACGCTGCCGACAGTAAACTCGTCACCTCCTTCCAAATCGCTCAAGTAGGCGATGATCTCGTCGCCAACGTCGTCAGACACGATGGGAACTAATCTCACGTTTGTCGGGTCACGGTCTCCGAGTGATGCAACGTACTCGCGATCGATATCAATGCGATAGTTCTCGACGAGCGCATCACTCACTACCTCTCGAAATATCTGGTCAGTCTCGTCCCCCGGGAGATAAATTGACTCGTCGCGCCGGATCGCCTCGAGAACACGCCGAGTGTCGGCCCGACCGTCCGATTCCAACGCGTCATCGACCCGCTCTCGTACCTCGCCGCTCCCGATCGGGTTGGCATCCGAAACGTCCCGAATCGTCGCATCGGATTGGGCTTTCGAGACGACGTTCGCGCCGCTGTAGAGAACGTACTTGTCGTCCTGCGAGAGGCGTCCAACGGCCGTCATGACGGTATCGTGGCTATCACCTTCGAGCCAGACGTCCCTCCCGTCGAGGAGTTCGAGTTCGAAGTTCCCGATATCGATGGACTTCGTTCCACTGCCGAAGCGCTGTCGAAGTTCCCGTTCAACATCCTCGGTTGTCCATCGCGCGACGTCGCTCTCGTTGAGCAACATCGTGTCGAGGGAACTCCCGTCCAACGATTCCGAGAACCCTTTCGGTCCGTGGCTAACCACAGGCTTGTCGGCAAGCGCCTGAACTGCGGCATCCACCACCGCGCTTGGATCCCCCGGTATAGGATACGTTGGCTGTCGGAGGAACTGGTGGTAGATATCTTCGAGACTGGCTTCACCTCGGCGGTCGAGCAAGTCCTCGACGATCGGCCAGACGTGTGTTCGCAGATCGATTCCCTCGGCGGCGACACTGTTGGCGATATCCCCCGCGTGAAGTGGTTCGTCACCAGAAACGAAAACGTCGAGATCCATCTCGGCCGCCATGTCGAACTCGTTGAGGAGGTCATCGCCGTCAAGGATCTCACCATACGCGAGTTCCACCCGATCACGGAGCTCTCGCCGTTCATCCTCTCGCTGGCGTTCGACGGACGAGCGTATCTCGTCGTCGAGTGACTCGTCTTTGAGTACTTCTTCGGCCCCATGGATATACCGCGCCTTCTCGATGAAGCCCGTCCCCGATTCGATCACCTTGTCATCACTGGGTTGGACGAATACGAGGGTGTTACGCCACTCACGGCCAGGACTGCCGCCGGCGTGCTTGATGACTGTCTGGACGTCTTCTGGTGTCCACTTGTTAGCCTTGACGACAATTTTGATCTCTCGGCTGTCGGGAACCTCTTTGAGGTCACCATCAATGAACCCTACCGGATAGGCGTTCACACCGAATACGTCCGCAACCGTCCCGGCGATCTCTTCGAGCGCATCATCCTCGTCGACTTCGTTCGCCTCATTCTGAATGAGTGCGTTGGGGTTCTGGCGGTCTCGGATAGCGTACTTCCCATTCAGCTTGTGGAGATACCACGCGACGCCGTAGAGCTGTTCGAGGTTGAGGACGACATCCGAGACGAGGTCCCCCGTTCGGTACGCGCCCATCACGATCTCCGCCGTGCCAGCGCCCTCGCCTTCGTCGGGCGTCAAACTATAGAGGAGGATCGTGTTCAGGATCCGCCGCCCAAACGGGATCGCTTCGGGATCAACCCTATTTCGGATGTCCTCGATGCAGACGTTTGGGCGGTCGAAGTTGATCCGCGAAAGTTCGTCCTCAAAGAGGACGGCGTCGATATCTCCATGGGTGACGAAATCGGTCTGTTCGATGAGTCGTGGACTGTCTTCGTTGTTGGGGTCAGCTTCTGGATCCGCCGTTGTCGTTAGAATCTTCGAGAAGAGATAGATCATCCCGCGGGTGTTCTGATTACCTTCGTCGGCGTAGTATCGGGTTTCGAGGGCATCGAGGAGTACCGGATGGAATGGATACGCCTCCCGCATCTCGCGTGTGAGGTCGCTCGGGAGGTCGCCATCCGGTACATGGTCGTTGTCGGCGTAGGCGTCGACGTAGTCGTTGGTGATCGATTCGACCGCGTCTTCGTCGATATCGTCGATGAGGCGGTGGCGGAGTACGTCGCGTTTGCTCACCTTACTATTCATGTTGACCTCGGAGGCGTTCTCGCGTTCGAGGATGTCGTGTACCTCCGAGCCCCGACGGAGGACTGAGACGATGGCGAACGCGTCGGCGTCGTCCGCGTCGGTGGCTTCGAGATACGACTGGAGGAAGCCGCGATTGGCTGTCTTCCGCTGGCCCGAGAGCGTGTCGAACCAGTCTTCGAGCTCGTCGACGAGGAACGCGACTGTTTTATCTCCGATCGCTTCGAGGACGGTTTGTCGGTCGGGATAGCCCCCGCTCTCAAAGGTTCCAGGGTCATAGTCGAGGGCGTCGAAGAACGGTTCCCAGAGATACTCGGGCTGGTAGTCCTGGAGCGAGACAGTGATCGCTTCGGCATCCGTCTCGTTGGGGAGGGACTCACCAATGCCGTCAACATGCCGGTCGCCGAACGTCCCGGCCGCATCTGGGGAGGCGAAACAGTGGTAGAGCGCCACCATCTGGTGGGACTTCCCGCTGCCGTACGAGCCATAGAGAATTTGGGTGCCGTAGTTGCTGTCGCCACGGAGGGCGTCACGGAGATCGACGAACGCCTCCCTAAGTCCCTGGGTCATCAACGTCCGATCGAAGAAGGTGGACGCTTCAGCCTCGAACTCGTCCTCGTCGCCGACGTTGTAGAGTTTGACCTGGCCGTCGATCTCGCCTTCCTCACGGAGTTCCCGGCTTACCGTGATCGTATCGGCGATCGTTCGGGAGAGCGGTTGTGTGCTCGCCATCAATTAATTCCGTGATGGAACGATAACAGCATAAAAACTGTGGTGAGTCGCTCTCGAACAGGGTTCGAATCGGCTGGCAGTCCGGTGTAGCTGGCGACGAGCTTTCCACCATCTCTGGCGGAGACGGGTGGTTGTTATCTCAGTAGTCTGTGAGGATGAAAAACTATAGGGAGATACGCCGTGAGGCTTCGACAAGACCGATGTCAGAGGAAATCCACCGCCCGAACAAAGACGAGCGCACGACCCTCCCTATCGAGAAGGGGTTTCCTATTGAGCGCGTGAACGAGATCGCGGCGAAGGAGGGCCGGGCGAAGATGCACTATCGTCCAATCTACACAATGCATAAGTGGTGGGCGCGCCGTCTCGGCTGTGTCTTTCGAACGATTTGTCTCTACGCGCTTCTTGACAACCCAGAAAAAGTCACTGTCCACGAACCCGGCGAGAACGGCTCGCTATCGGACTTCGGGGCGGGTGCGAACGATATTCAGGAACTCCTCGACACCGTCGATATCGCCGATCCCGACGCGCTCTGGGAACTCTACCCCAAAGACGTCCGGATTGAGGACAAGAAGATCCTTGACCCGTTCATGGGTGGCGGTACCTCGCTGGTGGAGGCCTCGCGGTTCGGGGTCGAATCAGTGGGATACGACCTCAACCCGGTGGCATGGTTCGTTACGAAGAAAGAACTCGAAGCCGGCCAGACCAACGTCGCCGAACTCGAAGCCGCGTTTGAGCAGGTCAAAGAGGACGTGGCCGAGGAGATCCTTGACTACTACAAAACGCCATGCCCAAATGGGGGTCACGACGCGGACGTGATGTACAACTTCTGGGTGAAGGAACTTGACTGCGTGGACTGCGGGCACACAGTACCGCTATTCAAGGACTACCGCGTGGCGAAGGGGCGCTACGAGCACAGCGAGCAGTACAACGTCCTCTGCCCGGACTGTGAGTCGGTGGTTCGCGTGGACGACTGGCAGTCGGAATCGACGTGTAGCGAGTGCGCCCATGAGTTCGTCCCGAAGGAGGGCAACGTGAACGGATCGAAGTACGCATGCCCGGACTGCGGCGCGAAGTACGCCATTACGGACGCCATCGGCGAACAGGGTGGGTTCGACCTCCGACTCTACGCGCTCGAGTACTACTGTCCGACCTGTGACGACCACGGACGCGAAAAGAGCGCCGTGAAGGGCTACAAACGCGCCGAGAACGCCGATATCGAACTGTTCGAGCAGGCCCGCGAAGAATGGGAGTCGTCTCCGGAGCTCCACGAGTACGTCCCGAATGAGGCAATTCCACCGGGACATATGGTCTCCGAGCGAAATCCGGTTTTCGACCACGGCTACGAGAAATGGTCGGATATGTTCACTATACGTCAACTCCTCGCGCTTGCAAAACTACTCAGATCTATTGGGAATATCAAAAACAAGAACGCTCAGGAGTTCCTCATTCTGGCCGCTTCAGAGTCGCTGAGATACACCAACAGCATGGTTTCCTACAATACATCTCATAACAAGATTGGTGACTTTTTCCGGAACAATTCTTTTGCCCCTCCAATGTATCCAGTCGAAAACAATGTTTGGGGAAGTGTCTGGGGAAGTGGCACATTTAGTGCGATGTTTGAGATGATATTAGATGGGGTAAGGTACGCTCACTCACCTACCGAGCGTTACGTTGAGGATGACAATAACGCCGAAACGCCGCCATTCTCTCAGCCAATCGGCGAGAACGCAACCATCCATCGAGGCGATATGCGTCGCATTGACGCTGAAGATGAGTACGATGCGGTCATCACCGACCCGCCGTACTACGATAACATCATCTACTCTGAGGTAGCCGACTACTTCTACGTCTGGCAAAAAATCCTTCTCGAAGGCGAGTACGAGGGATTCGATCAGGAGAAAACGCCACGCGCCGAGAGCATCGTCACCAACCCATTCTTAGGCAAGACCTCCGAGGATTTCGAGTCGGAACTCCACGAGTCGTTTTCGGTTGTTCATCGTGCATTGAAAGACGACGGCGTGCTTGCATTCACCTACCACCACAGCGATTCCGATTCGTGGGGTGAGTTACTTGAATCGCTGTGTGACGTTGGCTTCGAGGTGACGGCAACGTATCCGATCTCTGCAGACATTAACAAATTCATCTCGGGCGAGGCGGTCGAGTTCGACATAATCATCATCGCCCGACCGGCGGACGAGCGCGACCCGATTTCGTGGAACAGCCTCCGGCGGAACATCTATCGCACGGCCAAGAAAACTCGAAAGCGACTCGAAGAAAACCGTGACCTCTCGCGGGGCGACATCGGCGTGGTCGAGATGGGCCGGTGTTTCCACGAGTACTCGAAACACCACGGTGAGGTCGAACGCGCCGGCGAGATGATGAGTGCCAAAGAAGTCGTGGATGAGATCTATGGCGTCATCCAAGACGGCAGCGACATCGGCGAGATCGATGTGTTTCTCGACCTCCTAGAGGATACGGACCCCGGCTACAACGACCTCAACAAGCTCTGTCGCGGGACCAACGCCACGCCCGAGCGCATGGAGGATATGCGTCTCTACCGGATGGACGATGGCTTCGCGCTCGGAACATGGGACGACGAACGTCGCATCGCATACATCCAGAATCGCGTCGAGAACGACGAGGAACTCACTGACCTCGACAAGGCCCAGTTCCTCCGCTATCGTTGGGAACACGGCAAGTCCGTCTCGGGCTACTTGAGTGAGTGGGACGTTACTGACGACCTCCGGGAACTCTGTGAGGGCCTCGCCGACGCCACCGGCGACAATACTTACCGAAACATTCTCGAATCGCGCCTCAGCGACTACTGAACCTCGACTTCCGGGGTCGACCCATTCCATGTAATGTCTAATATCCCTTCAAGCCTGCTCGCATCAGCCGATGTGACCTGAATCTTCTGTTCGCTCCACTCGATGTTGTCTAAATCATCCTTACTCAGTTTTGGTGCCGTATCTACCAATGGATGGGAGCTCTCCTCCTCCTCATATGTTTCTATTCGGACAGGATTGGTTTCCCATACTTCCCCGGACTCTCTTATTTCGTCTATAGTTTTTTGCTCGCCAAATTGAATCCTGCTATCAATGCCGTCCGGAGGTGCTGGCTCAGAGTGAACTGCGAACAAATCGAACTGTGCAGTCTCCCCTCGATTCAAGTCGACTCTTGTAGGTGATGTTGATTCATTCCAGCTTGGGGTGATGTCAATGATGTATCTCTTGTAGACGGAAACATCACGAGATTCAATCCCGTCTGGACCGAGCCTGGGTCTCTGCTCTGTTGTGTCTTGATGCCCAACAAACCGAACTTTCGGTTTACAATTGGACGCTAAAGATCGACCTTTGTTGGATATTTCAACATGATACTGGCCCCAAGTCATTTGCTCTTCGAATTGTGACTCGCCTTGCTTGAGTACTCCTGGAGCAAAGTCTAACTTTGGTCGTGAATAGAATTTCCAAAGCCACTTTGAGCCTATTGTAGCGATGAATCCGCCGACAGCACCCGAAAGTAACGTTGTAGCAAGACTCATTCTGGTAACAGAACACTTCAAACTCGACGACGAATATAGCCTGTGTTGTTAGAACCAGCAGTGGCTATTGACTGGTGATATAGGGTTTTTCTCAGATGCGGATAAACTGGGATTATGCACAATTTTAGTAGTGTAGATACAGTCTAAAATCATAGACATGCAAGTAGTATCGAGGGTAGCAGTCAGAAAATGACCGACAACCTCCTGGATGTCGAGTGGCGCGATGGTGACACCGAGGCGTTCGCCGAACGCTTCGCCACCGACGTCGATCTCGACGACCACCTCCTCACCGCGTGGGCCAACCGCCTCAAGGCCGGCCAGCCCGATACCGAATTACGCTCGCTCTCGCATCTTGACGAGTCGAACGTCAAACTCCTCGAACACCAGGTCAACGCCGCCCACCGGGCGCTCTTCGAGATGAACGGCAAGGCGCTCCTCGCCGACGAGGTGGGTCTCGGCAAGACCATCGAGGTTGGCATGATCCTCAAAGAAATGCGCTATCGTGGCACCGACGACGCCGTCCTCGTTCTCACCCCGGCACAACTCGCCCAGCAGTGGCAGGCAGAACTCCTCGAGAAGTTCGGTCTCGACTTCACCTGTAACTACGACGATGACTTCGCTGGGTTCGATGCTCACGACCATATCATCGCCAGCATCGACACCGCAAAGAGCGAGCGCCACCGCGAAACCGTCCTCGCGCGTGACTGGAACGTACTCGTCCTTGACGAAGCCCATTACGTAAAAAACGAGGACACCGACCGCTATGAACTCCTTGGGGACCTCGCTTACGACTACGCCTTCTTCCTCACAGCGACACCCATCCAGAACGATGTCACGGACCTCTACAACATAGTCTCGCTCCTCCGTCCGGGGCTGTTTGGGACCCGCGAGGCGTTCCATCACTACTTCGTCAACACGTCCCAGGAGACGCTGGTCAACCGCGACGAACTCCAAACCCGCCTTCGAAAAGTGATGATCCGCACGCTCCGCGAGGAGACGGATATCGACTTCACGCCGCGGCGGGTCACGACTCGGACCTTCGCCCCCTCACCCGCCGAACGTGACCTCTATCAGGCGGTCACAGAGTACGTCCGGACAGCCTACGCCGAGAGTCAAGGCCAGAAGCTCGTGTTGATGACGCTCCAGAAGGAAGTCGTCAGCAGTCCAGCAGCACTCGAACGGACGGTCGAGAAGCGACTGGCGGACGAGAGTACTCCAGCCGACCATATTGAACAACTCGAAGCGATACTCGACAGCGCCGAGGCAGTAACAAGTCCCACTAAACTGGAACGAGTCCAGGCGATTACGGACAACGCCCGCGAACGCGTCGAGAAAGGGCGAGTGATCGTCTTCACGCAGTTTCGAGCCACCCAACAGGCCATCCTAAACACGCTCGCCGGGGAGGGCTGGACGACGCACGCTTTCCACGGCGGCCACTCCAGCGACGAAAAGGAGGATATCGTCGAACGGTTCGAAGACGAGGGCGGGGTGCTCGTCTCGACGGACGCGATGAATGAGGGCCGGAATCTCCAGTTCTGTAACGTGATGGTCAACTACGACTTGCCGTGGAATCCGATGAAGGTCGAACAGCGGATCGGTCGCATCCATCGGATCGGCCAGGACCGCGAGGTCTACGTCTTCAACATTGCCCTAGAGGATACCATCGAGGAGTACGTACTGGAGCGTCTCTATCACAAGATCGACCTCTTCCAGCAGTCCGTCGGCGAACTCAGTGAGATACTCACCCGACTAGAACAGACCGGTCGAAACTTCGAGGACGAAGTGTTCGAACGGCTGGTCGGGGCGGGATCGGCGCTCGATTTGGAGAATGATTTTGATGCGATGGCCATCGACCTCCAGGAGCAACGCGACCTCGCGGACAAACTCAACGACTTCAACAACGGCGTGTTCGATGGCTTCGATCTGGGAGCGAGCGATGACTGACGCCGCAATGGCTGTGACCGAACGAGCCGTCGAACGATTCGCGGAGTCGTATCTTCGCTCGCTCGGTGCGGACATAGTAAAAAACGAACGTCAGTGGACGGTTTCCCTTCCAAGCGATGCGGAGACTGAATTCGAACTCGACGAAACGGTCGTCGAGATCGCTGGTGATCTCGAAGAGACAAGCGACGATGCGCTCACCATCGCCCCGGAGAGCCCATTTGTTGACCGACTCATTGAGGAAGCTGCAGCACGCCAGCCGACTGGGACGCTCACACTTACGAATGAACACTGGGAAATCCAGCTACCGTCCTGGATCACTGCTGGACCGCTGGAGATCACCGACCAGACGTTCACCCCGTACTACGACCGACAGGCGCTCTGTGCGCTCTTCCACATCGGCATCGAGACAGTGAGCGAGTATCAAACGGAGAAACTCCGCGCAGTGGCTATCGACCTTGCTGACCGAGAGGAACGCCCCCAGCTCGCGGATAGCTACCTAGATCTCACCGAGAACGGTACGCACGAACGAATCACTGCTGGTCTAAGCATCGACGAGCAGTCGATAGCGAGTGGACTTGAGCATGCACGAAAATGCGTCGAGAACGAGATCGGGCCTACGATACAGGCGATCCGCGAGCAAGCGAGCCATGCCGCGGAAACCGAGTTCGACGAGTACCGGCAGCTCGTGCGCCAACAACGGAATGAGCTGAGTGATCAGATCGACCGAACCATCGAACGACTGACCGAAGTTAATGAAGCCATAGATACAACCGCTGAACAGAGCGCTCGAGTACGCGCGCTCCGAAGGCGAAAGCAGCTACGGTCAAAGGTCGCCGACCTCCGCTCGGAAGTGACTGACCTCACCACGAAAATCGAGAACGGATTCCCGAAGAAGCACGAAGCAATACGCGACCGACATTCACTCACAATCCGTATCCATCCTGCAACTGCCACAGTAGTTTACTACGAACGAGGTGATCTCACGCTCACCTTGAGGGGGGAAGACGCTTCGAAAGCGGTCTCATACCCGTACGCTGTCGGTATTGGCGTGACTAACAGCCCAACCTGTACGCGTTGTGGCCAGGAGATCACGTCGGCGAATCCTCTCACACTCGATAGCCAGCAATTCATCGGATCAGCTTGCTGCGCGAATACCTAGTGAGAAACTATTGGTTGCTCAGACTGGCGGGAAGGTATCCGCTTAATGCGGTGCTCGCGGGTAGCGAGAACGCCGCTATACACAGGGGAAGAAACGACACAAGGCGGCTATCGCGACCTATTCGGTTTCAAGCGCAGCGTAAATGTCGGCATGACGCTCTGCGTCGAGTCGTCCCATTTCGAGGGCGATCTCGTGGCGTTCTTCCTCAGTAGTCGCCGATTGATACCGCTCGTACAGCTGGCGGACATCGTCGTCGGGCTTCGTCGAGGAATCAACACTCGATGCCATCTTCCTACCAAGTGTAGCTGTTGGGTCCACTAATCAGTTCCGACGAGCACAGGCTCGGAAGTAGATGACCGCTGTTTCGGTGTCGACGTCCGTCTCGTCAGTCGCGAATCGGTGCATTAGGGCACGAATCTCGTCGCCGTACTCGAACGTGTACCCGTTCAGCATGTAGAAGACAACCACTGTGCGGAGTGCTGTTCGTTTGTTCCCATCGACGAACGGATGATCCGCAACGAGCAGTCGCATGAGATGGATTGCTTTCTGATGGAGCGAGTCCGGTACCTCGCCGAAAAACCCCTCAGAAACGTACTGGAGGGCTGATTCGACCGCGTCCTCTGACCTCACACCTGGTTCGGTGAGATCCCCCTCCTCAACGATCTGTGCGTGGAGATCGAGAATCAGATCGACGGAGGGGTACACGAACTCGTCGCTCACACTCGAATCTCCTCTCCAAGCTCGTATAGTCGTTTCTCACGGTCGTATTCGTCCCGACAGAGCTCTTGAGCAGGTAATTGAGGGAACCATCAGTCGAACCTCGATTTTAATTCGTTTGGTGCTAAGTCCGAGAAGGCACGAAGTTCGGCGAGAGCACGATTGAGACGGTCGTCGGTAGCTACACCATCGAGATAGATAGCGCGACGTTGTTCGTCCCTGAACAGTCCAACGAGCGTGCTCCGAGGGATCCCCGAATTTTCGGCGACGACCAACTTCCGCTCACCATGCTTGAGACGGAGAAGCGCCTCGCGAGTTCTGAGAAATTCCTCGATATCAACGTGGAGAACCCCGTTTTCGTCGGTCACGAAGCCACGCGGTGGCCGACCGGTCCACCTCCCAGCCTGCTGGGCGGCTCGGATCCCTGATTGGATACGGAGAAGGTACTGCTCGTGTTCGATCTTCGCGAGATCGCCCATGATGCTAGCGATCATGGTGTAGATGGTTCGCTGGATGGGTGGGTCCTCAACGTGGATTGAGAGGCCGAGGTCGAGCGATTCAACGACTGTCTCTCGTTCCATGCAACGTTGGATAAATCGATGAATTTCACCAGCACCGAGCCTCGAGAGTCGTGAGATCTCGTGAACCACGACGAGGTCGTAGTCATGGTTTTCGATAGCCTCGGTGAGTTCGCGGTACTGTTCACCACCGTGTTTGGAGACGCCTGAGATAACGTCCGTGTACGTATCGATGCTCGTGACCTCTGGGGAGTTCGAAATGATGTGCTCACGGCACTCGTCAAGTTGCCGTTGGAGGTGCTGCTCGGGGGTACTGACACGGGCGTAGATAGCGGCTGACTGCACCACTAATGTCTCGGCAGTGGGCGAGTAAACGACGTGGAATCAAAGGTGTAGCTCTCGTCACAATGGCCATTTGACTTTGTTGTAATTCCCCACTCACAGGCTTACAGCGTGCTCCAGTTGCCACTCGTTGCTCAGTGCCTGCTCTCCGCTATCCGTTCCACCGCTAGTGAGAAGACCGACGTGATACAATTGGGCCTTGAATTGGAAGTAGGCACCTGACTTGTAGATCGCTGGATTATCCTGTTGTGTTTCGTCGAGGTCATCGTCCGGGGTGAGTGCGTTCTCGCGCTCACCAGTTGTGATGAACACCTCGATGGCAAGTGGCTTGTTCAGTTCACAGGCGCTGTGCGAGCAGATGCTCTCCGAGCGCGATCCGACGCTGTTGAGTTACACTACGAAGTAGCGACTCACCAGTAGCCATCCCTGCAATTTCCTTGTTGTTCAAGAGTCGGTTCTAAGGTAGCCTCTAACATTTCTTGCACAGATCCACTGACGCTGATGAGAAGAACTCATAAGATTTGAAAACATATCTGACACATCGAAAATGGCTGAAGAAAACACAAATGTGGACGAAGGATCTGATTCCACCAGCGAATCTACTGGTGTACCAACCCCGTCGAGCAGCAGAGGCGTTTTATCAGCGATATCAGCGATACAAGATGCACTGGATCCTATTGCAGGCTTCCGCCAGCGACTCAATCAAAGTAATTCGATGGGAGAGGCGATAGTAAATATGGCAAGAGCACAGCAGACCATAGAGAAAAATATAGATCTCAATAAGATGCGTCGTTTTTCGCTAGAGTATCAGGAGAGCCTTCGTGCGATGCAGGCCACGGAAAGGAATGTGAATCGGTATATGGAACAGATACAGCCAGCTGTCAATTCCATACAGCAAGTGTCCGGTATTCTACAGGCATACAACGATAATCTGTCTTCGGTATACAACATCCTGACCGAGTGGCGTGAAAAGATTCGGCTGGCAGTCGAGGATCAGATCGAGTTAGAAATGCCAGCGAGATACGAGTCAGTCGATCCCCACCCTACTGCGAAGCTTGTGGCGGAACAATGGGCAGAACAATTCATAACTGATCTTGAGGAAACCGACGATGAGTACTTTGAGAATGTTGTCGAACGGATGAAAGACGGTCTTGATGATTTTCGGAACGAACCAGAGCGTCCATACGCTGCGATTCATATATTTATCACTGTCCAAGACTCGCTTCTTTGGTGTCTTTGCTCTCAAGACGAGGATATCTCTCAAAACGGCACGAACGATTCGGGGCTTCCAAAATACAAAACAAGTGACAAGCAAACTGCTCTTGAGCGAAATTACCGTGCCTATTTCGGTGTGGAAAGCGACGATGTTTCGAACTTTTCGCAATATAAATGGGACTGTTTTTGGGCGCATCGGCATGCGATAATGCATGGAGATGTGAATGCTACCTATGATATGAACATCGCCACAACTGCTTTGCTGTTCTTTGCACTGACCGCTAATTCTGTGCTCGAAATCATTCGTGAAAAAGTAGAGAATGATGAAGAATTCTCAATCATTGAGGACGCCCGGATTGAACAGGCTTTGACGTCCCTCCCAGCAGAAAATCAGAACGACCCACATGAAGCGTTCAATTTCATGTTTGATTGATGTGTTTTCATACTGGAAAGCGAGTACAACTTCGCCGAAGATAACAAGCGCGCTGTGGGATTTTGATCGAGAAGTGCAGTGTCGATCATCAGCTCGTCTCCGGTTTCACAAATCGCGCGGCGATCCCGGTACCGTTCAACATCCAAGAACCGGCCGTCGACCGCGACGACGCGCCAGCTCGCGCCCGACCAGCGAATCACGTCATTGGGCTGGAACGAGCAGTCAACATCCGAATCGCTCGCTGAGAGCGCCATCAAAGACCTCCCGATGGCGCGAATACGCCATCGAACAGCGAATCATCATCAAGCGCGCACCAGCCCGTTATCCGCGCCTCACAGAGGCTCGTAAATCGCTCTTCGTCGGTGATGGAGTGGAACTGGTCGTAAAGTTCGCCCAGCTTTTCCGGGGTTGGTTGGCGATCCACTCGTCGTCGTGGAGTCCGAGATGATGTTCACGTTCGCGGTCGACGACGTGACGGATCACGACGAGGGCGACCTTCGGGATGGCACGCTGACTCCCGAAGGCAGTGAGGGCGAGGTCGACCATGGTCCCGATAGCTCGGTCGCGCTGCCACGGGGTAAGATTGAGGCTACTACACAAGGCATGGGTCAATCGAAGCTTTTCGAGCCGGTGAGCACGTCAACCCACTTTGTACGGCGCTGCGAAATTAGTTCACGTTCCTTCCGAATATTCTGGGCCGATCCAATCTCGATCGTCATCAAAATAGGGACATCCATCCTTATGCCCTGCCTGCTGCCAATATTGCGTGATTAGGGGTTCCAAGCAGTCATATATCATGTCATGAGACTCGACAACGATCCTGTGCCCATCATGGTCGTAATCACCAGCTGAAACGGGTGTATCAACCATTCTCGTTTGGTATTTTTCGCTCTTGAATCGTGGATAGTCGATTCCTGCCAGTTCATATGTCCGAGATTCAACGGTCATTCGAAACCCATCGATACCAATCAGGGTAATTACTGCGTGGATATTGCCATTGAATCCTATTTTCTGGAGACGATTCAATCCTGCTTTTGCAGTCAGTGCTAAGTCTCGATCCAACCAAACACGGCGGCCCTGATTGTTGTTGAATATGAATTTGTCACCCTCATTTTTACCGAACGGAGTGGTGGTTACAGCTTCAAAGAGGCCGTCTGTTCGTAGATATGTGTACGAGGGGAATGTTTCTGAGCGAGCATTTGTGCAATATTTCGCATCACCATTCATGTAGGGTGAGTGGGCTCCAGTCAAATGACCCCATATCGGAGGATTTGGGAGATCTTCAACCCGTTCGACCGAGCTACCAGAGGCTATCCCGCTCGGTACTAAATGAAGGACTGCAACTGGGCCTGGTTGCAGCCCACCTGTGAAGTCATCTCGAGACTGTATGGTGTCGATTCGTGTGCTAAGAATCTCTTGTATCTCATCAAGATGGTCTTGGTCGCGATTGAGATCAACATCAAGATAACGATAAGCCAGACCTGGTGCGTCGCTTTCAAGAGTTCCGATGATGGAGGGTTTATGAAATATTTCCAACCTCCAATCATATTCATCCATTATCTCTTCATTCATTTCCTGTATGTTAGGTTCGGTTATGGATTGGTTTGTGAAATATACTAAGAGAGTAATTTCCTTACCATCATCCTCTAAATCCTTGACTTTTGAAGCATCATCTCTTAGCTTTCTACGCCAATCTTGTCGGACACTAGCATGAGCAATGCCGGACGCATCACCGAGAGACACGTACGCATCCACACCTCCATCTTTCCCTGTTCGGTTTGTCTCTCTCACCTCATACCCGCGCGCTCGCAGAAATCCAGGAAGAAGTTTTTCGAGTTGAGAACCAGACATATTGTCTACTTCGTATTCAAGATCATCAGCCATATAGATAGTAGTGACTACCACTCGACAAAATTCTTCGGTTCAAAACCTGATGATGAGCCCTGTGGTGCTAATAGTTGTTTTGCTAATATTCGTCAAATTAGCCATTCGAGTAGTCTTACCAAACGTTCAGACGGATCCGTATCACTGTTTGGTAAGAGTCACATCGAAAGCCCTTGGGACCCCCTCCCTTTGGTATAGTTCATCTTCTAACACCTAATTGATGTTCTCGCGGTCTCAGTTCGGCCCGATGCCCTCCCTCGCATCCGCGTTCTGACGTCGCGAATCCCGACGTCGTTCGTCGCGTCCCATCTTGATCGTGGTATCATGCTACTCGTGCGCGTATTTCGAAAGCGCATTCCGACGATAAAGAGTAGTATGCATAAAATCTCAACAGAACTATAATTGCGGAGTAGCTCTCAACTGGACAGTAAGAAGATGGTCCGACAGGACAATATTGACGAGGCGAAAAAGAAACTGGGATCCGCTGAAAGGTCCTACGACGCAGCTAAAGGAAGTCACGGTCGAGATGAAATACGAAATGCCGCCAACTACTACCCAGGTTCTTTCTTTACGCACTCGCAGTGTGCCATCGAGCACGCAACTAAAGCTCTATTTTTACTACTGGGGGTAAATGTGCCACAAGAGCACTTCATAGAGATGGACAGCGGTGACGCAGAAAATTCACTCAATGCATCGGAGGCCGAGCTCGAGCCGCGTTTCACAGAGCAAATCGCCCGAATACTATTTGTCAATCAGTTGTATGGAAGTTCCTATCCAACCTCAGAATATGGCATTGAAACGAGTCAGCGAACAATCGAAGCCAATAGCTTCTTGAACCGTATGGAGGCTGACCACGCCTACGACCACGCTGACGAAGTCATAAGAGGAAGCCGGCACATCATCTCATACGTGGAAGTGAACCATTTCTCCGGGTGAGTATTCGTCCAGCTTTACAGTGCAAATCTTCCAAGGAAATTAGATAGTCGCTGAGCGGAGTACAACGGCCGAACCCTGAATACGTCAAGTAAGCCAGATTTTTTGCATGGTACGAAGCGTTATCCTTCTCGGATTAATAACGATGATAGAACCCGAGCTATGGAAGTCGAGAAGGTCATCTCAAAAGAAAGTGGAAATTACGATCTAATTACCGGAACTTCCGAAACTGGCTCGCTCTACGCAATTTCCAAAGAGCGTGGAGGAATCATCCTCTTCACAGAGTCTGGAGGAACAGGAAGTGTGGACACACAGGCGCGTATGTCCGCTTCTCATATTCATATCACAGAGGATGGCCCTGCAGGCGTTATTGGGTTCATGGACGATGGTATGCTCTACGGCTTTCAAGGCAGCGGCTCTTGGGGACGATCATACGAGGGGCTCTGGGACCTCGATTTATCAGACGATATGCGCCGAGTATGTGCGGTTTCTCAACCTGTTGAGGGTCCCGGAACTGCTGTGTGCTATGAAGATGGGGAGAAGGTCTGGGACGAGACGCTAGATGAGTCAGTTGGTCTTAGTGTCTCGGCCGGGCCAAAAGGTGGTAAGATAGCTGTAGGCGCAGGGCAATATCATCTCAACGAGGAGCCACTATCTCGGTTCGGTGAACCTGGGGTTCATTTCTATGAGTGGGGCAAAAAGGAGTGGTTCGAGGAGACCGATGTAGATGTAATTGGGGTCGCTTTCGATTCAGAGAACGACCGCGTTGCCGCTGGATTAGACGATGGTTCGCTTATCACGTACGGTACCGACGGCAGTAAGCTCTTCAGGAAAGATGGCGCTCTCACAGCATCGAACGTACAATGGGAAGCCGAGGACGAGGGTGGATTCATCTCTATCTCTGGCGACCGTACATCAATCGTCTCCCACATTTTTGGGACCCTCCGGTGCATCAACACGGGAGGGGACGTACGTTGGGAGTCAGAAATAGATAGTATCGTATTAGACGAGAGATCAATGCAAGTCGACCAAAACGGTGATAGAGTTCTTATTACCACAATGGAAGGAAAGGCGTATCTCGTCGAGAAAGGAGACATAATCTGGGAAGAATCGTACTCTGTCGGCCCTGTTCGTGGCTCTCTTTCAAATGATGGGACCGCGTGGTGTTTGTCTATCCAGAACAATGATACCGGTACCAACACATTCGAGGCATATCAAGAGGCATAAATGGGAGAGGAGAACGGCAGCCGCGAGAACTACGATGGGTACGGAGAATTGTACCGAGGGAAGCTGAAGTCTGATCCAGAACAGGAAGTCAAGGCTCTCCAAGAGAAGGCAATAGAGTGTGTAGAGGGCTTAGACGGCAACGAAAGAACAACAGAGGGGAAATACCTGCTCAGTTCAGATGAGAGTGTTCAGCTTTTCACATTTTTCACAATGACTGCAGCAGTCATAGAGGAGCTATCAATCATTCTGTTATCAGAGAAATTGACTGATACTGAGGTGAGTTCCTCAAACTCGTCTGCCAAGTACTATGAAAGCAAGGTCAGCCAGAGTCAGCGACAGAAGATTCTGATGCACAGCGGTATCGTGGGGACTGGAACGCATGGTCACATGGACAAAATCCGAAAGCACCGAAACGAGATCGTTCACAGCTCCCGACAAAGAAAACTGGTTGAGGATCCAGATGAAGCCAAAAACAAGATTAACGATGGGATGTCAGCGGTTGAGGACCTCTGGGAAAAGGTAACACAGTAGCGCTTGCGAAGTAAACCGACAGGGCGATTGTTCGTCATGGAGAATGCAGGGTTTCCACATTCTGAAGCAAACCAGCGCTGATTGTCTATCAAGCTAACCCAAAGTTCTCAGAGAGTGTCTTAGAGGACTATTGGCTGTCGGCCTCTTCGAAGGCATCGGTCATCTGCTTAGCAAGGTCACCAGCTTCGATATGCGAGTAATGCTCGCGAACGACTTCCTCAGAGTTATCGAGAGCTCGAGCAGCAGCCGCATGACCAGAGGTGCGGACCAGGACCTCACCAGCACCGCGGCGGGCACCGTGGGGCATCAGATACTCGTCCTCATCAAGTTCGATGCCTGCCTGCTCACAGAGCCGTTTGAGAACATGCCGTCCAGCGTCGGTCGTGATAGATGGTGGGGCAACGTCGACTTCGACACAGGACTCGATGAGCGATTGGTCTTCCTTGATCTCATCGACTTCCGTCTCAGTATAGCCACGGTCGGTGAGTGTCTCGGTAATCCGTTGGGAGAGCGTCGGTCGGTGGAAGGAGGGAAAGACTGGCCAACTTGGACTAGGAGCGTCGAGAACGCGCTGGTAAGCCTCTAGGGGATAGACCACAGGCCCAGGAAGGCCCCGGTCATCAAGGCGCTGCTTTTTCGCAAACACCGTCACGTAGCGGTCCTCGAGGTGGACGTCTTCCCAGTGAAGCCCCTGGCGTCGGTCATCGCTCTTGTCGCGGAGGATCTCTGCTCCCCGGACCCCAGAGTACGAGAGGAGATAGACGAGAGCGCGGTCGCGACAGGCCTTGATTGCAGCCTCTCGGTCCTCACTGACGTTGTCGATAGCTTCGTGTGCTTGCTCGTCGACGTAAGAGGTGAGCTGTTGGCGGTCATCGGCGGACCAGGCCTGCTGGTCGCCGCTCTTGTGCCCGCCATCGTCAGGGATGGGTTCAGTGGCATTGCGTCGCTGGGCGACGTTCTCAGCGAGATGGCCCTCACGAACGGCCCACCCACAGAAGGCGGAGACGTAGGCGTAGTAGGTTCGGACTGTGCCCGTCGCCCAACCCTGGCGAGTGAGATGCCGTGCATATTCGCGGAGATGGCCAGACTCCAACTCCTCGAACGTTGTCACGGCGTCTTCGTGCTGAGCGAGGAACCCGACGAATCGGTTGAGCTCTCTATCGGCGTCGCTCCGATAGTTCCCGCTCTTGCCACCCTGGCCCTTCCCTTTGTCTGTCAAGAAGTCCTCAGTAACTGCATCGATACGAACCACACTACACACCTCCTCTTTCACTGACTCCAGCATGGTTCTCAGCCCGCGTAACCAGGGTTCTGGCTATTGACATCGTGTTGGCTGTGGCAGAGGGCGGGGTGGTCCCTATATTTACTGGTCCTTATTGAACTAAGCACGAGTAACCTGCTATAGACCTGATTCCGGCGATCCCAACATCCTGAAGCCCTGTAGCGCCTGAAACCATACTTATAAACTGTATAACGAGATACACAACTCTATGGGGTGGATGTTGAGAATCCGTGTCTAATATCGTCCCTAATTGAGCGATTTCTATAAATCTGTCCGGTTTAAGAATAGGTATCGTGGTAGAATTCCATACAAACATTGGTGTTCGTTCAGATCGGAAATGGCGGTGATACAGCCGGTGCTCACGAGACGGCTGCCATCTGGGGCGAACCGGAGTCCTATCCGACTCCGGTTCGCTTCTTCACTAGCGTGAGTACATCATTCGCCGTCACGAGTGGATCGCGCTCGTACTCCCCGGAAAACTGCAACTGGAGGAGAAGATCGACCAGCCGCCACAGCGAGTAGAGCAAGCACGCAAACGCGAAATAGAAGAATCGGAGTCCGAAATGTTTCGAGGTCGTATCCGCCATGAACGGCTTCAAACTCTTGTAGCCACTCTCGATCCCCCAGCGGTCGCCGTACCAGTCGATCACTACCGGAGCAGCGTCCAAATACGAGGTCATGAACACTGCGTAGCGTTCATGACCGTCTTTGAAGTCACCGTCCCAGTCTTCTTTCGCTCGGTAGATCAGCCGCGTCTCGTGCCACTCGTTCCTGCCGAGGTACAACTTCCGGTCTTCGACATACTCCTCGATATTGCGCTGTTCGAGCTGTGTGGCCTTCGCTTTCTCACTCGTTCGTTTCCGCTTCGGGACGAGGTAATCCAGTCCTCGATCGACCACTTTCTCTAAAATCTGCTGCCCATCGAACTCGCGATCCATCAACACCAGATCGATCGAGACCAGTTCCTCAGCAGTCTCCAGCAGATCGATCACGATCGACCTGCGGCTCTCATCCTTTCGAACCGGCCGAGCATCCAATATCAGCGGGAGGTCCTCGCCGACGATCTGGATCGTCGCCCAGTGGTAGGCGTACTCGTCATTCTGCTCCTTCGTCCCGATGATGTCGTCCTCGAAACCCTCGCGATCACCCGTAAACGGCGTGTCGGTCGTGATGTCAATCGCGACCGTCACCGCCCGGTGAAACGCGCTTGTCTGCTCAGCCTCATCGAGAAGTCGTCGAATCGCCCGTCCGTACATCTCGCGGATTTCCGTGATCGAGAGCTTCCGCAGGTAGTGACGGTGAATGTGACCCAACGGGGTCCGCTCACGGGTCGAGTCAAGGAGGAAACTCCGCGCTCCTTCATTGACGCACATCCCATCGCGCAGGCCTGTGTAGGTCTGAAGCTCCCAGAATGCATTCTCGTGGATCCGGCCTTTCTCGCGGCCAAGACCGAATGCCGGAAAGAGCAAGCGCTTAGCCAGATCCGTCAGCTCACCAGCACGACGGAGAACCTCTTTCTGGATCGGTTCCTCGGAGGTCTCCGAGGAACCTCGCCGGGATGAGCCGCTATCATCTCTCGAATTTACTGTGTCCGAAACCTCGACCCTGTTCCACGTGGCGTGGATCCGGACGAAATCCGCACACTGCTTGATTGCTCGTCGAAGCTCTTGGTTGAATCGTTCGTGACGAGCGCGCCACATGGTGGTTTGACTCGGGACGCCCTCGAAACCGAGAGCGTCCGCGAGACCCTCGTGTTCATCGAGATACGTCACCAGTGGCGTCTCGTGCTCCCATCCGTGCAGATGCATCAGCATCAGGGATCGGAGCATCGGAACGACTGGTTTCGACTGGGTGTGCCAGTCAGGGAAGGTGTCGTAGGGAGCGAACTCGAAGTAAGCGAGTGGACATAGAGAAATGAATTTCTCAACATTATCATGGGCATCGTGCTGGAACCACTCTTGCGCTAGCGTCGAGACGTCGTGTTTGAGTGCATCGAGATCGTCGGCCGTATAGTCTTTCGATGGGCAGCGGTAGTACGGCCAGTGTTTCTCATCTGTGTCAGCAATCGTCCGGAAGACAGCTCGTTTCGAGGCACTCGTCGCAACCATTGTTGTTCTCGCCGCCCGGCTTAGACCGGCTCCGTGTTAGTTTCGCGGTGAGTTCTCGTCGCTTAATCCCGCGAATTGGGATCCGGATTCACAACATCAGCTATGCAGTGGAAGATGAGACTACAGCGGGTATAGAGAGTCCAGAATGCGCGATCTTAGCAGGATAGTGGATTCCAGTCGCCGCCAAATCAGACTTCATTGAGGATTCGTGTCGGTGATCTGGCTAGAACTGTGTTTTGGCGATACGCTGGAAAGAGCTGTGGCTCAGACCGTGGTTTCCGGCTCGATTAAGGGGTTTATCCGACGCCTGTCCGCTTCTGCAACAGCGCGAGCGTATTCTGCGCTGTCACGATCGGAGAGCGTCCATATCCGTCGGTCAGAGCCACCTGAACGAGGAGATCGACCGCTCGCCAGATCGAATATAAGAGACAGGCGAATGCGAAATAGAAGAATCGCAGCACAAAGTCCTTTGAGATGGTCGCAGCCATGAACCGCTTGATCGATTTGTAGCCGCTCTCGCTCTCCCAGCGGTCGCTGTACCAGTGGATGACCACTGGAGCAGCCTCGGAACACCAGGCTCCCAGTCTTCTTTCGTACTGTAAATCAGATGAATGCCATGCTCCTCGTTGGTACCTAGAGCGCGTTTTCGTATGCCCGACCCGACTCACGGTTGATGACAAGGCTGGAGGGAGCTGCCACTCGGCCGAGTCAGTCAGTTACTAGCACGAGAAGTACTCATTCTGAAGAAATCGCGATATCCGTGACATCCATACGCCTGTTACTTGAATAATGCATTAGCTGATTCGTCTGTTCGATCATTACGAACGTCTGGTCTGGGATTGATCAAGGCAGGTCGCTCATGTTGATATTAACCTCGACGACGGTGGCGGCCTGAGCGACGCGCTCCGAGAGTCGGTCATGGAATCGGTCGTCGGTCATGAAACTCACCGGGCCAGAAAGGCTCACTGAGCCGAGTAGCTGTCCATCTGGCCGCTGGATGGGTGCACCGATCGCTCGGAAGCCATCGATCTCCTCTTCGTCATTGTAGGCGTAGCCCCGTGCACGTATCGTTTCGAGTTCGTCGAACAGCACCTCGCAGTCGGTGATGGTGTTCGTCGTCCGTGCCGGTAGTCCGTGCTGATCGAGTATCGTTTCGACGCGTTCGCGTGGGAGAGACGCAAGGATCGCCTTTCCGGCGGCGGTATAGTGGAGCTGGTCGCGCCGCTGGAGTTTCGAGGATTGGTACTCGCCGTCGATACTGGTGTCGCCCTTGACCTGATAAAGGTTGATCCCATAGCCGTCCTCCTCAGTGACTATGTGGGTGTACTGGTCGGTCTCGGCCGCCAATTTCTCGACCTCCTGTTTCCCGTACCGATAGAGCACGTTTCGGTCTCGAACGTACTCCCCTAGCACAAACAGTTTAAGCGCGAGTTCGTAGCGTTCGCCACGATGAACCACGAGACCGTTCTCCTCCAATGTCTTTAGATGGATGTACGCCGTGCTCTTCGAGACCCCGAGGTGGGCTGCTAGCTCCGAGACGCCGACACCATCGTGCTCACGGATGGCATTAATGACGCGTGCAGCCATCGAGACGGTTTTCAGCGTCCGCGGACCATCGTTGGCTTTCGGTGGCATGGCTCACCCGAACTGCTCGAACGATATGAGTGTTCGGATATTTCAACCGAAGTAGCCGAAATACTATGTTGAACCGTGATGGTGGCGCCGGAAAAGTTGATATTCGACCGATCTAGACACTTGAATCTCATCTCCCACCGGAAATTTAGATACGACGTTTGAAATACTCGAACAGTCGTTTTTCAGCAAATTCCTTGGACGTGCAGACAACTGAATCTACAGAGTCGGACGTTCAATGAGTTTGGAACCGCGAAACGCTTTTTTAGTTGGTCGGCGGAAGGATTCGGTAGCCAGTATATGAGAGACCGTAATCCAACAGGATTGGCTATCGACTCGATTCGAACGAGAACCGCCGGGCACGACGAGCGTGAGTGAGCGTGTCGTTACGTATCGCGGTCGACGGAGAAGCACTCCGCGCCGATATCAAGCGAACCGCGTCCTTTGGTGGTATCGAAACCGACATTGGCCGCGGCCGGACGGCGCTTTCGGCCGACGCAGCCAACGCCGCAGCGCGCGACTACCTCGTTGAGCGTCTCGAAGCGGCGGATCTCGATGTCCGAGTCGACGCCATCGGCAACATTGCGGGTCGCTGGACGCCTCCCGATACCGATCCAGACATCGCGCCCATCGCGTCCGGGAGCCATCTCGACTCGGTACCGCGAGGCGGAATTTTCGACGGGCCGCTTGGGGTCTATGCTGCTCTCGAAGCAGTTCGGGCGATCAAGCGGAGCGGGGCCGCAGTCGCGCGCCCGATCGAAGTCGTCTGTTTCACCGGCGAGGAAGGAACGCGGTTCGCCGACGGCGTCCTCGGCTCTACAGTCGCTGCTGGCAAGCGTGGCATCGATGAGACGCTGGCGTTGAGCGACGACGACGTTACCCTTCGGGAGGCCCTCGAAGGGGCCGGGTTCCAGGGAACCGGCCGACTCGACGCCAGTCGATGGGACGCGTGGATCGAACTCCATATCGAACAGTGCTCCCGGCTCGAAGACGCGGGCGTTCCGCTCGGACTCGTCACCGATATCGCCGGGACTACCCGATGTCACGTCAGTATCGAGGGTGAAACCGACCACGCGGGGACCACAGGAATGACCGAGCGCCGCGACGCGCTCGCCGCTGCCAGCGAGCTGGTACTCGCGGTCGAACGAACCGCCGTCGAAACCGCCACGACCGGGGGCGGGACGACAGTCGGCACTGTCGGCTCGCTCACCGCGACGCCGAACGCCGTCAACGTAATTCCAGGATCCGTCTCGCTCCGGCTGGATTGCCGGTCGGTCGAACCCGCCGAGATCCGGACGCAGTTGGCGACAATCGAGCACACACTCTCGACCCTCGAAATGGAGCGCGACGTTTCGACCTCGGTCGACTGTCCGTATGATATCTCGCCGACGTCACTTTCCGGGAGATGTCTCGAAGTCATGGCCGAGGCAGCACGCGACAGTGATATTGAAACCCGATCGGTCCACTCCGGCGCGGGCCACGACACGATGCAGATCGCAAGCGCGACCGACGCCGCGCTCCTGTTCGTGGCCTCCGAGGGTGGCTACTCACACTCCCCGAGAGAGCGTGCTGACTGGGACGACTGTACCATTGCAACGGGCGTGCTCGCGGAATCCCTCGTGCGACTCGCGAACGACACCGACCACACCAGAACATCATGTTAACCATCGAACTCAACGACACGACGTTCACGGCCGAACTCCACCCCGACCGCGCCCCCGAATCGGTGGCCGCGGTTCGGGAGTTCCTCCCGCTCGATTCGCAGCTCATGCACGTGCGATGGAGCGGGATAGCGACGTGGATTAACATCGACGAGATCAATCTGCCGGAGATCCCCCGTGAGAACCACACGGTCTACCCCTCGCGGGGCGACCTATTGCTCTATCCTGGCTACCGGAACGAACAGGAGATCCTGGTGCCCTGTGGTCCAACGTGTTTCAAGAGTCCTGCCGGCGAGCTTGCGGGGAATCACTTCGCCACAATGCACGCGACGGCCGACGAACTCCGCAAGGTGGAGCGACTGACGCTTCGTGACGGGATGCAAAACGTGACGATCCGCGAAACCGACTAACAACCGAGAGCGGTCCTAGCCATCAGACGCTCCACTCCGGGCACTCGCGTGGGACGAACTCACCGTGGCCGGTTTCCACGACCGTACCGCAGTCAGCGACGACCCGCCCGCGAACCAGCGTCGTTTCGACCTGACCGGTGACTTGCCGACCTTCGTAAAGCGTGTAGTCGGCGACCGAGGCGTTGTCCGTGGCAGTGATCGTGTGTGTCTCGTTCGGGTCGAACACCACGATATCGGCGTCAGTACCGGGTC
Organism: Halococcus sp. IIIV-5B; assembly: GCF_003602035.1. Classification (NCBI taxonomy): domain Archaea; kingdom Methanobacteriati; phylum Methanobacteriota; class Halobacteria; order Halobacteriales; family Halococcaceae; genus Halococcus; species Halococcus sp. IIIV-5B. The sequence goes on along the minus strand of NZ_QZWE01000002.1, from coordinate 87,012 downwards.
TAAGCGTTCCCTTCTTGGAGAGACCGAACGTTTCGGCGGGATTTGTACACATTACCCGGACGACGAACGAGGCCGAGAGACCACGCTCGTTCACGGCTTCGTCGTAGAACACGGGGAGGCTTCGTTGAAGCCCGTTCGTGCCGAACGGGTTCTCCCACCACTCAGTCGTCGTTTTCCGTTCACGAGTCTGAGCAACGTGGTCGGTCGAAACTACGCTCAGGCAGCCGTTCCGGAGGGCTTCAAACAACGCATCTGTGTCTTCGGTGGTTCGGAGCGGCGGGGTGAGCTTCGCGAGGTTCCCCCACTCCTGGTAGCACTCGTCGGTGAGCGTGGTGTGGTGGGTACACGCCTCGGCGCGAATCCGACTTCCATCCTGTTGGTATCGCGCGATCGCATCGGCTGCTGCTCGGGAAGACGTGTGGAAACCGTAGTAATTCACGCCGGTCTCGCTCGCGAGTCGCGCGACATCGTCAGCGGCCATCGCTTCGGCGTAGTCGGGTCGGGCCTCCGGGAGGCATGCCGGGTCATCTCGTCCCGCTGCCCGGAATTTCTCAGTTATCGAGGCACAGACCGAATCGTCCTCGCTGTGTACGACCGCGACCGCACCGACCTCCTGGAGTCGCTCAAACATTGCCCGGACGAATCCGTTCGAAAGCCCGTACTCGTAGGTCGTATACAGTTTGAACGACGTGATTCCGGACTCGATGAGGTCGTCGAGTTCCTCGAACACAGCCGGGCTTTCCCGAAGCACCCCACCGTGGAGCGAGAAGTCGACCGCTGCCGTGTCGGCCTTTTCGCGTTTTCGTTCGATCCCGTCCTGGAGCGACCCCGGCTCGTCCCAGGGGCTTTCCTCGCCGACGTAGGCCTGCCACCCGAAGTCGATGAGCGTCGTCACCCCGCCGAGCGCGCCGGCCTCGGTTGCGGTCTCGTAGGTGTCGAGCGAGACATGATCACCGATGTGGACGTGGGGGTCGACCACCCCAGGTAACACAAGTCGACCCGACGCGTCGATCGTCCGAGAGGCGGTTGGGAGGACGTCCTCGTCACCGACGCCCACGATCGTTCCCTCGTCTACTGCGATCGTCCCGCCAAACGTTCCCTTGGCCGTTACGATAGTTCCATTGGCGATCAGCGTATCCACGACCATCCAATGGGGTTGATTGCCCACGGTGTATAATCGTTTGCCTCGCCAATATCGGTTCGGATAGCTATCGGCTGCCAAGTACAGTTTGACTCCGCCTTTGTTCGCTCATTCGAGAACGGTGTCGAAGCACGCAATCGATGTGATATCGACGAGGTTGTTCTTCGTGACCCAGACTTCAGGTATCCGTGTGAAAGGAACGACATTGCTATGACTACTCCTCGCGGTCGGAGCCTGTCCATCGCGCTACGTACTCAACCGCACCGAACCCCGCGGCGTCGGCGTCCTCCCGAATCGCCTCGACGCCGCCTCGTTCGGTGACGTCGATCACGTCGTGATTGTCGGCACAGAGCGGCAACCCTCGGACGTTGTCTGTTTCGACGAAACTGGTGAGGTTTTGTTCGACAAATTTTTCGGAGGTAGACTCGAAGACCAGCATCGGCCTTCGAGCGCGCCTTGTCAAGCGTGATGCTCTCGTGGTCGGAATCGAAATACTGGGCGGCCTCGTGAAGGGGCTCGCCGTGGACTCGCGGAATGTAACCGTCGACCGAAACCCCCGAGCGCGCGCTGCGTCAATCTTCGCATGGACAGACACGTCGCCGGCCATCACGCTTAGTACGTCCATGACCTCCCCGAGCGAGACTTCGGGAACCATCGTCATGAAGTAACCACGGTTCCCCAAGTCCACCACTATCATCGACACGCGACGGCTCGACTCTATCCGATAAATCGATATAACAATACGTTCGAGGCTTGTTCACCATCCATGCGTCTCATTCCACATAGTAACGTCGATCAGATCGATCTCTGGACATAAATAATGATTCTGCTAATATGCGGAAGTCTTAATACCACAACTGGTATCGAAACGGTCGATGTCCGACTATATCGTAGCGAACGGTACGACCCTGGAGGGCGATTCAGTCGATATCGAGATAGCTGATGGTTACATCGAAGGAATTCTACCGGCAGGGAAGGGTAATTGGGGTGCTTATGACGCCGATCAGCGATTCGACGCGGAGGGACGGCTGGTTACGCCCCCGTTAGTCGAACCCCACACGCACATCTTCAACTCGTTGAGCGAGGGCCGACCAAACAAAAATCAACAGGGGACGCTCGAACAGGGGTGGCGGACCGGGGAATTAAACCGCGAGGGACGAACGAAAGAGTCGGTCAAAGCGCGTGCCCGGCGGGTCATCAGCTGGTTTGCGACCTATGGTATCACCCGGGTCCGAACCCACCTGAACGTCAGCGACGCCGAAGCGAGCCGCTACACTTCAGCTGAGGCGATGCTCGAGATCAGAGCGGAGTTCGCAGGGACCGTTGAGCTCCAGCTGGTTGGAGTTCCAAGCCCGGGGTTTGCCCGTGACGAGGCGCTGTATGATCGATTGGAGACGATGCTCGAGATGGGCATCGATGTGGTGGGTGGATGGCCTCATCGGGAAGACACGCGCGAGAAAGGGATCGCTCACGTCCAAGCGGCGCTCGAACTCGCTGAGGAGTACGATCGGCCCGTTGACCTTCACATCGATGAAACCGATGACCCCCACTCGCGATACACCGAAGTGCTCGCGTCAATGGCTAATGATCTCGGCATTGGAGAACGGGTGACCGCGAGCCACACGACCGCGATGCACTCGTACCCGAACGCCTACGCCGACAAACTCCGGCGACTGCTCGCCAAGAGCGGTGTCAGCGTGATTACGAACCCGCTCTCGAATGCCGTACTTCAGGGGCGGTACGACGACTATCCCCGACGGCGCGGCCACACCCGCGTCGACGAGCTCTCGGAAGCGGGTGTGACCGTGGGAGTCGGTCAAGACGACATCAGTGACTCCGCCAACCCCTACGGCGACGGCGATCCCCTGAAGATGCTGTATCACTTCGCGCACTTCGCACACAAAAACCGGCTGGACGACGCCGCGGACCTCTGGGAGATGCTGACCGAAAACAACGCCGAAGTGTACGGTCTCGACCTCGAAGAGTACGGGATCGATGTCGGAAACGAGGGGTCGCTCGTTGTCTATGACTCCGACACGGCCTTCGACGCGATTCGGACGATCGCCCCGCGAAACCTCGTCCTCAGCTACGGTAACCCCCTCGCCACGACAGAGCGAACTGCAAGCGTCACGTACAACGACGACGAGGAGGTCGACTTCAGTCGCGATCTCCCGTAATTCTCCGCTTGTTCACGATTTGGCGTAGCGAACTCGTTGGTAGCAGAGCGTCCCAAGGGCCCGAACCGGATCGGTGTATCGCGCTCGACACCGAATTCGTCGGGGTAGCGGCCGTCACCACCATCGTTGTCACTAACTTCTTCTGATCGATAGTGTGGCTAAATACAGATCGAAATCGCCTAAACGACCATCAAATTCAGGATATAGTAATCATATATATGCCTAGAGCCTACTGATTCTCCCTCATTCCAAAACTATATGGGTCTCCCCTAAACGGATCAAACGTGAAACGAAGACAATTGCTTGCTTCGGGGGGAATAGCACTGGCAACTGGCATTGCAGGCTGTTCGGCGAGTGGAAACGGGGGGGACAGCGGAAGCAATGAAGGTAGCAATGCGAGTCCGAACGACTCCAGCACCGCCAACGCCAGCACGGGTTCGGGAGCACAGAGCATTGCCGGCACTACCATCACCGAGTGGCCACCCGCAGAGTACGAGGACAGCATCAACGTCTGGAACTGGTACACTGAATGGCGTGACGTGGCAGTCGAGCGGTTTGTCAAGGAGTACGACGGCATCGAGGACTACACAGTCGACTCTTACAATAACCCGGGGCAGTTCTACGCACAAATCCAGCAGAGCCACTCTATCGACTCCATCGGGTCGACCGGCGAGTACACCCAACGGATGATGGCCAACGACCTTGCCGAACCGCTTCCAATAGACACGATGAAAAACTATGAGAATGTTCAACAAGAATACAAGGACGTGACTGAATCGACCTATGCAGACGAGGACGGTGTCTACGGGTTGCCAAACGTCATCGGTTTAAATCCGGTTATCGCCTATCGTGACGACCATTTCGATAGCCCACCGTCATCGTGGGATATTCTTTGGGATGAAGGCCTTGCTGGGAATATCCTAATGTTAGACCGAGACTATATTCTGATGCAGATAGCAGCGTTATACACCGATCAGGACCCACATGACCCTGATGATTGGAATGAACTTGAAGAAGTCCTCATCCAGCAGAGAGATCTGAACGAAGCCTACTACCAGAACCACGATACGGCCCAGCAGTTACTTGGCAGTGAAAACGCGACTGTCGGTGCGGCTGTAAACAACTCAGCCCTGCAAGGATATGACACTGTAGATGAAACAATACGGTATACGGTACCTAATGAAGGAACGTTATATTCAATCGATCAGCAGGTCGTTCCGACTGGGTCACCTCACCCAGTGGCAGGTGTAATGTTCACTGACTTTGCAATGTCGCGCGAGAGTGTCGAAATTCTGTGGAACGAGTCATATGCAATCTCGTCGCACAAGGACGCTTTCGACATCATCGAGGAGATCGAAGACAACTCAGAACTCGCTGAACTGGCTCGGTTCAAAGACGACTGGGATCTGTCTGAGCGCCAGCCGCTGTCTGATGAGGTCCGCCAGAGAACCGCCGACCTGTATACCAAAGTGATGGGTGCATAGGTATTACTATGGATTCCATCAAACCCTCTTAAACGACAACTAAAACACAAAAACAAGACGGAATTTGGTTGAGTGGGGGACCTTCACTAAAGATCGACTCTCTTGATGAGGCCTATAAAGGAAGTTGAGATAGAGCCCGCTACCTAAGGGGGGTGACTTCGAGCCTCAGTTGTTGAGTGGACGAAGAGGTAGTTGCTCTCGTAAGATTATTGACGTCATAATCATCGTTGCCCAGGGCTCACGAGAGAAAGTTGAGTACGATCTCTTTCAGGGAATATTTGAGGTTCGCTCGAAGCGATGACGCCTTTGAGCGAACCGTCCCAAGGCACTTGACTCAGGACCAGGACGAGAAGAATATAGGCGGTCATCAGAAGATAGCAGTGGCGATTGGCACCTTCGTCGGTCTGCATCTCGCAGTCTCCCAAGCCGAGATCCCGCTTCAAGTCCTCGAAGAACGTCTCAATTCGCCAGCGCATCGCGTACGAGCGAATCACATGTTCAGTTGGTGCGTCGATCTTGTTTGTAGCGAGGTACTTGATTGGGTTCTCGTTGTCATCTTTGTCAGTTTCTTTCTCGGCGATGGCCAGGTTCACGTCTCCGAAGAGTGGTTTGCGTACGATTTGAATGTTAGTGACGGTATAGCTCGCACGTGAAGGCACGAGACTAAGCAAGCGGGACCTTAGTGTAAACAGCCGCCTCTGGGCATATTCATAGGTTGCGCAGGTCATTCACGAGATCACCGGCGAAACCACTCATGAGAGCACGTTGCTTGAGATCGGTTCGTGGTTGTCCGGCCGGCTCTTCTTCCTAGATCGAGGTTTCTTCAAGTTTCGTCGATTTGCGCTGATCGACGAGAACGACGGCTTCTTCGTCAGCCGTCTCAAGCGGAGTTCGAATCCAATAGTAGCCGAAGAGTTGCAGGAATGGTCTGGTCGGACTATTCCGCTTGAGGATAAGCGAATCTACGACGTGGTTGACGATCTTCGCCGGGAGCACATCAACGTTGAAGTTGAGGTCATATCCAGCGACGAGTGCACGATGGGGTGAAGTCGTGGGACACCAGTCGATAGCCGTCCTCATCGCAGACGCCGACGATGGCTATCGGTTGTACATCACGAATCTACCGTGTGAGAAGTTCGGCCTCGAGGAGATCCCACGCTGTACCGAGCGCGGTGGGTGGTAGAGTTGCTGTTCAAGGGAACTGAAATCACGGTATCCACTGGGTGAGTTCGAGACACAAAAAGCTTATACCATGAAGATCCAGATGGTGGCGGCTCTGCTGACACTGATGGTCAGCAGAGCCATCCTTCGGGAATCAGTGGATTATGCTGAAGAACAGGACGAGGAGTGCGTGCTCTCGACGGAACGCTGGGCGGCGACCTTCCAGTCGCTCGTCTAGTACATTCTGCAAGAAATCGCCGCTAGTTATGGCTATCCACCGCCGAATCTCGGTGACATCCTGTACCGTGAGGCCAAACAACCGGCACCGTCACGACTCACACTGCCTGAGGAGGAGAACGCCGAGTTGTGTGGCGGTTCTCCAGCTTAACCGAAGACGGATGATGTCCGCAGGAACATCTACCTCCTCTGGTCGGCAATGTAGCGAAATGCGGACAAAAGTCGGCTAAGCGTCTACCATATCCAGGACGTAGTAATTATATATACGGCTAGTATCCGTAGAACTTCGCTAATCCAAAGTTATATATACCCCAGCCTAGACCGTTTAGGCGTGAAACGAAGACAATTGCTTGCTTCGGGGGGAATAGCACTGGCAACTGGCATTGCAGGCTGTTCAGCGAGTGGAAGCGGTGGAGACGGTGGAAGTAATAACGGTAACAATACGAATCCGAGCAACTCCAGCAACGCCAACGCCACTTCGGGTTCGGCAGAGCAGAGCATTGCTGGTACCGCCATCACCGAGTGGCCACCCGCAGAGTACGAGGACAGCATCAACGTCTGGAACTGGTACACACAATGGCGCGACGTGGCAGTCGAGCGGTTTGTCAAGGAGTACGACGGCATCGAGGACTACACAGTCGACTCTTACAATAACCCGGGGCAGTTCTACGCACAAATCCAGCAGAGCCACTCTATCGACTCCATCGGGTCGACCGGCGAGTACACCCAACGGATGATGGCCAACGATCTCGCAGAGCCCCTTCCTGTCGAGATGATGCCCGCCTGGGAGATGGTCAAAGACGAGTACAAACAGGTCACGATGGATACGTACTCGACGGATGGGGACGTGTTTGCGTTGCCGAACGTGATTGTCGTGATGCCCGTCATCGCGTACAACCAGGACTATTTCGACAGTCCGCCGGATTCCTTTGATATCTTCTGGGAGGAGGATCTCGCCGGCCAGATCCTGATGTGGGACCGCGATTATCTCCTGATGCAGATCGCGGCGCTGTACACCGGACAGGATCCACACGACCCCGACGATTGGAACGAACTCCGTGAGGTACTCGTCCAGCAGCGAGATCTAAACCAGACGTATTATCAGAATCACGACACGGCTATGCAGCTGCTCGCCAACGAGGACGTCGTCGTGGCTGCCACGCCGACGAACTCCATACTCCAGGCGAAGGATACGATGAACGATTCGCTCTCGTATACCGTTCCCAAGGAGGGGACTCTGTACTCGATCGACCAGCAGGTCGTACCGAAGGGTGCTCCGAATCCAGTCGCGGGCGCGATGTTTGCGGACTACTCGCTGTCAGCGGAAAGCGCCAAGATCTTTTGGAACGAGGCGTACGTCATTACAAGCCATGTCGACGCCTTTGACATCATTGCCGAGGTTGAGGACAACTCTGACCTTGTTGAACTCGCCAGATACAACAATGACTGGGATCTCTCCGAACGGCGGCCGTTGTCCGAAGAAGTCAGACAAAAGACCAGTGACCTCTACACCGAAGTGCTGGGCGCATGATATCAGACAACGAACCAGCCACACAAATCTAAAATGACAAGTGAACTCGACAACGTTAAGAACCAGCGACAGAACCTGCTGGTGGACGACGAGCATAGCCAACCACATGATCAGGACGGGGACTCGGACCAGAACCGAAGCGAGAATCGCGAGCGGAGTTTCACTTCCGGGACGACAAGCAACGCGGTCGCGTTACAAGCGCGAGATTTGGTCAAGGTCTACGATGGTGGGGAGACCGTCCGGGCGGTTGAGGGCGTTAGCTTCGATGTCAATGAGGGAGAGTTCGTCTCCATCATCGGGCCCAGTGGTTCGGGAAAATCGACTATCCTCAGGATGATCGCGGGCTTCGAGGAACCGACTGAGGGGAGCGTCGTACTTGATGGAATAGAGATCACAGACCGGCCACCGTTCGACAGGGACACGAACATGATGTTCCAAGATCTGGCGCTCTTTCCCAACTATACGGTCAGTGAAAACATCGGATACGGGCCGCGACAAGACGGAGTCCCAAAAAAAGAGCGAGCGTCGATGGTCGAGGAGATGCTATCCATGGTCCACCTTGAGGGGTACGGGGACCGAGCCATCGACGAACTGAGCGGCGGCGAACAACAGCGCGTTGCGCTCGCTCGCTGTATGATAAACAATCCGAAGGTGGTGCTATTCGACGAACCGCTAGCTTCACTCGACCGACAACTCCGGCGCGACATGACCGCCGAACTGCGCGATATCCAAGACCAAACGGGCTCGACATTCCTGTATGTGACCCACAATCAGCAAGTCGCGCTCTCGGCATCCGATCGTGTCATCGTACTCAACGACGGACGGGTCGAACAAGTCGGAACTCCCGACGAACTGTACAACGACCCACAAACGGAGTTTGTAGCGAACTTCGTCGGGGATATGAACATGTTCACCAGCGCTACCACGTTGGCTGGCGACGGCAACCAATCGGTCGCTATCGGTGCGGACCCAATCCCGTTGCCGCCCGATATGGTCGAGACAAGGCGTTCGGAGATGCTCATCGGTGTCCGACCGTACGACTTCAATCTTGCTCACGACCACGGCGAGGTATCCAAGTGTTATCTCGAGGGTGTAGTCAGTGGAACGATGTTCAATGGTGATCGGACAGTTGTTTCGGTGACCACCGATCTCGGAGAGTTCCTCTCTGAGACGACGGCAACCACAGAGCAGGGTGCGACAGTTTTCCTCCACTGTTCGCCCGATGATATGCATTTCTATCAGGTCGACGGAGTAGACGATGAGTAGTCTCAACGCATGGTATTCGAACCGTCTTGATCACCGGGCGGGACAGATACTGGAATTCCTCAGAAGACGCTCTCGGCTTCAGTTATTATTGTTCGTCGGACCAGCAGTACTGCTCGTATTGGGGGCTCTAATTCTCCCGCTGTTGTACATGGTGTATATCTCGTTTCTGAATGGGACACCCCCGTCAGAGTTCACTCTCCAGAACTACGAGCGGCTCGCATCGACGGATACATATGTCAATATCATCCTCGATACGGTCGTACTCACGGTACAGACATCACTGCTGGTCGTGGTACTGGGATACACTCTTGCCTATGGCATTGCCATGTACGCCCGACGGCGAAAGCTACTACTGCTGATGGTGATCCTTCCATTCTGGACAAACTACCTGGTGCGGAACTTCTCTCTGATTTCGATCTTCCAAAATCAGGGTCCGTTCGAGCAGATCGTGAACGGACTCCTGTTTTTCCTCGAACCGATCTCAATAGATATCTTATATACCCGTCCGGCCGTTTTGATGGGCCTCTTGTACAGTTACCTACCTGTGGCAGTTCTCCCAATCTATGCATCGATCGCACGAATGGACAAGTCACTCATCAGTGCGTCGAAAGACCTCGGTGCGGGTCCAGTGAAGACCTTCCTCTACATTACGCTACCCCGAACCAAAGAAGGGATTTTTGTCGGAACCTTATTAGTCGCTATCCCAACTTTCGGTGCGTTCGTCACGCCGGCAATGCTAGGGGGACCAACCGATAACATGATTGGTTCGCTAATTGAACTTCAGTATATGCAGGTCTACGATGTCCCATTTGGATCTGCAGTTGGGACCGCGACGAGTCTCTTCGTCGTCGTCGTGTTGGGAGTTGTCTTTGCAGTCAACGGTGTTCCGATGATTGACAATGATTAAACCTAAAACGAGAACATTCGGAATGAGGCATGGCATCCAACGACACGGTGGATCGGTTATCCACGCATTCACGTTAACCGTCCTGTTGCTCATGTGGTTCCCGATAGCGACACTAGTGATACTGTCAGTGTCTGGAGATGGCCTGCTCGCGTTTCCACCACAGTCGTTAACATTGGACTGGTATATAGACGTCTTTACCAGTGACCGGGCAAAAGACGCGATATTCAATACATTGAAGATCGGACTAGTGGCAACACCCATCTCGATCACGGTCGCAACCCTTACCGTTATCGGTATCGAGAAATACGAGTTCAGGGGGAAACCACTGGTTTTGTTGCTGGTGATCGCGAAACTCCTGATCCCAGGGGTTGTCGGCGCGGTCGCCGTCTTTCAAGCGGCCGAAGCCATCGGCATTCAGGGGTACTGGGTTGTCGTCCTGGTCCACGTCATCGCTACGCTTCCCTTCGCGTCGCTGGTGATGTTAGAGACGTTCTCGAACTTCGATGAGAGCATCGAGGCGGCCGCGATGGACCTCGGTGCAAACGAAATCACTACCTTCCGAACTGTCACGATACCAAACATGATCACCGGCATCATCGCGGCGACGCTGCTGACGTTTACCTTCTCATTCAACGAATTCATCTATACGTACTTCGTCAGAAACACTGGCACGACGACGCTCCCAGTATACCTCTGGAATCGGATTACCTATGGGTTGGACCCGTCGATCAACGCTATCAGCGTCATTTTCCTAGTTGTCGCGACGGCGCTCATCGCGCTCACTGCCGCGGTATCCAGCGTCAGAAAACTCATTACGTAGCGCTCACGGTCTCAAGGCCAGAGCTACCCTCTCGGCCGATCAGATTTCTTGTTGCCGTGCGGTGTTCCCTCCTGTTCTTGTTTCCGGCTAGGTCAGCACATGAACAACACACGGGAAGCGTCGTTCAGCGAAGCGACACACATTGGCGGTCAAAGACGAGATGGTTGTCACGTCCGAGGGCACGGTCGATACAAACCTCCTCGTTGAGGGCGACAGTATCCTCGGACTGGTGTCCCACGGGACGGACGCTGATGCCGAGCGGGTCGTGGACGCCTCGAGATCGTTCGTGATACCGGGTATCGTTAACCCGCAGCTCCACGTCGCGGGGGTGCTCGATACCTACTAGACGGGGGTCATGCCGCGACGCTGGGTGGCATGACGAGTTTTGCTACGTTCGCATGGCAGATGTGATCGGGTTCGTCGCTGAGGGCGGGTACGGTGAATGGGTCCCAAGAAGTGTTCCCGACTGGAACCTCTGATTCGTGCATTTATACGCTGTCGGCGACCGTGCGTGCGTCCGCCAGCAGCTGTTCGTCACGGCCGAATCTGCCGAGACACTGTATTCCGATCGGCAGTCCGTCGTCCGTGCAGTCCACAGGGAGGGTCACAGCTGGTACACCAGCGTGCGTCCATGGAAGGTTCAGTATCGGGTCGCCATCGTCGTCAATGCCGGGCGGCGCGGGGCCGGGCGCTGGCGGTGCGACGATGAGGTCCAGCTCGTCGGTTACCATCGCGTCGGCGATTTCCGTCCGCGTCACGCTCATGCTCTTCGTCGCTACTTCGGCCGCTTCGATACTCACCGCGCGCCCCCGATCAATCACCTCGAGTACCGCTGGGGGATATCGGTCGACGTACTCATCGACCCACGGCCTGTGTGACTGGGCCGCCTCGAACGCAATTAGCGTCCAGTGGGCTTCGTTGACCGCCGCGATATCATTGAAGACCTGCTGTCGCCGCACGTCGAACCCCGCTCTCTTGAGGGCACGCACGTGTTCTTCGAACGCTTCGATGCCTGTATCCGACGTCTGCTTGAGATACGCTCCAGTGGGGACACCGACTGTGAGACATGCCGAGTCCGTTGACGTCGAGACCCAGTTCTGACAGACGACCGATGCGACACGTTCCATCCCACCCAACCGCTGTGTGAAGACTCCGACGTGTGAGGTCGACGATGTCGCCGGTATCGTGCGCGCGACTGGGATCCGTCCTCGACTCGGTCTGAACCCGACGATGCCACAGTACGCCGCCGGCCTGATGACCGATCCGACCGCCTCCGTCCCAATGGCGAGCGGGACGACACCGGCTCCAACCGCTGCCGCCGAACCGCTGCTCGACCCGCCAGGCGTGTGTTTGAGGTCGTGTGGGTTTCTCGTCGGCGGCGTCGGGCGGTGACCGAACGGGGGTGTTTCCGTTTTGCCGACGATCACCGCGCCGGCATCCCGGAGTTTCGTCACGACCGCCGACTCCGCGTCGGCAAGCGCTTCGGGTGGTAGGGACGAACCAGCTCGGGTCGGGAGCCCGTCGACGTGGAGGAGGTCTTTCACTCCCACTGCCACCCCATACAGCAGCGGCTCGAAGCCGGTGTTAGCCCGCCGCTCTTCAAGCTGTTTGTAGCGACACGCAATCCGGTCTTCGTGCACTGTTCCCTCAACGAATGCGTGTAGCAAAGGCTCCGTTTCTTTGATCAGATCCACAAGCGACTGTCGATGGGCTGTGACCGAACACTTGCCTCCGGATAGGTTTCGGACCTGCTTCTGGATGTCCGTGCTGTATCTGTCCACGTAGTTCGAATCACGTCGCTACACACTTTACCCTTGCAGTGTCCAAGATTGGCGTCTTCAGTTGTATATATTCCGGGTATTAGATATACTCCCTCTAGGAGTACACTTTTCTCGCTGTGAGTACCGTGGGGTAGCGTGGCAGATTACATCGTAACGAACGCGAGGCCAGTTGGACCAGCCACCGAAAACGGGGAGGTAGACATCGAGATTAAAGATTCCTGTATCGAGCGAGTCGTGCCGGCAGGCGAGGGCGATCTAGGTGTCTTCGATGAGTCCCAACGTTTCGACGCGGACGGGCGGCTGGTTAGTCCGCCGCTCGTCGAGGCACACACTCACCTCTACGCCTCGTTGACTGCGGGCCTCCCGCGCTGGAACGAGACGGGGACGCTCGAAGAGGGGTGGCGGCTCTGGAACGAAACCAGAGAGGAACTGACGAAGACGGACTACAAACGCCGGGCGAAGAAGGTCGCGCAGTGGTTCGCGGCAAACGGTATTACACGCGTTCGGACACACGTCGACGTGAACTCTGGCGAACGGGCCCTCGAAGGCGTCGAGGCGATGCTGGAAGTGCGCGACGAACTCGCGGGATTCGTCGATCTGCAGATTGTTGCGTTCCCCATGGGCTGTCTGTATACTGGCGGGGACAGCCTGATCGAGCGGATGAAACGTGCACTCGATATGGGCCTCGACGTCGTGGGTGGCATTCCACACCGCGAACACGTTCGGGAAGACGGCGTCAAACACATTCGTACGGTTCTGGATCTGGCCGAGCGATACGACTGCCAAGCTGACCTGCACATCGACGAGACGGACGACCCGCAGTCTCGGTATACAGGCGTTCTTGCGAGCGAGACCATCAAGCGCGGGCTTGGAGACCGTGTGACGGCAAGTCATGCGACGGCGCTACATTCGTACCCCAACGCCTACGCCGACAAACTCGTTCGGCTCATAGCCGAGAGCGGCCTCTCGGTCGTGACCAACCCGATGGCGAACGCCGTGCTTCAGGGTCGCTATGATGACTTCCCACGACGGAGGGGACACACGCGGATCGAAGCTCTCCGCGAGCAAGGCGTTCCGGTCGGCATCGGCCAAGACGACATCGTCGACCACTTCAACGGTTTCGGCGACGGTGACCCGCTCAAGGCGGCGTTCGTGCTGGTTCACTACGCTCATATGAACCGCCAGGCCGACGCTAGTGTGATTTGGAACATGCTGCTCGAAGGCAACGCCACCGTTTTCGGGCTTGACCGTTACGGCATCGAAGCGGGCAACGAGGGGTCGCTCGTCGTCTACGACGCCCAAACGTCCTTCGACGCTATCCGGACCCAGCCGGTTCGCCCCTTAGTATTGCGCGACGGCACGCCGATTGCCCACTCGGAGCGGTCCTCGGTCATCTACCCGGACGAAGGGCCAACTACCGTCGACTTCAGTCGGTAGGTGTGGCGTTGGTCTCGAACGGAGTCACGAACACATTGGAAACATATCTCACTCGATATGCAGTAGGCCTGTGCGCCGTCGTACAGCATTCGACGTTGAGGGGTTCGAATCAAGCGCGGCACGTGGGTGCCTACGAGTTCGCCGGTTTGACTCTTGAAACAGGTCGGGCTTGAGTATGGTGAGCTCGTGGAGCGCGGCAACTGGCTCTGGGACCGACTTAAGATGTGGAGTTCGCCGGCGAGTTCATGCTCGTCGGTTGTAAGAGTCAGCATCCTCGATGCTCCCTGTGAACCGTAGTCCCCACTTCGGGTGCCGTCGGTCCAAGGACCTCAATGTCCGCATCGAGTCGGTCGAACACCTCCTTATATCCGAACTCGCTTGTTTTCTCATATAGAGATTACGCTCATGTGTAGGAGATTGTTGATAGAGTTAAGCGAGTGCTCTGGAGTCGAAGAGGCCAAGAGCACCGCGTCAGCGGTGCCCGACAGGAATGATTCCGCTCGATGTGTTTGGTTCGGGCTCGCTCGCAGCGGACCTGCTGGAACAGGTTCGCTGGCGTGATTTCCACGCACGGGCGCGGAATCTACGAGGGTGACAAACTGCCGGTGTTCACGAACGGATTCCGAGCATACGATCCGTTGGATGACGCTGTCCAGCCATGCTGGAGAAGTTCAGCGATCTCTCCAAATCAGGATTGGAGCAGTCTGTATAAGCCTACGGGTTCATGCGGACATTGAGTCTCGTCGGAATACCACTACACGACTTTTTGACTGCTTCATCCTCAACGTGTTTTATCTGACTCGGTAAGAAAGACAGAAAAAAGAAACGTGTGACCGTTAGTCGCTCGGCGTCACGGAAACCTCTCCGAACTGGAAGATATTTGGGTATCCCTTGATCTCCTTCGGCTCAGGTGACTTGTACGTCATGACCTTGCTGGTCGTCTTGCCGAGTTTGGCGAGCCCTTCCGCGAGTACCGCGGCGGCAGCCACGCTGTCGATGACCGGAACGGGCAGTTCCTCCTCCAGTTCAACATCGAGTTTGCTCATCCCCGCACAGCCGAGACAGATGACTTCCGCGCCGTCTTCCTCGATCGCTTGGTGGCTTGCTTCAAGGAGTGCCTCACATGCCGCGTCACGGGCGGTTTCCGTCTCAACCACCGAGAGATCGGTGCAGCGAACCGACGCACATTGCGACTCAAGGCCAGTTGTCCGAACTGTCTCCTTAACTAGGTCCTTCACCCGGGGGAGCACCGTCGCGACCGAGAACGTCGCACCCAGCATGTTCGCAACGTACATCGACGCCTCCGCGATGCCGACTACCGGTTTATCTGTGACTTCGCGACATGCGTTGATACCTGGGTCGCCCCAACACGCGTTGATGAACGCGTCAAACTCCTCCTCATCCGTCCGTATCTCCTTGAGAAGCCCTGGTATCGCGAGATAATCGTCGTAGTACGACTCGATACTTATGGGTCCATTCTCGGGCGAGACGGCGACGACATCCGTCGATGCGTCGGTGTACTGATCGGCGACCTTACCGATGTTTTCTGTCATCTCCAAGGTCGTATTCGGATTGATGGCTTTGATTTGCATAGCTATTGATACCAGAAAATAGTCGCTCTCCAATGGTATTAATTCTTTCTCCGGATGGATCCAGTAGTGTGGCATGCGATAGTGTAGCCACTCCTATCCAGTGTCCTTCCGTAGTCACGGATTATGTCGCCATAGTCAGGAGTTCTGAGCGACAGTTTGTATGCATGAAACGGGTGGCGAACCGCGGCAAATCTATAACCACAAGTGAATGTCACAGAAGATATCCGCGTTCAAGCCAGCGACCAGGCGACTCGAGCGCCAAGCAGCGGGATCGATTCACGAAGGTGCGGATCTCTTCACGGTAGTCCATATATTTGATCTCAGCGAAGGTGAATCTACGAAGTCGCCGAAACCGAGTGGAATGCCCACTACGGCTACGAACCGATGGCCCAGGCATTCTATGCAAGGAGCTTGCTGACTACGCGAGTGAGGAACTTCACGAGTACCGCACTGACACCAAGCGTGGGGAGAGAGTTGGCGTCTGGAATTCTGGGATGGTCCTCAAATACGCTGCTACTATCTTCATCACATGGCTCTATTGAATCCGGCGACGGCGTCCGAATGAGTGGTCAGAACGATTGAGATGAAGCGGAAGAGGTGTCTTTGTGGAGAAGATTCCCTTCCACTTCGTCAAACAAGCTTTCTCGATCGCACAAGAACTTACTGATGCTGCACTCATGCAGATCAGCCATCCCGCCAGTAACTCCGTTGCCGGCTGGAAGCACGCTATCCTCCATTTCTCCGCAAACACATGGATGCCACGCTTACCGAAGTCCTTGTTTGAGCCGAAGAGATGGACCGAGGAACTCGCCGTGCTCTGTCAGTCCTTCGACCGAGCCACAATGACTGTCTGGAGAGACCTGCAGTCAGTTACCTACCGCTACACTCTTTGGGTCCCCATTGTTCTCTGTAATCGGACGATGACCGCTGTCCTCCACGGTTTCAGTTGCCCGCTGCGACCGATAGCTCCTGATCGCGGACGACGAAAGCAATCTCATCCTCGAAATCGATGACGTCGTGCAATCCTTTTTCAGCCTCCTGTGCGTGTTCAGTTGAATGTGCCTCGATGAGTTTCTCCATAGTGTCGAACTCATGGATCTCAAGCGTGTCGTATTGCGTCTCCTCCGGCTCAACGGGAATCGTCTCGCTGGCGTCGTAGTATGTCGTTCCCTCAGGAATCGCCTCCCCCTCCTCGGTCGGATCAACCTGGACCGAGAGCGTATAGTTCACCCCCGGCAACTGTGAATTGTGTGGCCCGTGAATGGTCGTCAGATACTCGATAAGTTCCGATCGGTCAACGCCTTCCTTGGCTCGTTTTAGGAGCACTAGCTTTACCATCGACCCACGATTCTTGTGGGACAGAAATAAATATTTGGGTTGTCTTTCTGAACATTATTACTCATGTCCGTTATCGAATAGCAGTCCCTTTGAACGAACTTCCTTATTGCCGGAAGGACTGCGTGTACCAATGATACCAGCATCATGGTCACCACACTTCCATCTCAGTTTGGAAAGATCGTTGTCGGAACGTGGGCGGAGACCACGTAGTTCGGATCGTTGACGACCTCGTTGATCTTCAGGTCGACAACAACCGAACAGAGGATGTAGGCCTCTTCGCGGGTCAGCCCTCGTTCAGTCGTGAGGTACTTGATCATCTCACGAACCGCCGTCTTCGTCGCTTCCATGAGATCGTCAGCAATTCCCGTCGTACCGTACACGGGGATATCTGCGTCGGTCGGCGAGCGGCCTGCCGTCTCGAACCGCGGCTGTTCGATGTCCATATCGGTGTGGAGCGTGAGTTCTGCAGTGATGGAAAGCGGTGCCTCGATCGCTGACACACAGACCTCTCCATCTCCCTGCGCGGCATGTCCGTCACCGATACTGAACAGGCCGCCCGCCACCTCGATCGGGAGATACACCGTGGATCCTTCGGTCAAGTGCTTGATGTCGAGGTTGCCTCCGACGCGTCGAGGAGGGACCGTCGAGCGGGTATCGTTAGTATCCGGAGCGACGCCGACAACACCAGGAAACGGGTCGAGTGGGACCTTGATGCCGTCGACGAACTGACCTCGATCCTCGACCAGATCCCACACATGGAGTGACGGCTCCTCGAACTCCTCGGGCAGCAGTCCCAGCCCCCAGCTGCCCGGGCGAAAGAACGTGTAGCCCCAGCCATCGTGCTCGATACGCTTGAGATGTACCGCAAGGACGTCACCGGGGAGTGCCCCCTTCAGGGCCACTGGACCTGTAAGCGGGTGTCCTGTCGTCATCTCCCGTCCCAGTACGTCGGCTTTTGTCTCCTTCGTAATCTCTCCGACGAACGCGTCGTGGCACGTGAATCGAACGGCTTCACCTGATTCGACACTCAACACTGGTTCGCGTCTGCGATCCCAGTCTCGGTGTACGTCATTGGGACTAATCTCAAGTGCGTGATCGACCTCGGCTCTGTCGCTCATAAGGCAATTCAGGTCAGCGGGACGAACACATGTTCATCCGGGTTGGGACCAAATATTGCCCTGCGCGACGAGCGAGTCTTCCACTGTCCCGGTGACTGCTCCGCGCTCGTTCGTCTTTCTGGTTCGACCGTGGTGAGTCTGTCATCACCCCTCTTTCGAGACCGACCAATCCCCGGCGATTCCGATACGAAGGCGATCCCACACGATCAGCCGTTCCGAAGGACGTTTTTCACCGCACGCTCGAGGATCGTCGCTCCCGCGACGGTTTCGTTGAGGTCGATAGACTCGTTGTAGCTGTGTGCCTCACTCACATTACCGGGGCCCCAGGTAATTGCCTCCATGTCCGCGTCGTTGACGAAGTTTCGCATGTCAGTTGCGATCGAGAGCCCGTATTCGTCGGCTGGGACGTCGGCCACCTTCGTGGTGTGATGTCGGAACGAGTCGACAAGGAGTCCCTGCGCAGGCGCGCTGGCTGATTCGTACGTTTTCGTCCGCTGCCACGAGATGGCGTTCTGGGTTCCGATTTCCCGCTCAACCTCGTTCACTAGCTGGTCGATCTC
This sequence comes from Halococcus sp. IIIV-5B, assembly GCF_003602035.1. Lineage (NCBI taxonomy): Archaea > Methanobacteriati > Methanobacteriota > Halobacteria > Halobacteriales > Halococcaceae > Halococcus > Halococcus sp. IIIV-5B. The sequence continues at coordinate 68,462 of NZ_QZWE01000002.1, read as the reverse complement.
CCGGTCGATCTCATCGATGCTCCCAGTCGGACCAAACCGCCTATCCATCGATATCGAGGCATGTCCCGGAACAATGTTCTTCTTCGTGCCCGCGTCAAGCAGCGTTAGTGTGGCGTAGTCGCTCCCGACGAGCCGATCGGTACGTTCGCGCACCGTCTGATCGTACTCCCGGACCCGTTCGAGAAGTCCCATCGCACGACCGATTGCATTTGCTCCGTCGTTTGGTCGTCCGGCGTGTGCGGGTTCACCCGTGACCTCGAAGTCGTAGTACGCACATCCCTTCACACTCGTCGCCGTCCGCAACCCTGTCGGTTCGAGGACCACCCCGTAGTCGCCGTCGTACCCCTCTTCCAGCAACGTCTTGGTACCCGGATCTGCCGACTCCTCGCCAACCGCAGCGTGGACTAGAAGCGATCCCGGAAGCTCCCCACCGTCGATTGGTTCCTTCAGCGTCGCGGCAGCGATCATCGCAATAGCCAGTCCAGCTTTCATATCAACTGTGCCGCGCCCGTGTATTCGTCCCTCCCGGACGACCGGATCGAATGGTGGGGAGGTCCACTCGTCGCGATCCCCCGCGGGTACGACGTCCATGTGCCCGTTCAGAACCACTCGCGGTGATCCCGACCCCACCCGGCCGACGACCTGTGGACGACTCTCGTAAGGGATCCGTACGGTCGTCGATTCGATGTCTCGATCAGTGAACCACTCTTCGATGTATTCTGCACAGGGCCCCTCATTCCCGGGTGGGTTCTCGGACTCGATTCGTACAAGGTCGCTGATTAGATCCCGGATCCGGTTTTTTCGTCTAGTATCTGTCACGGGTTCAGTGTCTCACATGCGTCATAATACTCTGTCGACTGATTCACTGAAAGAGGTCATGAAATCATCTCTATCTTATCGGTCCACTCGCCTTTTGTCCGAGTCACAGTTTGATATCCTCGGAACGGAAACAACTGGTTGACATCCTCAGGGAGATCTTCGCCATTCGTCCGTAGATCCCCCAAGGTCTGACGCTACTCGCGCTTTACTCTCGTGTTGATTCTATTGGCCCACCTCTTTCGTCATAAGCAAATCACTTATGATTGACGTCGCACGTTTATAGCTGAACTCTGTGAATCGATGGCGCAGCGACCGATTTTCGGCGGCAGGTTATAAACGTGTGAGGTCCAATAACAACTACGTCGTGAGCGGCGGGCGCACCACCGACTGCCCCTGGTCCAGGGATGGGGAAACAGCGTCGCGCTGAACACGATTATCGATTTGGCAGAGAGAGAGCGCGAACATTGGCATCACAGTACCGACTCGTGAGTGACGAGATGCCCGCGGTCATCAGCGCGCTAGCGAAAGTAGCCGTCACGCGCCACTATTCGATGAACGGTGAGATGAGAGTGTCGCTTCGATTTGTATGCAAAGACCGTCGTTGGATTCATGATATCGTTGCTTCACAGGCGGTTATGGTCGTATGTAGATTTGTATGTGGGCAAATTTTGATTGTTACCCTATCTCTTTTAATGATTGTTGACATGGATGATGACATGGTCAGAGAATCCGCAATTAATGGCTGTTTTCTGACGAAGGTCACATGAGCACTGATCTCGTGCCTGGCGAGATTCTGCCGGATGAGGGAAGCATTGCGCTTAACCCGGGCCGCAAAACCACAACACTTCGGGTGGCGAACACCGGCGATCGGCCGGTACAGATCGGTTCACACCTCCACTTCTTTGAGGCTAATGCCGCACTGGAGTTTGATCGGCGAATAGCATTCGGGAAGCGACTTGCTATCCTGGCAGGGACCGCTGTGCGGTTCGAACCCGGAGATGAGAAAACTGTCGAACTGGTTGATTTCGGTGGTAATCGCCACATCCACGGGTTCAACAGCCTCACCGATGGCGATGTTAATGAAGCACCTGACAAGGCGCTCGAACGCGCCCGAAACGCCGGATTCAGTGATACGGGTACTGATAGGGACTACGACGCTACGACCAACAACCCCGAAACCAAGAACGAGGACGAATGACCGACGAAATCGATAGATTGGCGTACACCGATCTTTATGGCCCGACGACCGGCGACCGGGTTCGGTTGGGTGATACCAACCTGCTGGTAAAGGTCGAAGAAGACTTGCGAACCCACGGCGACGAGGCGGTCTTCGGCGGTGGGAAGACACTGCGTGATGGGCAGGGGATGGATCCGGGCATCACACAGGCTGAGGGTGCATTAGATTGGGTCATCACTAACGCCACTGTACTCGATCCGGTGCTTGGAATCCTCGCGGCTGACATCGGCATTAGGAACGGAGAGATCGCTGGCATCGGCAAGGCTGGCAACCCTGATACGATGAACGGTGTCGATATGGTAGTGGGTGCCTCGACGGACGTCTATCCCGCCGAGGGGAAGATCGTCACGCCAGGTGGTCTGGATATTCACGTCCATTTCAATTCTGAAGGACTCGCCGAGCACGCTCTCGCTTCGGGCGTCACCACGATGCTCGGCGGCGGCTATGGTGGGGGTGCGACGACATGCACACCAGGGCCTACCAACATCGCTCGGTTCCTCCAAGCTGCCGAGGCGTGGCCCGTCAATATCGGATTCTATGGTAAGGGCAATGCTTCGCAACCTGAGCCGTTGCGCGAACAGGTCGAAGCGGGTGCCTGTGGCCTCAAACTCCATGAGGATTGGGGAGCGACGCCCGCAGCTATCGATACCTGTCTCTCGGTTGCTGATGAGATGGATATTCAGGTCTGTCTTCACACCGATACGCTCAACGAATCCGGCTTCGTCGAGAACACCGTCAATGCCATCGATGACCGGACTATCCACCTCTTTCATATAGAGGGAGCGGGCGGCGGTCACGCCCCGGATATCATGGAGTTGGTCGGCGAGACCAATACCCTCCCCTCGTCGACGAATCCAACGATGCCATACACTGAGAACACGTTCGACGAACACCTCGATATGACGATGGTGTGTCACCATCTCAATCCCGACGTACCGGAGGATGTCGCGTTTGCGGAGTCGCGAATTCGCGCGGAAACGATCGGTGCAGAGGATGTCCTCCACGATATGGGAGCAGTTTCGATGATGACTACCGATTCGCAGGCAATGGGCCGAATGGCCGAACTCATCGTTCGGACTTGGCAGACTGCTGGGAAGATGCGCGACCAGCGCGGTTCGCTACCCGCCGATGAAGAGACTGATGCCGATAATCACCGAGTCAAACGGTATCTCGCCAAGTATACGATCAATCCTGCGATCACTGCTGGGATCGACCAACATGTGGGGTCGCTTGAACCGGGAAAGCTTGCTGATGTGGTGGTGTGGGATCCCGCCTTCTTCGGAGTGAAGCCCGAGATGACGTTCAAAGGTGGATTCCCAACGTACTCGGCAATGGGTGAATCAAATGGGTCGCTCATGACGTGCGAACCCGTTCTTCAGCGGCCACGAGCAGGTGCGGTTGGCAAAGCAAGGCACTCCCTTTCGGTCTCGTTCGTTAGCCAGGCTGCTCACGAGGCGAACGTGGGGGAGGAATACGGACTCGACACCCCTACGGTTCCTGTCGAAGGAACACGAGATTTGAACAAGACGGATATGATTCGCAACAACTACTCGCCGGATGACATCGAGGTCGATCCCGAGACGTTTGCTGTTCAGATCGATGGCGACCACATCACGTGTGAACCAAGTACTGAACTTCCGCTTGCCCAGCGGTACATGCTCTAATCCATGAATCTCACACCCAAGGAACAGGAACGGCTCACGGTATTTGCGGCAGCAGAGCTCGCACGACGGCGTAGAGAGCGTGGCGTCGTGTTGAACCACCCCGAGGCAGTCGCGTTCATTTCCGACTGGTGTCTCGAGCGCGCTCGCGACGGTAAGAGCGTTGCAGAGATCCGGTCGGAAGCTTCACAGCTCCTCTCAACAGAAGATGTAATGGACGGTGTTCCCGAAATGATTCCGATGATCCAGGTTGAACCAGTGTTTCCCGACGGCACAAAGCTCGTAACGGTTCATGATCCAATCCGGTCCGAGAAGGTACTCGATCCCACTAGTGGTGATGAAGAACAAGCCGATAGCGAAGACGACGCTACAGAGGTGGAATCATGAAACAGACCTACCGCGATGTGGCGACAGTGGGTATTGGTGGCCCGGTCGGATCTGGCAAAACCTCGCTGCTGACTGAGCTCGTCCCGCGACTTCGAGCGGAAGGTCTCAATGTCGGTGTCATCGCCAACGATATCCTGACACAAGAAGACGCGAACGCTCTTAGAGAGCGATTCGCAGATATCGTTCCATCAGATCTTGTGGCTGGCGTCGAAACAGGAGCCTGTCCACATACTGGGATTCGTGAGGACCCGTCGATGAACCTCCAGCAGATCGATTCGTTCCTTGTCGACCATCCAGAGTTAGACCTCGTATTGGTCGAAAGCGGTGGTGACAATCTCGCAGCGACATTCAATCCCGAACTTGCCGATTACTCGATGTACGTAATCAGTGTCGCCGAGGGCGAAGATATCCCACGTAAGCGGGGACCCGGTGTAGTGGAATGCGACCTGCTCGTCGTTAATAAGACTGACCTCGCTCCTCACGTCGGAGCAGATCTCGATACAATGGTACGTGAAGCTGAAGCAGTCCGTGACGGTCCAACTGTTCTCACGGACTGTAAAGCGACTGAAGGGATCGAAGAGGTTCAGGCTCACCTTGACGAGGGTGTCTTGTTCGCGTAATGGCTACGAACGTACCACACCCAGCCTTCGAGACCTACGCGGGCGAGGAGGTGCCACAGGCTTCGCCTGGCTCACCAGGAAAGACTGGCGAGCTGGAACTCAGCTTTGCTACCGATAGCGATGGTCAGACACGACTGGTCCACGACTACGCTCGCGTCCCGTTTCACGTCATGGGAACGCTCGATCACGATCCTCACCCCAATGCCGCTACGGTCTGTGTCCAATCACCGACTGGCGGTATCGCACAAGGAGACCGATTGCGATCCGAGGTCCATGTGAAACCTGAAGCAATTGCGAGGGTATCGACCCAGAGTGCCACGAAGGTTCAGTCGATGGACCACAACTATGCCAGCGAAACGACGAAGCTCACGGCGGATGCGTCAAGCCATCTTGACTACGTGCCAGAGCCGACGATTCTCCATGAGGATGCCCGGTTTTCACGAGAGACGACATTGTCAGTTAGCGAGAACGCAACCGCTATCGTGAGTGAGCTTCTCATCCCGGGCCGGTTAGCTCGCGACGAATGTTTCGACTTCGAACAGTATTACTCGCGGTTCAAGGTTGGAACTGACGATGACCTGCTGTTCGAGGATACGACGCATCTACAACCTGAAACGGTGGATCCCTCTGCACCTGGCATATGGGCCGATTTCTCCGTGTATGGGACACTATACGTAGTTGCGTCTCACTCCAACATATCCGAGCTCGCCGACCAGCTCTACGAACACGTTGCGCTCGAATCAGGGCAGGTGGGAGTAACGGCACTCCCGAACGACGCTGGAGTGATGGTTCGATTACTCACAGAGCGGAGCGAACAGGCACAGACGATGATCCGTAACGCATGGGACACCGCTCGCCGTTTCCTTTTGAATGTCGGTGCACCCGCTTTGAGGCGATACTGATGCTCGTCGCTGATACATACCTCGGCAGTAAGGAGAAAAAAGACATAGCAACCCGGATCGACGAACGCGATTCATTGTCAGTAACCCTCTCTGATACCGATCGTCGTCGCTCTCGCGTCCGAACGACGACCGAAGATGGGACCGACCTCGGTATCGTTATCTCTGAAGTTCTCTCCGATGGCGATGTCCTCTTGGCTGATGATCGTCCAATTGTCGTTTCGCTTGAGGATGTTGATGCGATGGTTCTCACGTTTGAAAATCAAGTCTCACCAACGCAAGCCGTTGGTCTCGGTCACGCCATTGGGAATCGGCATTGGGATATCGCGGTTGAGAACGATCACGTCTACGTAGCACTCTCAGAGACCCGTACCAGAATGGAGGAGTTCGTACACCCATTGTTGCCAGAGGCTTGTAGCCTCGATTACGAGAGCGTTCCTGTAACGACGTTCGACACTGAACAGGGACATGGCTCTGATCATTCACACGCTATCGATAGCACCCATGACGAATCCGACCACGATCATGAGGGGGCTCACTCCCACAACCACCAGTCGGCCGGTACGAGGGCAAATGAAAATGAAGGATAAAGCCACGCTTGAGGCGTTACGATTGAGTGATTCATTCCTCCCGATCGGGACATTCACCGTCTCATATGGATTAGAACAGTTCGTGGCCTCAGGCCGTGTCGATAGTGGAGAAGACCTCGAAGCACTACTCGTCACCTATCTCAAACAACTTGTTGGACCCGGCGATCTTGTGGCGCTTCAAACCGCTCATCAGGCAGCCAAGAAGGACGACCTCGAGGGTATATGTGAAGCTGACCGTCGTCTCCATGCTATTACACTCCCTGCGGAGATGCGCGAGAGCGCAACGCGAGCTGGAGAGCGACTCCTCCGTCTCCAGCAAGATATTAATGATGCCAAGCTACTCAAAACGTATGCTGCAGAGATACCAGATAATGCTCCTGGAACCTACCCTGCTGCTCTCGGGGTCGTTACTGCTGGTGAAGGGGTTCCACCCCGTAGGGCCTGCCTAGTTCACTGCCATACCTTTGTGACGGGATTGCTCGGTGCTGCACAACGACTGCTATCGCTGGGTCATACCGAGATACAGCGGGTGTTGACAGCGCTTCAGCCAGTTATGAAAGAGATCATATCGGAGAACACTGGTCGTTCGCTTGACGATATGACGTCCTATGCACCTCTTATCGACATAGTATCCGCCAAGCATGAGCGCGCTGAACGGCGATTGTTTGTGAGTTGAACCGATCAGAACTAGTTTGTGAGCTTTCTATTGAGATAGGTCCGGATTAGAAGCTTGCCAAATACAGTTTCAGAAATAAGTAGTTGCGTATATATTGTAGATCACTCGCGTTAAGAACGGATGAATCTCCGTTTTGAATTGTGTAAAATCCTCGGGCGAAACTTGGGCGAGAAACTGCTTGAGCCACCACTAATGTCTAAAACGAGCTAGCTTGTACGTATATAAAAATATGATTTATTCAATTTATGTCACGAAATTTACCGAATTTTATCAGTAAGAGTATTGGTCATAGATAAATTTCGCGATTGTATCATACGCATCGCTAAGTCTCTGCTGAACATGTCTGGCTTTGTGACTGAGTCTAATCATGGTTCGCTGCGTCAGCAACTTCCTTCGGCCTCCGCGATCTCTAACGGAGATCATCTGCAGAAAGATCATCAGGTAATTCACACTTTGAATGGAGGATGATACGTAAAATCTTTTTGCTGGACTGTCGAATATAAGCTATTGACTGACAGGTTTTTACATGGTTTTGGTTTTGATGATCGACTTGTTATAGGGATCAGCAGGGCTCTATTGAATCCGCAGAGGGAAGTCAGGAGACCGCGATTATTGCTGGTAATTGAGTGATTGCCGTAGGAATCATGGTAAACAGACTAATCGCCGGAATGCGCAATGATTATCAACCAATTTCGCCAGTAATTGTGAGAGCGAGGACGAGCCACGTCCTCGCTTTCGGGTCAAGCTGGGACATCTCTGTTTCTGCTGGCAGCCTCAGAATCTTCGCAGCTACTCTGTGATTACAGAGAGAAATTTCGCCGATTTTGGCCCCTACCCCGATGCCATCGCTGGATTCAATAGACCCAGTTGAAACATTTGCCTTCAGCCGAATGGTGGATTACTCCCTCTCATTCAGGAGATACTGTCGTGCGTCTTCAATAGTCAGGGGGAGTTCGCCTTGATCGAGAATTCCTTCGAACAACTGCACCATCGCTGGTGGCCGGAGCCCGTTTTCCGCCAACAGCGACTTGTTCGTCAGGATGTCTCGAACGGTGCCATCAGCGACTGTGGAACCGTCTTTTCCAATAAGTATTACCCGTTTAGCGAGTTCGGGAATGTGTTCTAGCGAGGGTGTGAACAGTACCACAGTTCCCTTATGATTGGTCACCAGCTTTCGGATACGCTCGCGATAGTGGGCGTCAACAGCCCCAAACGGCTCGTCAAGCAAAAGCACCTCCGGCTCAAATGCAAGGACGCTCGCGATCGCCGCCCGCTGTTTTTCACCCCCTGAAAGTCGAAATGGTGGCCGATCCAGTAGGTCGTGTAAGCAGAGATCGGTTGCAAGTTCCTCTACTCGCTGAGTCGCCGCTTGCTGTGGTATCCCGAGCTGTGCTGGTCCGTATTCGATGTCCTCACGAATCGTCGTATTGAACAGGTAGTCATTCGGGTCTTGAAGAAGCACGCCGACTCGGTCCCTGACAGCCTCGGCATTTTCCGTCTCCTCGAAGTACCTCACTGTACCAGCCGATGGAGCGATAAGACCGCCAAGCACGAGTTGCAGTGTGCTTTTACCCGACCCATTCGCGCCGATGACCGCAACTTGCTCCCCGTCCTCTATGGAGAGCGTCACATCCCGAATCGCCGTTGACCCGTCTGGGTAGTTGTGTGTGAGGTTCTGCGCTTCGATTACAAGCCCCATCGAACCACCCCCGAACAGATGAGAGCAAGGACGGATGTGGCGACCAGTGTGTAGTCGTACCTGTCGAGGTTTCGTGAGTGAGCGTATGGTGATGGGGGTTGAGCACCTCCACGAGCTCGCATTCCGCGACCAACACGTTCGCCACGGTTGAGCGTCCGCAACAGGAATGTTCCTGCGATCCGACTCGCATCACGCCAGCCACCATGGGAACCCGCGCGTCCAGTGGTTCGGCTGTTTCGCGCAAGGATCAAGCGCTGTAACTCATCGAAAAACAGGAACAGGTAGCGGTAGGTGATAGCGACGATCCACACGAGCGCGACCGGCACCCGCAACTCCCGCATCGCAGCGACCACCCTCGAAAACGGCGTCGTCATCACGATCAGCGACAGGAGTGCAACCCCGACTCCAACACGGAGCGTGAACAGGATGACGTACTCGACACCGGCATCGGTGGCGGTCAGTCCGACCGCCTGAACGAGCACATCACCTGGAAGCAGCACGGCTTGTGGAAGGACAACAAGCGCGGACGCAAACGGGACGACCACAGAGCGTGCGAGGAGTCGGCGTAGAGGGACGGCAGACAGCCAGGCAAGGACGACCGTTACGACAGCAAATATCAGCGTCACTGCGAGCGTTCGTGTAATCATTACAGCTAACGCGAATCCCGAGATCGAGAGGAGAGACACACGAGGGTCCCGTCCTTGTAAGAAACCGTTGCTGGTGGCGACCTCCTCAGCGGTAAAGAAGGTCCGAAGTACCTTCGAGATAGCTTCGGCTGACTCCGCAATGACCCCAGTCACCGCTCTAGGAGACGGCCAATACCAACTGAAACGGCCAGTGTGAGTGCTGCTCCGACGAGCGCCGAGGTGAGCGTGCCGAGTGGCGTACTGAGAACCGGAACGGAGTAATCCGGGAAGATGCCTGAATGAATCGTGGTGGCTGCAGCAGCGGCCCCTGTCGCTTCAGCGGCGTTTTCGACTGGTTCAGCATAGCCGACGGCACCGGACGCCCACCCAAACACGGGAGCCAAGACGACGAGAAGGAGGATAGCGAGGCACGCTCGCCGAATCCACGAGTTCGTCCAAACTGAGTTCATAGATCCACCTCTGGTGAGAGTGTCTCGCCTTCGAATCGTCCGAGGACGAGGTCCGGTCGGGCACTCGTGACGTAGCCGTAGACAGCTGCCGTGATCGTGCCCTCAATGAGGCCAAGCAACGCGTGTCCAACAACCATGATTGGAATGGTCACACTCAATTCATACGCGAAAGCTGAGGAGACACCGATGCCGACACCCACCACAAGCGCCGAGATCGTGATCGCCAGCCACCCAGCGATGAACGCCGCTCCGTTCTCATGGATGCCCCTTAGCATCCGGAAGAGCACATATCCGACGAGGACGTCGACAACGGCCATCGTGAACAGATTCGCGCCGAGCGCGATAATGCCACCATCGCCGAACACGAGTGCCTGAATCGTCACGACGGCGGTCATCGCGAGGACGCCTAGATATGGACCCAGCAGGATGCCAGCAAACGCTCCACCAACGAAGTGAGCACTCGTCCCACCAGGAATGGGCCAGTTCAACATCTGTGCAGCGAAAATACCTGCTGCAACGACGCCGAGCAGCGGCGTTCGCTCGTCACCGAGATCGCCGCGGGCGCGTTTGAGTGCGATTCCGATCACAGTACCAGAGCCGAGCCAGAAGAGGCCCGCCACCCAGGGGTCGAGAAAGCCGTCTGGAATATGCATACGTGCCAGCACTGACTCTCAGACCATCGATAATACTTTTGGTCTGTATCGTAATACTGCCCTATGGGATCGAGTTGGTATCGCGGCTATCAACGGTTAAACGGCTGCTGGAAGAACGCAAGCCCATGAGTCAAGACATCGAACGGATGAGTGCTACTCTCCCGCCAGACCTCCTCGACGAATTCGATACTGTCGTAGAAGCGGGAGAATACGATAGTCGGTCTGAGGCGACGAGAGACGCGATACGTGCGTTCGTTACCGAGTTCAATCAGCAAACCGACCTCTCCGGGAACCTCAGCGGAACGGTGGTCGTCCTCTATGAACACGACCACAGCGGTGTGAGTGATGAGATGACCGATTTGCAACACGATTTCACCGAGACGATCATCGCAGTGCATCACGTCCATCTCAATGAGCACCTCTGCTTAGAGTCGATCGCCGTCGGTGGTACAGGGAAGCGGATTGAAGAGTTGTTGTCCCGGATACGGCCGCTGAAAGGCGTCCATCAGGTCAAACTTACAGTAGTCGGTGCAGATCGATAATCACTCAAGAGAATCAAGGCAGAATTCTCAGATAGAGCCTAGATCGACATGCGGGCGTTCCCGCTCACGACGGGACTCAAGCTCGCGATGATCTCGCTGGGTGATCGAGTAAGCGTTGGTACGCTTGTTGATTTCGGAGACTTCGATCAATCCCATGTCCGCGAGCGTATCTAAGGGGTCTTATCTTCCAAGAGAGGTCACAATGAGGATCCCAGATGAACCACTCGTTCCACGTACCCACCACACTGTAAGCAACCGATCGCTACCGTGTGGCGCGTCAAGTGCTGCGTCGGTGCTGCTGGTGGGCAGGCACAGAGAGGAAAATCGCGGTCCGACAACGGGTGTAAGTGACCGCCTCGAATGAATGACATTACCCAACACCGCCCTGTACGTGAAATCACGTCCAACTCTACAGACTATCCTCACGCTCCCTTCAGCTTTTCAAGATCTGAGTGACAGAGAAGTACACAGTTTCGCCTAAGAACGACCTCTGTCGCGATTAGAATTTGGACGAGTCCAAAGTCGAGTCCAGAGATCGAGTTGCAGTGCCGTCGCTTGTAAACCAGCAGAGACTGCAAGTTGCGGAAGCGTAGTTCCCGACATCGCCGAAGTGGAGACATCTTGGCTGGAGTTCGTGTCCGAGGTGCACCTCCCCCGAACTGCGAGGTGAGTCCCACAGGTGGGGCAAACGAGAGTAATTCGATCCTCTCTGTCTGTTTGCTCCCTTACCCAGCCACCTGTCGCAGGCGCTTCGCGCCCACACTCGGGACAGATGAGAACCGACTTTCGATGCTGCGAGAGGCGGTCTTTGACCTCAGCGCAGCCAGAACCGCTATCGGGATGCGGGTTGGTCTGGTCCACAGCGCGTGCTACTACTTGAGTTCTTGTATGCTTGTTGGCAATTCGTGTGGTCGATGATGTGAGTGTTACTCTCCGGTGTTGTTCGGCTGTTTTAACGCTTGGAATTGCTATCAGAGAACGGGCTGTTCTCCGGGATTTGAAGTATCTTACCTAACAGTGGATCGGGCTTGCGCTTTGGTGTTAGGTAAGACTTGGCGAAGTAGCCGCAACTAGGGGGCCAACTAGGAACTAGCGGTTGCTGAGGTGGTCTTCATGCCCCAGACCGTACGTCGGGGTCCTACGAGATGAGCCTTCGAGGATGACCTTTATTTCTAACTGTTGGTGGTGATGTAATTACTGAGAGGGTGGGAGAACTCAGAATCCACAGAAATCGTGTTTACTCCGCTCCGTCAGCGAATGCGCTGCCGGGCGAAAATTCGGTGAGTTCTTCGATTTCGGCTTCGAGACGATTTACCTCTTGGCGGAGGACCTCTGCCTCGGGATCGTCGCTCACCGCCAGTCGGTCCTTGAGTCCCTGGAGGCGGGTCTCCTTGCGTTCCTCGTCGACCTCGGCTTTTCGGACGTATTCGCTCTCGGAGACATCATAGACCGCCGATTCAGGTACTGAAACCACATCGAGGGCTTCATCGACCTTCTCGCGCTCGACACCGAGCAGCTGCTCTCGATCGATACCTGTGTCCTCGAACGCATTGAGGACAGTCTCGTCATCCTTGAGCGAGCGGTTCTGACGCGTGGTGCGTTGAACCGAGCCGTACTGGCCATGGGTCGGCCGGTCGTGCTGGACTCGGTCGAGCAACACGTCGGCGATCTCTTTCCGGAGGTCGTTCGCATTGCGTTGGACGTCCGAGAGCAGGGTGTAGAGGTTGATGAGCACCGGCGTGTCGAGCCCATCGAGAACCGTGAGGTCCTCGCGTTCGAGCGTGTCTATCAATAGCAGCATATCCGAATACACCGAGACGTCCGGCGCTGCGCGCTCGACCTCCTGATCGTCGTCGTCCGTGGTTGTGGTCGAGAGATGAGGCGTCTCGTCGAGGACCGCGCTCTCGTCGGGTTCATCGAGTTCGATGATGGTACCAGCCTGTTGGTCCAACACGTACTGGGGATGGAGCGCCAGCACCGCCGCGTAGGGTTCGGCCTTCGGCGGGAGTTGCTCGATCTCGTATCCCTCAGTGGCGTCGGCGGTATGCTGAGCGAGCGCTTCGAACTGATTGCGCTGGAGTGCCTGTGAAGCATCGGTATCGGTGTTCTCGATGATTATCCGCTGCTCTCGGACGTCGGTGATCCTGAATCGTGAGTTCGTGAGCGGTGTGATGAGCGTTGCATCTTCGGGGAGGCCCTCACACCGTTCGAGGAGCGTTCCCCACGTCGCGCCGAACGGAATAGGCATACTCACTCTCTCCACCGGAGAGACGAAAGTTCTCGCCTGTTTAGTCAACCCCCTCGAACTCTGGGCTTCGAAAAACCGCACAGAGTCATGCGCGATCGCCCCGGCCGATTACAGATTGTTCATATCCCAAATCTCCTAACGGAAAAGTTGGAAACAGATATCCAATTTTTCTCTGGTTGTATCACCATCTAGCGATCCTATAGAGCAGTATATTCCGGAATCACTGTTTCGAAGAGATCGTCACAGCACTCCCAGAGGATTTTCGGCGGAGACGCCGCTTCGAATTCGGTACCTTCGCGGTGTGGAGTTTCCATTGAAGCCGTCTGGTACTGGAAATGCGCCGTACCCAGCTCATCGTGATCATCGTCCTGATGCCAGCCACAATGAAAGTCCAGATTGGGGTCAGCGTAGTCGATTCTGAATTCGTCGTGGGGCGGCGTTAGTTTCCAGTGGACTTCGAGCTGGGGCGAGTCAGGTCCAGTCGGTGGAACAACGCGCTGTGGGTCGACCGTAGCAGCGAGGTAGCGTTTCTGAATCGCGTCCGGTTCAAATCGAACGGAGATGACCTCAGCTTGCCGCTCCAGTATATCCCACAAGGTCCGGTAGAGAGCTGGGTTTTCCACTCCCGGATTCATGCGGAGGCAGAGCGCCGTTCCCCAGGAAACCGGTCGTAGAGTTGCAATGCATCTTCGACGAGACGGCGGCGAGTCCGGAGGTGGTCCCACTCACGAGCAGCCTGGCGACGGTCGCCTTCGTCCGCAGCATCGCCGGTCCTCCCAAGGCTCGCACGGAGTTCGTTGGGGGTCTCTGTGTCGTAGTCACGCTTCCACGTTCGAATTTGCTCGTTCATCGCTTCGAGACTCGCAGCAAGTTCATCGGGTGAGTGCTCTTCGTAGAGCTCGCGCATCTCGAGGAGATACTGACCAACAGGATCCGGCTCGTAGGTGGTTTGCTGGCCACGTGTATCCGCAGTCAGTTTACCATCGTCAGCGAGCCGTTTGAGGTACTTTGTCGCCGTCTCGTGGGCAACCTCGGCCTCTGTAGCGATCCAGTTTGCCGTTCGGGGTTCACTGACAGTGAGTGCAACGGCTTCGACACGCTCGGCCCCCGATAGTCCATCAGTCCACCCTCGCGCTGATTTCTCGCTCATGACACCATCTACAGGCCGATAGTAGATATAATTTGTGATGGTTCGTATTATGTCTGAAAGAGCACCCTGCTGAGAGGATTCACCTAAGGTGGATCGGGATAATAGATGGGGTCTCCACTCTCATCCAACGAGCAAGCATTCTTCGCGCTGGGCGTTTCTACGCAGGAATGGTCACGGAAGCAGCTACTGGACGGGTTGACGGCGGAACGAGTCACACTAAGAACACCCAAACCGGTGATCCGAGGTGTTTCAGGACTCCCTACCTGGTATCTGACGATACCCAGGAGGAGTTGAGCGTCAACTACCGCGAGACTTTTTCGCTCGCGTTCATCAGAACGAAGCGTTCCGCAAGGCCGTCGAGAACCTACGCGGGCGGACGCTTGCCTGTTGGTGTAAACCGAAGCCCTGTCATGGCGACGTGATTCTCAAGTATCTTCGCAGAGAGCTAATAATACGTTGACGTGTGTTGATTAAGCTTAAGCCGAATGTAAGAGGGCTATCTGGTAATGCGTAAGAGAGTTGCAGTTTGTGCCGTAGTGGCCGTGCTCATCGTTTCGGCGGTCCTCATCGGGTTTCGGAGGACCCCGCCAACGCCAGCCGGGGCGAACGCGCGGTCGTGAACCTCGCGCTCCGAGCCGGCATCTATCGCCTGATCGCGCAGATTCGCGGGGCCGGTGGGACGCTTCCGCCGTTCATCCTTGACGAGCCGACAACGTTCCTCGACGAAGGCCACGTCGGTCAGCTAGAGCAGATGCTCGACACGATCAAGGAGTGGGACGTGGCACAGGTGTTCGTCGTGAGCCACGACGAGAGCCTCATTCACGGCGCGGATCACGAGTGCCTCGTCACGAACGACGAGGGTGCGGCGAACACAGTTGAAATAAGACTCGCCGGGCAGGATTACGAGGGCGGCGACGGCAGCGGCGGTGAACTCGCGCTCTCGGATGGGGGCCAGTCGTGAGCACAGACGGATTGCAGGTCTCGGAGAGCATTCGTTCGTAGTTGGACCTGTTCATCTTTCTCGTGGCGCTGATCGGCGTGGGCGTCACCCTCGGGCAGTTGGCCGCGCTCCTCGTCGGCCTCATCTGCGCTGGAATCGCGGTCATCACACTCGGTCGAATGGGCCGTCGAGAGCTATGAGCGACGAATCCGACTCGGAACCCGATCCAGCGAAGGGCGAGAACGTCACCGTATTCCCGGCCTCGGAGGGTGATTTCGAGGTGCATCTCACGGGCGAGCCTGTCGAGGACGTACCGGAGTGCCCGAAGTGCGAGGTCGCCGGCGAGCCGCTGCCGGACGCCGAGAGCGCCACCTCGGTCGCCTGCATGGACGATACCTGTGGAATCGGGTCGTACCTGCTCGACGGCACAGTGCTGTACCGAATACCGACCGAGGACGACACGGAAGGCCCGTAGCACGAGGGGTTCCGTTTGCCGGAAAGGATTTGCTGACTGTCAACCTTCGCTCATGCATGAGGTGGAATCCAACAGGAGCAACGTGGGACCGACTCCAGAACGACGACGACGAACCTCGCTGGCTCATCGTCCTCTTTGCGGCGTTCGTCCTGATCTTCGGTTCGGTCCTTGCTTTCTCGGTGGCAACAGGGGGTGCTGCCGGCAACATCGCGGAGCAGTCGCTCTCGCCCGCCCCGGACTACACGCCTCCGAACAACAGCAGCGACTACCCGGTGGTTGAGATGTACCCCGCAAACAAGACTGTCGTCGCCTATGTTCCTGTCGCCAGCGCAACCGAGTGCCACCGACCCTCGCTCGGCACCGTTGAATACGGGATCAACGACCAGGACCAGCGAGCCCTCTACATCGAGATCGGTCAGTCAATCCCGACCAATGCCCCGAATCGGTGCGGGGCGAACAACACCGCTCCCAAGAGCCCCTACCGGGCCGCGATCACAATGGAAGACGAAATGCCACGGAACGTTACCGTGGAGACGTACAGATAGCAACATACGTCAAGACGACGAGGACCGTACTGTCCCGCGACCTCAATAAGTGAGCCAGTTTTCAGAAGAAGACGTCGACGAGCGTGAAAACTGCCGAGAGGAAGAATATCGCCAGCACCAGCAGCGTGAACCACAGACGACCGTTCTTGCGTTCGGGACGTGCTCTACGTCCACTGGCCGATCGACACCAGCAAGCTCCGCCACTGGTGCCCGAGGCGCTCTCGATCGATACCCACAGCGGGAGTGCGTGGATCAGTGCCGTCTCGGTCAAGCTCGCCGAGGCGAAGGTTCGTCACGTCCCACGCCGGCCCTCGGCGACGTCGGTCACCCTCCGAACTTACGTTTCGTATGGCGACGAATCGGGTGTGTATTTCCTCGATCTCGGGATCGACGACGCGATCGCCTCGTGGTTCGGACGCCTCGGCTTCGGGATGCCCTATTTCCACGCCCAGATCGAGGGCGGGTCACTTGACGAGTTTCTCACCGAGCGTATCAACTACTTCTTCGAGGCCGGCCCACAGCTTCGCCAGACCATTGGAATGCTCAATACCGGCGATAGCGCACCGAACGGCGGTGGGTCGGGAATGTTCGCCGGCGCGGCCGAACACGACCCGTGGGAGATCACGTCCGCCGAAGGGACTGTCGATGCGGGAACGCTCTTTCGGGCCGCCGAGGTGCCCCGACCGGGCGGCGAACCCCGATTTAACTACGCACGAGAGCAGTTCATGCGGATGGCCCGAATCCGCGAACTCTCGATGCCGACGCAGGGTTGAGTGGTGGATTCAGATACGAACGGCCAGTACGCTTAAATGGCCGAGAGCTCCATCTCTGTGCGAACGACAATGGTTCTCTCCGAAAGTGGCTTATCACGGGATCAACTGCGAACCCTCGGTAAGATCGTCGGAGGATTCCTGTTTATCACCGGCATTGTGGCCACCCTCGCATGGATAGCGGGTGCCGACGGCCTGTTCCCGCTCTCAGCACTTGTCGCCGTCATCGGGGCGATAATATATCCACAAGAGGGCGGATTCACGGTTCACAGCAAAAGCAACGATTGAACCATGAGCCGTCTTGGTGATGTTACCCGTCGGCGACTGTGGCTGATCACGGGCGCAATGGTGCTCGCCGCGCTGGCGACCGGCATCGGTCTGCTACAGGGCTACGATAGCATCTGGTCAGTCGGTGCGTTTCTCGCGTTTCTCCTCGTCGCGGCAATGAGTGGCTACGAACTCTCCCGCTGACCAGCCGGTTATCTATGGCGTGGGCTACAATTCCTCGGGAACGATGGATGGACAAACTCGCTCACTTGCTCAGTGATCTCTTCGGCGTGGTCGAGTCTCTCCTGCTGGGTAGGTGCTTCACTCTTGGATTGCTCTCTTGGAGACGAGCGCTCGGGTGGCTGGCGGGGAACAGGAACGTCGGCCCTATCCGCCTGAATGAGGATGCTCCTCGCGGCTGTTTCGATTGTCTCTCTGAGCTCGGGTACGAAACGACGGTGCCACGTTCGCCACAGGGTCGATTGATCGGGCACACTCTCGAAGCCGAGGTGCTTTCGAACCGACGAATATCGGTCAAGATACTCAGCGAGTGCGCTCTCATGCTCACAGCCGTGGAGTGCTTTCAGCAGAAAAGCCCGGACTAACTGTTCCATTCCGTATCGAGTCGGTCCCGCGTAGCGGTCGTGAGCGTCGAACTCGACGTACGCCAGCGGGAGACAGCACACGAAATCCTCGACCGACTCGTGAGCATCGTGCTCGAACCAGACTCTTGCGACGGTTCGGACATCTTCTTCGAGCCCACCGAGCGAACTCCGATCGTATAGTGGAGTTGCATTATACGCAGGCCAATCTCGATATGACGTCGTAGCGATCTCCCGAAACACTTCATATTGGGATGGTTGGGCTGTGCCATTCTCTTCTTGCTCCCCCATTGAGAAAAGTCGCTCTTGACCGACAGTTAGTCCTCTGTTCGCATGCGGTTTATTTGTATCCTGCCAGCGTCGTACCCCTCTCCCTGTGGTCCACAAGCGCAGTCGCAGCGCCGACAGCGAGCACCTCTGTTCAGCGAAAGTATTTTTCAGAAGCTAACACAAGTCACCGTTTATGAGCCATCTCGACGACTGGTACGGAGAGATCACTGTAGTGGCGCTCCTGCTCGCGTTCGGAGCCGGAATAGTAGCGCTCTACGTCCTCGGTAATTTCTTTGTTACTCTCACAGCAACGGCTCCGATAGTGGCAGGGATGGTCATGTTCGGCATCGTTTTCGTCGCTGCGATGGCGGCGGCAGACTTCTACTCCGATACGACCGACAGTGAGGAAGAAGCCTCACACGAGCGTGAACCGCTTGCCGTGCTGAAGGAGCGATACGCTCGCGGCGAACTCTCGGAAGAAGAGTTTGAACACAAAGTGACGATGTTATTGGATGTTGATGAAATAGCTAGTGAGAAATATGAATCCGAACTTGTGACCGACCGGAACTAGGCTATCGAGACTATTCTGACCGACTAACCTGTCTGTGTCGTATTCGAGAAAGCCGACACCGTAACCTTGTCAATGGTCACTCCCCTATTTGCAGGGAGAACGCTCCGACATGACCGGCGCGATAACACGCCGGTATCGATCTGTACTGGCTTCAGTCGGTCTCGACGCCTATGATCGTCCGATGTTCGACGGTTACGTTCGCCGTCGAAAGTACCGCCGCGAGGTCTTCGGTCATGTCTGGGTAATCGGCAGCGCGTTCGAGGTTACGAAGCATCTGGGTGAATAATTCACAGGCACCGTCGATACCGCCGTTCTTGGTGCCAACACCGAAGTACTCGGCAGTTTCATCATAGAGATCGGTGCGCCAGTCGTACTCGCCGTCGATGCGATTCCGCATATCTCATTTGCACACGGGGGGCCGAAAAGCGTCTCTGAGTTGGTGACTCGCTCGGAACAACATATAAACAACGTCGGTGCCGGGTCGTTCGTGGCCCGATTCAGCGTGAGCTGCTGGATTCAAGCGAGAAATCTTGCACACGATTTCGTCGCTTCTGTGTGCAAAATGAGGATCGGGGTTCTCGGTTCGCGCACCCCCGTGAATCAGGTTACACCTATTGGGTAATCGCTTCCATCAACTCATCAGGTCGATCTGTCCCGATCAGTACTGGTTTGCCAGACTTTCGATAGAGTTTCACTCCTTTTCCAGTATTGAGTGTATAGGCCTTTGATCGCAGGCTTTCCCATACGCTATCTTTTTTGTCACCAAATAGTCCGACATCTCTGATCTCGCACCGTTCGATATCGGAGAACGGTATCTGTTGGAATGAGTTCCTGAGGGACCGGCTACGGACATAAACGCCATCATCACGCACTTCTGTAGTGTTCTGTTGAAGGAACAACACCATCATGACGGTCAGCGGGATCACTACAGTTGGTGCTGCCAACACTGCTGTAAGACCTGTAACAAGCAGGGCTGCTGCCCACACTGACCATGTACGAACGCGTTGAACCTCTCGGAAGGTGATGACCTCATCTTCCCCGTCTAGGGCGACCTCTTCTGCCATACACTGTGGCCAAACGGACACCTATTAAGTATTATTGGAGGGATTGGTTTCGTCGTATTCTCTGCCCCTGTCGGCAGTCAAGTGTCTATCTACAGGGGTCTGCGAATTTGAGAATCAACAAAATCAGTATTCAGCGAGATACCACAGGTTGCTCTATGTATTGAGGGTGCCAGTCTCGACTTCCGTCATTTTTGGAAGATGAGACTACAGAAGGTATAGAGAGCCTACAGTGTACGATTTTGAAAGAATAGTCGATTCCACTCACTGCCACATCAGCCCTGACCACCCGATTCGTGTCACCAAACTAATTAGAGGCTCGCCTGAGCGATGCGCAGGATAGAGCTGGCGCTCAAGCCCGTGGCTTCCGGCTTGACGTCAAAACCCATGTGTTCTAGCTCAAGCTGTCGGACCAGCTTGGTAGTTAATGCTGGGATCTGAGTTTAGTGACTTCTGTTCTGAGCCCGATTGGTGAGTGGCTAATACATGAGTTTCGTTCCAACGTATCACGAGCGGCAAAGTGCACGTGGTCAGGTGGCTATGACTTCTTGAACAAGCCGTGCCTCCGCTTTTCTGAGATGATTTGAAGCGGTACTCGATGCACAGTCGAGCTCTGCGGCCACGTCTGCGACACTCCCTGTTCGCGGAACCTCGTAGTATCCAACCCGGCGCGCCACAGCGAGCGCCTCGCGCTGACGTGCGGTAAGGTCGATGGTGAACGTTTCGGGGTGGGCGTCGTACTCACCGATTTTGCGGACCTCTGCAGTAATCCCCTCCGGCAGCTTATCGAGAACACCTTCGAGAACAGCAGGTTCGCCGACCACATCGAAGGTCACGATTCCGTGTGGTCGGTAAGCAAGCGGCGGAACGACCATCAGCGTTGGCTGTTGGAACGTCATGTGGAATTGTCGAGATTGCTCGGTTTCCCGCCCACGGACGAACGCATAGAATCCCCCGTCGTGAACAGGAGTGAGGTCGTAACCTTTCATTGTTTTGACCCCAGCAAGCGCTCGTTCGTATGGTTCGAGTTTACCAACAACATAGAACAGCGTATAGGCAATTCCATCCTCGGCGTTGACGTTCCACGTAATGAGCCATTCGCGCTCAACTGCATTGCTTTCGGTCATAAACCGGTGCATCGGACGCTGAAACTGCGGTGCGTACCGAATTACGAGTCGGAGATACTTCACAGTTGGATCGTACAAACCCTTTGTATAAAGACGCTAGTGAGTACGACAACTCGGCTATTCGCCTCCGAACCCAAGTGACAGATGTTCATGAATAGCGTCCAATGGAATGCTAAAGTCGGTAACTAAAGACTGATGACTGACATGCAAACCCACCCAGACACCGACGCATCGCTAATTGCTGAGCGGAACGTTGAATCCACTTATCGCACCATCAATGGTGTTCAGTTACATGTTGTAACTGCGGGCAAACCTGATGCACCACTAGTTGTCTTGTTGCATGGACATCCTGATTTCTGGTACGGATGGCGCGCTCAGATTATTCCGCTCGTTGAAGCCGGATTTCGTGTCGTTGTGCCGGACCAGCGGGGCTGTAATCTGAGCGAAGCTCCCGACGGTATCGACTCTTATCGGATGTCGAAGCTATCTGCTGACGTATGCGAATTGGTCCACAGTGAGGGACAGGAATCAGCACACATTGTTGGACATGACTTCGGCGCATTCGTCGCCTGGAACGTTGCACTCCGTCAGCCATCCATCGTTGATCGACTTGGGATCTTAAATGTTCCACATCCAACAGTATATCGGGATACCTTACGATCCGATCTCCGACAAATCGTCCGGAGTTGGTACGTTTGGTTCTATCAGGTGCCGAAGCTTCCCGAATGGACACTGGGTCGGAACGATATGGAGAACATGGTTGCCTCTCTTGAGTTGACTTCAAATCCCGAAACTTTTGATGAAGAAACGGTCAATCTCTATCGGGAAGCCTGGCGGCACACCGGCATTAGTCCAAGAATTAACTGGTATCGTGGGTTTCGTCGCTCAGACAGGCCGCCACATGATATTGTTACTCAACCGACCATCGTCTGCTGGGGACAAGATGACGTAGCACTCGTCTCCTCAATGGCAGAGAGTAGCATTGATTACTGTGAGAACGGTCAGTTACGGATGTTCCCTGATGCTTCGCATTGGGTACACCATGATGAACGTGAGGAAGTAACTGAGGCGTTGCTTCATCACCTTTCATAGACAGTGCAACCAACTATCGTATTCTTGTCAAAACAGATCTCATTAGGAAACATCTATCATGGTCCATTAAAAACCCACTCTTAGATGGTCGGGGAGAGTCTTAGCTCTCTACACTCACATTGAACTTGCTTTGCCATCGATATCGTCGGCCTCCCCAAACGAAGGTATCTCGCCAGAGGCCATATAGAAACAGCGGGACTTGGAGGAGGGCCGCAGGATACGCAAGTAAGAACGTCCACCGCCTTACACCGAGATAGGCATAGATGCCCGCATAAATCCCGGTCAAGCAAACCGCAGCCAACAGTGGACTTGCTACGCAGAAAACCGCCACCAGTGTTGAGACGACGAGAAGACTGAGCATGTTTTGTCGGTCATGGTGCCAGACTAATTGTGTGAATCTCGTGTGACGCTCAAGCGACGCTCGGATCGTTCCTCCGATCTCTACCTGCCGTACTCTCCGAACCACAGTGAAGTCGACGTGTTCCGAAAGCAGTCCATCATCACTGACAGTCTGCCGCAATTCTTCGATGAAGTGTTCTATATCGACATCCGAGCGATCAAACATCAGTGCACCTGCCCACGATTGCCCTTCTAAAAGTGGAATAAGAGAACCGCCCGCTGCATAAACTGGTTCGAGGAGAATCGAAAGAGCATCTTGGCCAACGAAGAAAGCTACCTCCGAAACAGGTCCATGAGTGTTGTAATCCGCATGTAGCTCATCTAACCATCTCGGTGGATGAACGAAATCGTCGTCTGTCCAGACAATTCGGTCGTTGGAAGCCGCTTCCATTCCCGCTGCAATAGCGTTCGCTTTGCCAGAACACCCAACTGGGGCACCGGCCATAACGAGATCTGCTGAAGAAGGAATATTTTGATTCGCTATTGGATCATCGGCTGTGTCACAAACAATAAGCAATTCATCTATTTCTCTTAGCTGATTTAGTATTTCTCTACATGCAGACTGCCACTCAACAGTGGGCATAATCACACTTACCGGAGGATTGGCCTTGGTCATGATAGTGTAGGCTTGATTGACGATTTTTTGATCTCCAAGCAACATATATCCACAAGTTTTCTTTCTGCCTGGGATTCTTCATTAGCAAATAGCGAAGGCTAGTGTACAATGAATGATTACTATTCAGATTTCATATCTGTCAGCAGACTAGATTTTATCTATAGGGGTAGTTAGTAGTCCATCGCCTATCCTGATGGACCGCTGGCCCCGAAGAGACCATAGAGGTGACTTCGGCCCGATTTGGTCGCAGTGCGGGAGCGAGTACCGGAACGTATCAAGATCAGTTTGCTTCGCTCATCTGCCGTAACCCTCATGGGTGGTTTTCGTGAAATGGAAATATGACGGATTCGAGAATCACCCTCTCTGATGGACGAACACTCGCTTATGCTGAGTACGGTGTTTCTGATGGCGTTCCTATTGTTTTCCATCACGGAACTCCGGGGTCACGATTACTCGCCATTCTACTTGATGCAGCCGCCCGCAAAGCAGACGTCCGTGTAATTGCACCAGATCGACCCGGATTCGGATTGTCAGACTCTGATCCGGGACGGACCATTGAGGATTGGCCTACAGATGTTTCGGCATTGATGGATTCACTCTCGATTAATCGGTTTGGGACTGTTGGCTTCTCCGGCGGTGGGCCATTCGCGCTTGCTTGCGCCGCTAACTGCTCACGCGCTGCGAGTATAGGTCTGATAAGTGCGCTCGTTCCGGGTGCTGATGGGGGTATGTTAGGAACGCTCGCGCGTCGGACCCCAGTTGTGCTTCGAGCCGGGCTTCGGATATCAGCTCGTTTCGCACAACTAAGACCGGGGATAGTCGTTCAGCAGTATACCAGCCGTGAGGTGTCTTCAGAGGTAGCTGAAGTCGCCGCACAGGACTTCCAAGAAGCATTTCGACAAGGTGCTCATGCAACCGTCCACGAAAGTCGATTATTCGCGGAATCATCCTCAGTACTGTTACCAGAGATACCTGCAATTATCCGCCACGGCGCTCAGGATGGAAACGCGCCGATTGCACCAGTCCGTGCTTTGGCTGACCGAGAGAGTGCCGATTTTCAGTTGCTTCCCGAAGATCACTTCGGGACGTTCCTCGACGCACACTCTGATGTATTGGACTCTGTAGCATCGGTGCTCTGAACCACATCTCAAAAGGGAGTGCTCCAGCGTGATCGGCACGGGACACACTGTCTCTCGAGCGCGACTCACGCCCGATTTAGAACAGTCCGAGAACGGTCAGCGCGGAGAACGTGACCGTGACGACCTGAATCACGACCTGTCCGTGGCGGACTGCGACGCCAACCGTGTATGCACTGACAGCACCGCCGATTGCGATACCGACGATGACGACGGCAACAACGGCACGGAACACGATGGAATGGTCGAGGTTCCGTTGGCGACGCATCCGCTCGGCTCGCGCGACCTGTACGCTGTGTCGGAGCTGAGTGCGAATCTTCATTAATTAGCGGAATGGCTGTTTCTCTCAGTTCGTTGATGGTGGGTAATATCATTTGAGGATCGGCTTTCTACTGAGGAATTGGATAATGGCATCGAACACTCGGTAGCTTCTAGCATTATAAGTAATCAGACGGCGCCCGCGAAGTCATCCTCCGAACTTCTGCACGAGTTACTCTATGCATTGAATCGCTAGTCTCAACTTCCGTCGGCCGCTGGGAAGCAGAGGTTCGGAAGATGGCTTGCTACAAACCACTCATGTGCTTACAGATTGCGGATAAGTCGGGACTACAAATCATTCCATGATTCCTGGATGGTCGCCCAAGGGTTCTCAACCAATTTTGTGAGTGTCCCTCGCATCGCTCTTTTCGGGTCGTTACTCAGAGCGGCGAGAAATGGGAGAACACTGTATTTCAGCGCTTGTGCTCCCTTGATAAGTATCCAGCCTATCGCACTGATGAGTAGGATAAGAACAGCTGCTGAGAGCAACGGGCGTAGTATAGGCTGGACCAGCCCAGTACTTTCCGTGGGATAGAGCAGATTTCCTACAATTACCAAGATGGACGCACCAATGCCGAGTCTCATCAGACTGTTTGAGCGCTTGTCCCAACGACCTGGTTCAAAACGCTCTGTGAGCTCATTTTCTGCTTGGCGACGTATCTCACCTCTTGTTCGCAGATCGATTCGTCCGAGTGTTCTTGTGTCGCTTGTCGAATTGCTATAACTCTCGACGTTCGCACGCACTTCCTTGATTAGCTCTTCTCGCTCAATATTGGATTGCTCCCGGAGGCGTTCGACAAGGATAGTAGTGTCCGCAAGAGCCGCTCGCAGCTCATCGTCGGGAACATCTTCGAACATCAAGGCGAGCTGGTGATCCGGGTAGTCAGCAAGGAGTTGAAAATCAAGAAAACCTGATTTGATCCGCTCGCGAATCCGTTGCTTGTCTCGATGTTTCTTGGCTTCGTCGAGTTCCGCGAAGTCGTTTTGAATCCGGTTTCGCTGTGTTTTCGTGAGCAGCGATGCGGACTTGCCAGCCATGTCCCGTCTATCAGTGACTCAGGGGTTATATCTGCTGGTTGCTAGGGATTTAGAGATACCTCTGTATCGGAATATCACGCCGCTGTGAGTCCTCTCCAATGAATATCCTGCTGAATATCCAGCGGACGGATCATGCCGAAAACAACGGTGTAGGGCCGTACATTGACGATATTCGATACAAACAATCACCTCGGTTTAATGTGGGGTGGAGAATAGCCAGTGCCGAATGCAAGCAGCCTCAACGATTGACCCGAAAGAGCACTTTTGCGGTGGGAGAGAGCAGCGATGACAGTGCTCGGACGTCATCTCCTTCAGTTCTATGCGAACCATGGAGGGACACCGTTGCTGAACGAAGTGATGGTGTTCGTAGCAGAGAATCTGGTGTATCTGATCCCGATTGCGCTTCTCTATCTCTGGTTCACCTCTGGAGAGGAGCAACCGGACTCCAGTTTCAGAATGGCGCTCGTTCCGGCATGGTTCACTGCTGAGGATGGAAAGTCAAAATCTGTCTTCATCTTCTTCACGATCGTCGTGAGCCTTATCATTTCATATGGTATGGGCCAACTCTATGCCCATCCTGCGCCGTACGTGATAAGTCAACAGACGCTCCTTGGGGGTGTACCGGAGAACTCGTTCCCGAGCCAGCATACAACAGTCATGTTCGCGTTCGCGTGGCCATTGTTCTATTTGCAGGGACGATGGCGTGATGGGCTCATTGCGGTGGTACTCGCCTCGTTAGTAGGAGTCAGTCGAGTGTACGTCGGTGTTCACTATCCCATCGATATTGTCGGCGCTGTTGGAGCCTCACTACTCGGGTTCGTCCTTGTATACGTCGCCAGAGGTCCTGTCATGACCTTTGCCGATCAGTGTGTTCGCATCGAGGAATACGTATCTGGGGTAGTGACGTAACCATGTCAGCAATCGATCTGACGAACGTAACCAAAGCGTATGGGGAGGTTACAGCTGTTGAGAAGCTGAATCTCGTGGTAGAAGAAGGCGAAATCTACGGCTTCCTCGGTCCGAACGGCGCGGGCAAATCGACCACGATCAAGATGCTGCTGGATTTCGTCCGACCAACGGATGGAGAGGTGCAGGTGCTGGGTCTTGACTCCCAACACGAAATTCTCCAGATACGCCAACGGATCGGCGTACTTCCAGAGGGTTTCAGCGTATACAACCGACTTACCGGCCGCCAACATCTGAAATTCGCCATTGAGTCCAAAAAGGCGAATGACAATCCGGATCAACTCGCTGAGCGCGTTGGAATTCCTGACGCGATCGACCGCAAGGCTGGCGGCTACTCAAAGGGAATGGCCCAGCGGCTAGTGTTAGGAATGGCACTCGTCGGCGACCCAGATCTCCTGATTCTGGACGAACCATCGACAGGCCTCGACCCGGCGGGAGCACGTGAAATACGGAATATCATCCAGGAGGAGAACGACCGTGGCGCAACAGTATTTTTCTCAAGCCACATTCTCGGCCAAATCGAGCCGATCTGTGATCGAGTTGGTATCCTCCAAGAGAGAAAGCTGGTCGCAGAGGATTCTATCGAAGAGCTTCAGAGAGCAACAGGAGCGGAGGAAACGCTCGTAATAACAGTCGATAAGCTTCCGAATGACACATCAGAGTACCTGAACGATATCTCTGGCGTTTCATCGGTTTCGGTCGACGAGACCACTGTTCGAGTCTCGTGTACTTCTGGCTCGGAGACTACCATACTACGAGCGCTTGAAGAGAGCGATACCAAGGTGGTGAATTTCACGACAGAAGGCACCTCACTTGAAGACCTATTTATCGAGTATACCACCGGTAGGAGGCAAACCGAGTCGGAGACACCGATGACCACGGGATCAGATACGGAGGTCGAACGATGAGCCTCATAGTTGTCGCAAAGAAGGAATTCAGCGATTCGGTACGATCGAACGTCTTGATTGGGCTGGTAGTGTTGTTTGTGCTATTCGCAGGAGGATTTACGTACCTTTTCGCTCAGGTTCCGGGAATACTCGGGAGTGAGAGTACGACAGCCTCAACACCCGCTCTGATAACTGCCATGGGAACCGCAGCGGGCCTTCTCGTCCCATTGATAGGCTTGATCGTCGGGTACAAATCGATCGTTGGTGAACGCGCAAGCGGGAGTCTCGATCTCTTGCTCAACTTACCACATACGCGGCGAGACATCGTGCTCGGTAAGTTGATAGGGCGAACCGCCGTGGTTGTCGTCGCTGTTCTTGTGGGATTCGCAGCTGCTGGAGGCATCGGACTCGTGTTCTATGATGGGTTCGCCGTTGATGCGTTCGTGCTTTTCACACTTGTCACAATCTTGGTTGGATTCGTATTCATGGCAATAGCGCTCGCGTTCTCGTCAGCGGTGCGTTCGACCACACTTGCGTTGGCTGGGGCAATCGGTCTATTCGTTCTGTTTCGGTTTGTCTGGGGAATCGCTTTGCAGATCCTGTGGGCTGCATCTCATGGCTTCGATATCGATTTCGGGGCTACCATGACCGATGTCCCTGCGTGGTTCAGGTTTTTATCCGCGATTAATCCAATTACAGCCTATGACAACGCAGCGAGGGCTGTTATTGGCCCGTTACCGGCAAGCCCCCTGTTTGCCCAGAGCAATGCAATCTACTCCCAGAACTGGTTCAGCTTTGTCGTACTCGCGTTCTGGCTTCTGATCCCGCTCACCCTCGGCTATCTCCGATTCAACTCGGCTGATCTGTAATGCGAAACTCTGCAATATTACCACCGTAGCGGCCCACGCCCTATGGAAAACTGTCCTTCCATATTCGCATACCACCGTTCATGACCAATAGAGATGCTCCACTGCTGGTTCCGGACTTCTTCGCTGAACAAATCAAGGAATTGTGCAGTCTCCACGATCATGTCACCCATGTAATTGCTGACCTTGAGATTCCAGCAGAGACGTTTTCCGACAAGTACCCCCATCCCAGCAAGGCAGACTTCGAATTCGAATCAGTCGTTCTGATGTTTCTCTACCAGTATGTCCATGGATTCGACCAAAGTGAGTTGTACCGCCGATTAGCGGGCACTGCTTACGTCCACATCCGTTTCGACCTGCCTCGACCACCAACGCAGCAAGCCATCAGTTACATCTGGCGCAATCGACTCTCACTCGCGGATCGTCGCACGATCAAGGCTACCGCACGGGCGATACGAGAAATCGCCACCGAGCACGGCATCGTCTCCAGTAGCGAACCACGTCTCCACCCTGATGAGGTAGATGCGGCTGAGATCACCGACGACCACATCATGGACGCCGTCGAGGCGGCACGCGACCGCGGTCTCAACGAATTTGACAGCAAACGGGCAAGCAACGCTACGTTCGAGGATCTAGTCTTTTTCGAGCGGCAGGGCTATCTGAACCTCGCTGACCGAGGCACGACAACGTGCTCGAAGGGATCAACCAAGCGGTTCGAACGCATTAGCAATCGAGAGAAAACACCCCATGGTGATACCCACCTTCGGACGATGAAGAAGGTCGCTGCTCCTTCCGAACAGACCACGCTGAACGATTATGAGGACAGTCAGCGGCCAACGGATTGGGGACGTATCCGCGACGAGGTACTCAACCCATTCCACCGAGGTGTCGAAACGATCCTCGAAGAGGTTAGAAAGAACAATGGCATCCGTGAACCGGTCATCGCTGCCATCGATATAACGCCGTGGACGGTCTTCACTTCGCCCTACAAGAATGACGAAGACATAGCGCGAGACGACGAGCCAGTGGTGGTGAACGGAGAAGAGCGATTCCCGCGAGAGGAGTACCCAGAGATGATACACGGGCTAACTGAGAAGCACAAACACGGGTACGAGATGGCGACAATCACTATCATTGGAGAAGATACGCCGATTGTTCTCGGGGTCGAACCAGTGCGTCGGGAATCCAGCTGGGAAACGGGGGAAGTCGGAGATACGTCGCAGGCACGTCTCGTTGACCGACTGTTGGAACAGGCTGAGCAACACGTTGACATCCACAAACTATTCTGTGATCGTGGATTCGACACGAACGGCGTTCGGGACATTATCAACCGCCACGATACGACCTATCTTATCCCGAAGCGAAGGTACAAATCTGAGATAGAAGACATTGATAAATTAGAACACGAGTCGATTACTGGAGCTGGCGTCGTGCGGAACATACCACATGGGCACGATGGCTGTGTGCATTTGGGGAGCATCATGTATGTACCATCAACGGTGGAAGAGGAAGCGTATGCGGTGTTCACGACTAACCGCGATGTTCCGGTGGAGCAAGTGAAGGGATTTGTTGACCAGTACGATCAGCGCTGGCAAATCGAAAACGAATACAAAACGATCAAGAAATATTTTCTGCCAACAGTGGGATCGATGGACTATCGAATTCGATTCCTGTACTTCGTGATCGGCGTTGTGATGTACAACGTGTGGCGGCTGACGAATCTCCTATTTCGTAAGGCTGTAGACGTGCATCTCGGAGAGCGACCGCCGATCCCGGCCGGAGAGTTCATTGAGATCCTCGCATTCTGCATTGTCCCCGGTGATTAATGCGAGCTACTCTGTTTTTGTGCTCATTGCGTTTCAATAGCTGCGGGACGCGCCTATCAGCCCCATTCTCGGCGGCTCACGCCGGTTGACAACTAGGCCTGCATTGACCAGGGAGTCACATTCGGCTTAATCGAGTCTCTTGCCGAAGAGGACGGTCCCCATCCGTCGGTTTTATTTGTAGAATCAGTCATCCTCCGAAGTTCTGGAAGATGAGACTACAGCAGGTACAGAGGGCCTACAATGCACGAAATCAAGGAGATAGTGCGACCGGATTGACTCTGAAGCGGGACTGAGCGTTCGATTCGTGTTGATAATCGGTCATAATCCTATTTGAGAGGCACACTGGCGAGAGCGGTGGCTCAGAGCCCGGCTTTCGACCGAGCTACAGAGCGCTATCCAATTCCAGTTCGCTTCTGCAACAGCGTGAGCGTATTCTGCGCTGTCACAATCGGAGAGCGTCCATATCCGTCGGTGAGAGCAACCTGTACGAGGAGATCGACGGCCCGCCAGATCGAGTACAGCAGACAGGCGAAGGCGAAATAGAAGAATCGGAGCCCGAAGCTCTTCGACGTCGTTGCCGCCATGAACCGCTTGATACTCTTGTAGCCGCTCTCAATCTCCCAGCGATACGAATACTCGCGAACTGCCCCGGCTGGGGCGTTCGTCAGGAACACCGCGTACTGGCCGTAGTCATCTCGATCCGAGTTTGGATTACGTTTGTAGACGAACGTGGTCTCGTGCCACTCGTTCTTCCCGAGGTGGAGCTTCCGGTCGGCAGTGTAGTAGTCCTGACCGCGCCTGAGGAGCCGTTTCGCTTGAGCCTTCTCACTCGTGTACATTCGCTTGGGAACCACGTAGGTCAGTCCTCGCTGGGAGACGGATTCGAGTAGATGCTGGCTATCGAACTCTCGATCCATCAGCACGCCGTCGATGTGGAGCAGACTCTGAGCACTATCGAGGAGATCTTCAACGATCTCTTGACGAGTCTCACCCCTCCTAACCGGCCGAGCGTCCAGCACTAATGGAACAGCGTTTCCGACCAGCTGAACTGTCGCCCACTGGTAGGCGTACTCGTCGGTGTTCTCCTTTGTCCCGATGATTTCGTCCTCGTAGTCCTCTCTATCACCAGTAAACGGGTCCTCCTCGGTGATGTCGATAGCGACTAGACCAGCCCGATGAAACACATCGGTCTCATCCAGTCGATCGACTACCCGCTTCACCGCCTCTCGATACATTTCACGAATCTCACCGATGGAAAGCTCGCGTAGGTGCGCTCGATGATTGTGCCCGAGGGGTGTCCGCTGTCGATTGGATTCGTAGAGAAAACTGCGTGCGCCTTCATTCGCTGCGAGGTTCTCGTGCATCCCGAGGTAGGTCTGTAGCTCCCAGAATGCGTTCTGGTGAATCTCACAGCCCTCGCCGCGATCCAACCCGAAGGCTGGATGAACGATCTCGCTCACCTGCCCTGTGATCTCCTCAACCCGAGCGAGTATCTCCTGTTGAGTAGGGGCTACCTCATTGGATTGCTCTCGTCGAGACGACCGCTCGGGCGGCTGGCGGGGAACAGGGACGTCGGCCCTGTCTGCCTGAATGAGAATGCTCCTTGCCGCTGTTTGGATAGTCTCTCTGAGCGCGGGTTCGAAACGCTGGTGCCATGTTCGCCAGAGCGTCGACTGGTCGGGCACGCTCTCGAAGCCGAGGTGTTTTCGAACCGACGAGCATTTGTCAAGGTACTCGACGAGTGCGCTCTCGTGCTCCCAGCCGTGGAGTTCTTTCAGCAGAAATGCCCGAACTAACTGCTCCATTCCGTAGCGGGTCTTCCCTGTATAGTGGTCGTGAGCTTCGAACTCGGCATATTCCAATGGGAGACAGCACACGAAATTTTCGACCGACTCGTGAGCATCGTGTTCGAACCAGACCCTCGCAACGGTTCGGACATCCTCTTCGAGTCCACCAAGCGAGCTTCTGTCGTACAGTGGTGTCGAATCATAGGCAGGCCACTGGTAGCATGAAGTCGTGGCGATCTCTCGGAAAACCTTGCGTCGAGAGAGGTGGGTTGGTAGCATTCTCTCTCTCACTCTCTGCTGTTCTTAGAGGATGCCATAGAGGGGTTAGCATGATCTCAGCTGTTAGGTGAGAGACCTGCTATCGCCACTATTCAGAAGCGGAGAACTTGGGTTCTTCTTAGGTGTCATTTCTCGGAATGTCACTGAGGCGTGTGAAGAGTCCTATAACACCCTCACAGGAAGTCAACAGTAGACCGAAGTACAGCTTTAAAACGAGCTACCTTATCATCGGGTTAGCCCAGAATGCGAATCAAGACCTGAACTCCATAGATACCAAATGCAGTCATCGAGCAAATCCGTAACAATCCCGCAAATCTACGACCCGACGGGACCAATTCAGCTACACCCATAAACACAAATCCAGCACCAACCAAGGCAAATCCTATAGAGAAGTCCGAAATTCCACTCAGAACAATTCCGAGGACAAACAGTCCCCATCCTACAGTTAGCCAATTCAGTGACCGGCCACTTGGTTCAGCAAATATGTCGTCCCTCACGCTCTGTATAACGCTCATACCACGTTAGCAGGATAACCTCTCACTTTATTCTGTGGGCCGAGAATGTCATAGAATTAGTCACACACTTCTGCAGCGATCTAGGGAACGGCGTCTGAGAAGCGACGAAATCAGCCAGTGTTCATAGAGATCCCACGAGTTGGTCTATGCATTGAGAGCACCAGTCTCAACTTCTGCGCGCCATTGGAAGTTGAGACTACAGCGGCTATAGAGGGGCTACGATGCGTTATTTGGGAAGAATAGCCGATTCCGATCACTGCCAAATCAGCCTTAGCCACCAATTCGTGTTAGAAATCTGGTTCGAATGTCGTCTGAGCGGTGCACTGGATAGAGCTGTCGCTCAGGCTCGCTGCTTCCGGCCCAACATCAGGCTCTATCCGACTCCGGTTCGCTTCTGCAACAGCGTGAGCGTGTTCTGGGCCGTCACTATCGGTGAGTGCTCGTATTCCTTCGTGAGATCAACCTGAACGAGCAGATCGACTGCTCGCCAAATCGAATACAGCAAGCACGCGAATGCGAAGTAGAAGAACCGGAGTATGAAGTCCTTTGAGGTAGTCGCAGCCATGAACCGCTTGATGCTCTTGTAGCCACTCTCGATTTCCCAGCGATAGCTGTATTCACGGACGGCACCGGCTGGGGCGTTCGTCAGGAACACCGCGTACTGGCCGTAGTCATCTCGATCCGAGTTTGGATTACGTTTGTAGACGAACGTGGTCTCGTGCCACTCGTTCTTGCCGAGGTGGAGCTTCCGATCGGCGGCATAGTAGTCTTGACCGCGCTGGAGGAGGCGCTTCGCTTGAGTTTTCTCGCTTGTGTACATCCGCTTGGGAACCACGTATGTCAACTCCCAGTGGGAGATGGATTCTAAGAGGTGTTGACTATCGAACTCGCGATCCATCAGCACTCCATCGACGTGAACGAGCTCCGTCGCACTGTCAAGTAGATCCTCGACGATCTCTTGCCGAGTGTCTCCTTTCCGGATTGGCCGAGCATCTAAGACCAATGGAACCGCGTTCCCGACCAACTGGACGGTCGCCCACTGGTAAGCGTACTCGGTATTCTTCTCTTTTGTCCCGATGATCTCGTCTTCGTGGCCCTCTCGATCACCAGTGAACGAGCCCTCCTCGGTGATGTCGATAGCGACCAACCCAGCCCGATGAAATACATCTGTCTCACCCAGGCGGTCGATGATTCGCCCTACTGCCTCCCGGTACATCTCGCGAATCTTGCTGATGGAGAGGTCACGTAGGCGCGCTCGATGGTTATGCCCAAGCGGTGTTCGCTCTCGATTAGACTCGTAGGGAAAGCTGCGTGCGCCTTCGTTCGCTGCGAGGTTCTCATGAAGCCCAAGGTAGGTCTGGAGCTCCCAGAACGCATTCTGGTGGATCTCACACCCCTCGCCGCGATTCAAAGAGAATGCAGGGTGAACGATCTCGCTCACCTGTTCTGCAATCTCTTCAGCACGACCGAGTATTTCCTGCTGAGTAGGTGCTTCGTTGTTGCATTGGTTCTGTGGAGACGACCGCTCCGGCGGTTCACGGGGAACAGGAACGCCCTCCCTGTCCGCCTGTATGAGGATAGTCCGCGCCGCCGTTGCTATCGTCTCTCTAAGTGGTGGCGCGAATCGTCGGTGCCACGTTCGCCACAGCGTCGACTGGTCAGGCACACTCTCGAAGTCGAGATGCTTGCAAAACTGCGGCTGTTGGTGGAGATACTCGACGAGCGCGCTTTCGTGCTCCCAGCCGTGGAGTTCTTTCAGCAGAAAGGCCCGGACCAGTTGCTCCATTCCGTAGTGACTCGTCCCCGTATAGCGGTCGTGAGCGTCGAACTGGACGTACGCCAGCGGGAGGTAGCACACGAAATCCTCGACCGACTCGTGAGCATCCTGCTCGAACCAAATGCTTGCGACGGTTCGGACATCTTCTTCGAGCCCGCCGAGCGAACTCCTGTCGTATAGTGGCGTTGCATTATACGCAGGCCAATCTCGATATGACGTCGTAGCGATCTCCCGAAACACTTCACGCTGGGATAGTGAGACTGTGGTATTCTCTCTTCGCTCCCCCATTGAGAAAAACCATTCTTGACCGACAGTTAGTCCTCTGTTTGCATGCGGTTCATTCGTATGCTGCCCGCGCCGAAGGCACCTATGAGGAGGGAGCCATCAAATATTGAACAAAAACTTTTTGTATTTATGATTACATCGGAACATAGGACTGACCGATGACCGTTTTATCCTGCTTCTAGGCTGACTATCACTTCGTTCAACTGAGGTGTACCAGCTACGGCTTCTGCTGTATCATTCGTTAATCAAGCAATCACCCGAAAACATGTCACGACCAACGTTTATCAATTGCGACCGCCTCGACCTCAAGCCCGCCGAAGAGGAAGATATCGGATTCCTCCAAGAAGGAGTGAACCATCCGCAAGTACGTCGGTATATCAGCGTATTCAGAACACCATACAACGAAGAGCGCTACCGGGACGAGTTATGGTCGAGGGGGAACGATGACCCATCGCTACTCGCCATCCCAAACGAAGGCGAATTTGAAGGTGAACCAGTCGGAACAGTATCACTATCTCCCGTTATCAAAGATGATGGGTACGCGAATTTCGGCGTCTGGTTCCATCCAAATGCGTGGGGGAATGGATACGCTCTCGAAGCCAGCGCATATCTCATTGAGTACGGATTCCGAGACCTCCGATTGCACCGCATCTCTGCGACCACAATGGCGTCCAATGAGGCATCCAAGACGCTCTGCGAACGTCTCGGTTTCGTCCACGAGGGGACTGCCCGTGAAACGCAGTTCGCCGATGGAAAGTACGTCAATGTCGAGCGGTATGGCCTCCTGATCGACGAGTGGAACGAACCTGAGAAGATACTGAATAAATGACTACAATATAATGGGTGCAACCGAGAACGATTTACCGAGGGTGGATAACCTCACAGGCCTCCCCGGTGTCGATGTGTAGTCGGTCGCTCTCGTCAGTCCACGAGTCGGCGTGCTGGTGGAGTGATCGAGAGGAGAAGAATCGACCCTCGGTGACAACCTCGAACGCATCTTCGGTGATTCGGATAACGTGGTCGTCGGAATCGGTATCAGGGAAGTGGTAGGTGATTCCGGGGTCGTTCGGCCGCCTGCAGGTTTCGCCACCGTTGCGGTAGGCCCACGCCCGAAATTCGTCGTCAGAGAGGGTCATATGAGAGGGGAGCAGCGGACGATTCAGATGAGTGGAAGATGTAGGTAGGTGTATGGACGAGAAAACGGTGGAAGAACTGTCTGAGAAGGCAGAGCGGATCATCGAGGAGGGCGAATGCCTCGAACCGCCGGAAGAACGCAAGAAAGAGACGTAGCGTTACTCAGTTTGTGCAACAAGGCGTTTACACAAGCGGATGTCTTGCAGGAGAATGCTACAACCTCTCGTTTCTCTTTTCAATATACAGGAGTATGCCGAATGCTCCCGAAAAGAGTGTTATGAGCGCCCACTGTTCTGGGTTTTCCAGACGTTCACCACACGCCGAGGAACCCAAGGAGAGTCGCAATGAGTAGCCCGCTCGCCCCGAGGACGAGCAAACCAACGACAGGACCAGCGACATCGTACTCTTCGGGACTTTTCGTGATGACTTCGTAGATTCCGATAACAACCATTCCAGCCGCAGCGACCATCGCGATCTGTTGTGCGAGGGCGCTGGTCCCAGCCCTGATCGCAGGCAAATTGGTGAGCAGAATCACGGCTCCGTAGACGATGATCGAGCCGGTATACAGATACAGCGTCGGGATACCAGCAATCCGGTTACTCACGACGCTCGCCACACCCTGATGCGTCGGCCGAGAACATCACCAAGCAGTTCAAAGACGAACAGCAGTGGTACGCCGACCAACAGGACGGTCCAGACGGGCGACCGCTGGGCGAGACTCGCCCCAATAAACATGAGTACAGTGGCGAACGCGGCGTTGAACACATGATTTCGGAACGGGCGTCCACAGACGTCCATACTATTCTACTTTCTGCGCTGGAGTATATATCCCGGTGGTGATATGATGAGCGCCGCACGACCACGCTGGCCACTGCTGGAGAGCTCGTCTCCTTCATTCTGCTGTCGAGATGTCTTCGAGCGCCGACGCGATCCGCTCGACAGCGAGAACGAGCCGGAAAAAGAAGTACACCATCCAGACGAACACGACGATCAACACACCCGCGAGCAACTGGCCAGCGATTAGGACCGAGTACAGCAGGACGACGACGCTCAGAAACGTCAAAACGGGTTGGATGACTGATCTCCTCCGAGAGTGGGTAGCCATACACTATTCTCCTGCTAGGGGTGCTATTGAAATCATCGGCCACTGTCGTACCGACGCATGGAATCTATCCCTCAGAACGAACGCCTCGACAGGCTTCGAGAGCTATATCCGGTGGGCGGGAGAGGCAAAATCCATGCAGAGCGAGGCAGTTCGCGACCTCAAGTGGATGGTTCTCGGTGCGGCGTTCATGACCACCGGCAGTACGTTCTACGTCGCCTCATCACCCGTTCCGGAGTTGTTCCGAACACTTGCTTTCCCGCTACTCATCGTCGGCCTGGTCGTACTCGTCGCCGGCTTTCTCGGTGAAGCCCCGAGCGGGTGGCTTCGATAATCAAGGAGTGGCTACAGTCGATCGAAGTCGATGTCGATTGCGTACCAGTTGAGGACGAGCACCAATAGACCACTAGCGAGCGCCAGTCCGGCGAACACACCGATCGTTTCGGGTGTCCACGCTACTGTCTCGTTGCCAGAGAGTTCTGCAATCGGTGCGCGGAGTGCCCCGATTACCAGTGCAACGAGAAACGCTAGCGTGGCTTCCCGATAGCTATCGAGCAATCGGCGAATCACACGAGCAACGGTAAACAGCCCAACCAACCCACCAGTCAGAAACACGACTACCTCACGACCGGGAGTCAAAACAGCCTCGAAACCACCAACATCGACGACGTCGGAACGGCAAACCAGTACGAGCACCCCGCCTCAACAATCACCTCGACCACCGGGAGCAAACAGCCCTGTCTGCAGTCGCCGGGAGCGGGCGGCTGTTCCCAGACGATTCTCTGTCGCTCACGTGATGTATGGTATAAACGGGCTAGCTGGTGGCTGTCTGCCGTGTTTCTAAGGCTATTGTCGCAAACACCATTAGTAACACAGTAAGGAGGCCAATACTGACTACCACGTCATATATGTGGAGGCATTCCCTGTGAGGAGGACATGAAGAGAATCTAGACTGACCAGAGCTAAGCAGAGAGAACTCAAAAGAAGTGAGATGCTCATTTTCCGTTGACTAAACCAATTAGCCCATTCCATGACAAAGCCTGTCCGTTTATCGCACTTGTATCTTCGTTTAGTCATGCTGATATTCTGGTGGTGAACTTATGCACAGTTGACTCGTAGATGAGATGTATTGTGAGTGACCAAGACGACGTTCAGGGCCAGTTCCTAGGATTGCCCTATGACTGGCGTCGGCCAACAGTAGAGCGTTTCAAGCGTCGATGGTGAAATCCGGATGATGAGCGTATTCGGACTCCAAAATCATTCGGTTGGGGATATGCGCTAAATCTCTACGAAGTGGGTCGTCGCTTGCGGCTTATTGACTGATTCATCTCGCCAGAGAGAGGGCTCTTGGCTTATGCTTACTCAGGTCTCAGCTCTGGTACCCTGCTACTTCCTCCAAAAGTAGGCTAGTGCGCCGTTAATGGTGCCTCCGAAGAGTCCGAAAAAGAGTGCCATCCAGATGGGTTGGTTTCCAAGGGTAGCTTCCATAATTGTCCAGACTGTTGCAAAGAGCGCACCCATCACAATGCTGTACTGAGCGTGGGACAACTGGTCTACCCAGCGCTCTAATTTCGCATATTGACTGATCAGCTGGGTGTTAGCCATGCTTGACACTTTCCTGTGGCTCCGTATTAATTCTGGCTGAGCATTACACTGGTCGCTAGTTGCCCCGCGATTTAATTGGGTGTACGCGTTTCGCTTGCCTGACTTTCAGGTGTTCGTAGCTTACTACGCTCGGTGGACTTTCAGGTATCGTGCGGTGTGTCTTTCAAGCAGTAGTTGAGGACAAAGATTAATAGCCCGTTGTAGTGAGTGATACGAGAGATGAATCGAAATATCCTCCTCAGTCTTGGAGCAAAGTATACCGTCTTGTATGCCGGGCTCACCGTCCTGTTGGTGTATTTTGGTGGGCAGTTGATCGGCTACGCATTCGGACTCGCTGCACTTCTCATGTTGCTTGGCGCGCTTGTTATTACACCACTATTGTTTGGTACATCGGACGCTGCTCTCGATACGGTTGAAGCAGGCGGTGTTAGTGGGTTTCAGAACATCACCAATCCCTCCCAGTACCAACCGGATGGATTTGCTCTCCCTGGGAAAATTCAACTTGGGTTTTACCTGATCGGGGTCGCCGTATACAGCATAATAGGCTTAGTAATAGTCCTGTGAATTGTGCATTTACACTGCCCCGTAGGAAGACACTAGGCTACCTACAAGGGACGTAGAATGTGAAAATCTACATAACCAGTGCTTGATGAGACCCCACGAGTTGTCCTATGCATTGAGAGCGTTAGTCTCAACTTCCACTATGGGTTGGAAGATGAGACTACAGCAGGTATAGGCCAGCTGTGATGCACGATATCAGAGGAATAGTGGACTGAGATTACCACCAAATCAAGGTCTGTGATCGGATTCGTGCTGAGAATATGAAGAAAGAAACGGCTGAGAGACATGCTGAATAAAGCCGTCGCTCGGGGCTGCGGCTTTCGACCCGACTACTGGGTGACTACCCAACGCCTGTCCGCTTCTGCAACAGCGTGAGCGTGTTCTGCGCCGTCACTATTGGTGAGTTCTCATACTCGTCGGTCAGAGCTACCTGGACAAGGAGGTCGACCGCTCGCCAGATCGAGTATAGCAGGCAGGCAAACGCGAAGTAGAAGAATCGTAGCACGAAATTCTTCGAGGTGGTCGCAGCCATGAAGCGCTTAATCGATTTGTACCCGCTCTCGATCTCCCAGCGATACGAATACTCGCGAACTGCCCCGGCTGGAGCATTGGTCAAGAACACTGCATACTGTCTGTAATCCGTTCGGTTTGAGTTTGGGTTGCGCTTGTAGACGAACTTGGTTTCGTGCCACTCGTTCTTGCCGAGGTGAAGCCTCCGGTCAGCAGTGTAGTAGTCTTGACCACGCCTGAGCAATCGCTTTGCCTGCGCTTTTTCGCTAGTATACATCCGCTTTGGAGCGACGTACGTCAACCCCCGCTGGGAGATCGATTCGAGTAAGTGCTGACTGTCAAACTCTCGATCCATCAGCACTCCATCGACGTGGAGCAGGCTCTGAGCGCTATCGAGTAGGTCTTCAACGATCTCCTTCCGAGTCTCGCCCTTCTTGATCGGCCGGGCGTCCAATACCAACGGAACTGCGTTCCCGACCAACTGCACGGTCGCCCACTGATAGGCATACTCGGTGCTCTTCTCTTTCGTCCCGATAATCTCGTCTTCGTACCCCTCGCGATCGCCAGTGAACGGGTCTCCTTCGGTGATGTCGATAGCGACCAGCCCGGCGCGATGAAACACATCCGTCTCACCGAGTCGATCAAGGATTCGCCCGATAGCCTCTCGGTACATCTCGCGAATTTCACCGATAGAGAGGTCGCGTAGGTGTGCTCGATGATTGTGTCCCAGTGGTGTCCGCTCTCGATTGGATTCGTAGAGAAAGCTCCGTGCGCCCTCGTTAGCCGCGAGGCTCTCGTGCAGACCGAGGTAAGTCTGGAGCTCCCAGAACGCATTCTGATGTATCTTAGAGCCCTCACCACGATTCAACGAGAACGCTGGGTGAACAATTTCGCTCACCTGCTCTGCAATGTCTTCAGCACGATCGAGTATCTCCTGCTGAGTAGGTGCTTCACCGTTGGATGCTCTCTTGGAGACGACCGTTCCGGTGGCTGGCGGGGTAAAGGAACGTTAGCCTTGTCCACTTGTCTCAAAATAGTACTCCTCACTGTTTTGAGCGTTTCTCTGAGCTCGGGTGCAAAACGTCGATGCCACGTTCGCCACAGGGTCGACCGATAAGGTGTGATCTCGAAGCCAGGGTGCTTTCGAACCGACGAACGTTGGTCGAGGTATTCGACGAGCGCGCTTTCGTGCTCCCAGCCGTGGCGTTCTTTCAACAGAAAATTCCGGTACGATGGTCTCGTACGCCGATGACCAGGAACGTAGCCGGAGGGCGTGTGTCTACCGGCCACCGCGTCGACACCGAGAACGTCGTCAGTATCGAACTACTCGTTCCGGTCGGCGACGGTCTCGGCGAAGTGACATCGTGATTCCGCCCGCCCGACGACGGTCGGCTCCGGGGCGTTCGCCGCACACTCCGGTTCGGCCATCGGACACCGGGTGTGAAACGCACAACCACGGGGCGGATCGACGGCACTGGGAACGTCGCCGTCGAGCGAGAAGTCGTCGGCTATCGGCGGGGCTGCCGCGACCAGCGCCGCCGTGTAGGGGTGACTCGGTCGGTCGAACAGCGTCGCCGTGGGCCCACGCTCCACGACGCGGCCGAGATACATGACGAGAACCCGGTCTGCGAGCGTTCGGATCACGTTCAAGTCGTGCGAAACGACCACGTACGTAAGGCCGTGTTGTCGCTGGATACTACATAGTAGATCCAACAATCGCGCCCGACTGGATAGGTCCAAACCGACCGTCGGCTCGTCCAGTATCACCACTCGCGGCGCTAACACGATCGCACGGGCGATGGCGACACGCTGGAGCTGGCCGCCGGAGAGCTCTTGGGGATACCGGGCGGCGTACGCAGCGGGAAGACCAACCTGTTGTAATAGCTCTTCGAGCCGCTCGTCGCGTTCGTCCGGCGTCCATCCGTTCTCGGCGAGCGGTTCGGTGACCACCTCGCGGACGGTTCGGTGGGGATTGATGCTCCCCTCGGGATGTTGAAAGACGACCCCGACGTCGGCGAGCTGTTCACCGGATCGCTCGTCGACGGTCCCGACGGACTCCCCGTCGAA
The DNA here is from genome assembly GCF_003602035.1 of Halococcus sp. IIIV-5B. Taxonomy (NCBI): domain Archaea; kingdom Methanobacteriati; phylum Methanobacteriota; class Halobacteria; order Halobacteriales; family Halococcaceae; genus Halococcus; species Halococcus sp. IIIV-5B. The sequence continues at coordinate 26,791 of NZ_QZWE01000002.1, read as the reverse complement.
CCGGACGTCGCCCGTCGTGGGCGTCGACAAGCCCGCGAGGATATCCACGACCGTCGACTTGCCGCTGCCGCTCTCCCCGACGATGCCGAGCGTCTCCCCGGCGTGGACGGAGAGATCGACCCCGTCGACGGCTTTAATCCGTCGAGTGTCGCCATGAAGCCGACCGAGTATCGAATCGTCGAGGTCGAACACCTTCTGGAGGTTCCGTGCCTCGACGACCGGGTCGTTGCCAGTTGTGGTCGCCGTGCGAGCACCGCTCCGATCCCCGCCAGTCTCCCAAGAGGGGACAGTCTGCTCCGCGAGGCCCGCACCGTCGGCGCGGACCGAGGGCGGTCGAGTGTAATTCCAGGTCGCGTCGATATCCGTGTATCGAACCCAGTGTTCGGTGGTACTCGGGGTTCGAGCCGACCTCGGTGATCCACTCGTCTCTCCGAGGCGATGTGAGAGGAGTTCGTCTGTGTAGGGGTGTTTCGGGCCACCGAGGACGTCGGCCGTCGGTCCCGCTTCGAGCGTCGTTCCATCGTACATGACGACCGTCCGGTCGCAGAGTTCCTCGACGACGCCGACGTCGTGGGTGACGAGCAGGAGTCCGGTGTTCGTCTCGGCCACCACCGTCCGAAGCAGGTCAAGGATGCGCGCCTGCGTCGTCGTGTCCAAGCCGGTCGTCGGCTCGTCGACGATCAGCAGCGTTGGCTCGCCCGCGAGCGCGATCGCGAGCAGCACGCGCTGGCGCATCCCGCCGGAGAGTTCGTGAGGGTACGCCTCGACCCGGTCGTTCGGGTCGGAAACGCCGACTCGTCGGAGCAGTTCGACGGCCTGCTCCCGGTAACGGTGCTGGTTCGAGCGGTTCGTGAACGGCGGTATCCCGAGGAACTCGGGAAGCGACTGGCTATCGGGGTCGTCGCGGACGCGGAGCGACTCGGCTATCTGGTCCCCGACGTCAAAGGCGGGATCGAGAGCGCCCATCGGATCCTGGGGGACCATCGCGATCTCCGTCCCCCGATAGTGCCGATGGGTCGCCTCGGATACCGTCGTCAGATCCCGTCCGTCGTAGTCGATACGGCCGGCAGTGATCCGACCGGGCGATTGCAGGCCGAGGATCGACCGAGCGGTGACGGACTTTCCGGACCCACTCTCCCCGACGAGACCGACGATCTGGCCGGCTTCGACGTCGAACGAGGCATCGTCGACCGCGTCGACTGGCCCGTCCGAACCGTCGAACCGGACCTGCAACCCCGAGACGGAGAGGTGACTCATCGGTTCTCCGCCCGCTGGATCCGCGTTTGTTGGTGTGGGTCGAGCCGGTCGCGCAAGCCGTCACCGAGCAGATTGAACCCAAGAACGGTGAGAACGATCGCCCCACCGGGTGCGTTGACGAGCCACCACGCACTTCGGAGGTACTCCCGGCCCTCACTGAGCATCGTCCCCCACTCGGCCGTCGGCGGCTGTGCCCCAAGCCCGACGAACGAGAGTCCAGCGCTGGCGACGATGACGGTCCCGAGGTTGAGCGTCGCGAGAACAAGTACCGGATCGAGGACGCTCGGGAGAAGATGCCGCCGGAACACTCGACGACGTGGAGTGGCGACGAGCCGTGCGGCGTCGACGTACCGCCGATGTTTGACCGAGAGCACGGTTCCGCGAACCACACGCGCGTAGGTCCCCCAGCCGACGGCGGCGAGGGCGATCGTGACGTTCCGGAGGCTCGGTCCCAGAACCCCGGCGACGACGAGCGCGAGCACGAACCCCGGAAACGCAAGTTGGAGGTCGACGAGCCGCATCAATCCTTCGTCGACCCGGCCCCCGGCATATCCGGCGACCGATCCGACGGCCGTTCCGACACCGAGTCGGATCGTGGTTACCGCAACGGCAATGCCGAGCGACACGCGCGCGCCGTAGACGAGTCTGGTCAGTACGTCACGACCGAACTGGTCGGTTCCAAGTGGATGAGCCACCGATGGCGGCTGGAGGTGGGCCGAGACGTGCTGCTCGGCGGGCCCGTACGGGGTGAGGAGCGGGCCAAAAACGGCACTGGCTCCGAGCAGGAGGACGACCGTTCCGCCAGCGTACAAAAGCGGGTTCCGCCGGACGCGCTTCGAGAGGCGACCGGCGGCCCGTCTCGTTCGTCGCCCGACCGCACGGGAGCGCGCGAGCGCCGTCACGGGTTCACGCTCCGGGATCCGATACGCGGGTCGAGATGGCGATACGTGAGGTCGACGAGGAAGTTGAGGACGACGAAGCAGACACTGATGAGGAGGATGACACCCTGGACCACGGGATAATCGCGTGCGGAGACGGCGTCAACGAGCAGCGTACCGAGTCCCGGACGTTGAAAGACGATCTCGACGACGACCGCCCCACTCAGGAGATAACCGAACTGCAGCCCGACCACGGTGACCACGGGGACGAGCGCGTTCCGCAGCGCGTGTTTGTAGACGACGATGCGCTCGTCGAGGCCCTTCGAGCGAGCCATGTCGATCGAGGGGCGACCGAGTTCTTCGAGCGTCGCCGTCCGAACGAAACGCGTGATGATCGCGGTGAGGCCGGTCCCGAGAGTGAGCGCGGGCAACACGAGATATGAGACCCCACCCGTTCCGGCGACCGGGAACAGCCCCAGCTGCAACGAAAAGACGATGATGAGGACGTAGCCGAACCAGAAGTTCGGCATCGCGACGCCGACCAGCGCCCCGAACCGGCTCGCGAAATCGATCCACTCGCCGCGATGGACCGCACTCAGGACGCCCGCCGGGATCGACACCACCAGCGCGACGGCCATCGCCGCGACCGCGAGCACGACCGTCGGGAGGGCGTGACCGACGAGGAGGCTCGACACCGCCCGGTCGCTGTAGTACGACGTGCCGAGATCACCGTGAATCACCCCGAGGAGCCACCGGCCGTACTGGAGCACGAACGGGTCGTCCAGCCCGTGCTGGCTTCGGAACGCGGCGACGACGTGGTGTGGCGGGACCTGCCCGAGACGCTGGCGGAGGATCGTCGTCGCCGGGTCGCCCGGTGTGAGAGCCACCAGCGCGAACGTGAGGACCGAGACACCGAAGACGACCGCGAGCGTCGTCGTCGCTCTGTAGAAGAGATAGTTCCTGGCTACCACGAAGTTGCCACCTCGTCGAACCTCTCGGGCGGCGGGTCACACGGCCGGAGCGACCCTGTCGAGACAGCGACGGCGAACGGGCTGGGACGCCGACGGACGTGAGTAGGGGTGGGCATCGAAACGGGATCCGGTGGCCATCTTTATCAAATCCACGCTTTGATTTAGCAACACTTATTATCTCTATTCATATTTTTGTTATTCGTGGCGCACACGACCGAACGGCGGACGCTGTTGAAAGGGGTCGCAGCCGGCGGACTGACTTGCCTCGCGGGCTGTCTCGGGGGTGGGGGAGAAACGTCAGGCGGCGGATCGGACCCGTTTCGGTTCAGCGTCCCGTTCTTCCCGGCGACGCTCGACCCCGTGGACACCGGCTGGCGACTGCGACAGATCGGGATCCTCGAAACCCTGTTCGAGGTGAACCGGGACGCGGCGATCGAACCACGGCTGATCGAGGAATATTCGCGGTCCGACGACGACCGGACGTGGACCCTCACGTTGCGAGAGGGCGTGACGCTCCACGGTGGCGACAACCTCACGGCGGACGACGTCGTCTTCTCGTTGCAGCGAGCGTTCGAGACGGATCGGTCGCGTCTGTCGGGACTTCCGGTCGAGCGGGTCGAGGCGGTCGACGACGAAACCGTCTCGATAGCGACGACCGAGCCGCTGGCGTCGTTGCCGGGTCAGCTCTCACGTCCGTACGCCGGGATCCTCGGTCGGGATTCGGCGGCCGACGACGGGACGATCGACACACCGATCGCCACGGGTCCGTTCGCGTTCGACTCGTGGGACCCGGATTCGGAGCTCAGAGTGACTCGGAACGAGTCGTACTACGGGACCGCTCCCACGATCGAACGGGCGGTCTACGAGCAGGTCCAAGACCCACAGACGAGAGGGCTGAAACTCCAGAACGGCGAACTCGACCTCGCGGCCAATCTGCCGAACTCGACGGCATCGAACGTCCGAAGCGCCACGGACCGACGGCTACGCCTGAACAGAACCACTGCCAACCGTATCGTCGTGTTCAACACCTCTCGGGGACCGCTGTCCGACCGCCGAGTGAGACAGGCGGCACTGTACGCAGCCAATCAGGAGGGGATCGTGAATTCGGTTCTCGACGGGATCGGTAGCCCCGCGTACACACCATGGGACCCCGATGTCGTCGACTGGACGAACGACGACGTGAAGACATACCGACACGACCCCGAACGTGCGGCATCGCTGCTCGAGGACGCGGGATGGACACTGAACGACGGCGTTCGCCGGCGGGACGGAAAGCCCCTCGCACTCACGATCTGGGCGTATACCGACCGTCCGAGCCTGCCCGATATCGCGACGGCGCTCCAGTCCCAGCTCGGGAACGTCGGGTTCGACATCGACGTGCGCGTGACGGAGTGGGGCGCGCTCGACGCGGCGAAACAGCAGGGAAACTTCGATATGTTCGTCGGCTACTGGACGTTCTACGGCAGTCCACCCGACCCCGACGTGCTCTCGAACTACTATCACTCGACGGAGAACGTGCTGGATAGTCCCTACAAGAACCAACGGGTCGACGAGCTGTTGAGCGAGGGCCGGAAAACGTTCGACCGCTCGAAGCGGGCGACGATCTACGACAGGATACAGCGAATCGTGATGAAGGACGTTCCCCTCGGCTTCCTCACACGCCAGACGAACGTCAACGCCGTCCGGTCGTCGTTCGAGAGCTACGACCCGAACCCGATCACCTTCGATATCGGTCTCGAACGGATCCGCGACGGCGGCGACTGACGCGCCGACCTATTGAGGATTTCGCGCAATCACTTGCGTAAAACAATTGGATCCGAAGGCGGCGCTACCGAGTAGCTTTCTCAGAAAGATCAGTTCTGACAAGTCCGATTCAGTGTGCTGCGTGAGTGTGTTCCTGAAGACCGCCAACGTCGTCGAATTCGTCGTCACACAGACCACAGACGTTGTGGTGAAGTGCGACGTGCTGGTCAAGTGCCGCTGCGGCTCCGAACTCTTCATCGCATCGCGAGCAGGTGTGTGCCATTACGATATTAACTCAAAGCCTACGGCATAAAAAGTGTTACTAATAATCAGGTGCACAGGTTAGTATATGTTATTAAACCTGCTCGGTTCGGTGTTATCCTGGTTGGTAATGTATAGTCGATCGAACCCAAGCGAATGACTATCACTCTACTTCACATGATATAGTATCGGCCCTACCGACCCTATTGGAGCACTACCCCTGTCAATAGTCAAGAGTCTACCCACAGAGAGCAGGAATTTGAGAACCAACAGAATCAGTGATCAGAGACATCCCACGAGTTATTCTATGCATCGAGAACTCCAGTCTCAACTTCCGGACAAGTGTCCCCAAAGCAAAGATTCCGCGTTTGGATCCCTGAAAACCGACTGATTTCTGACAAGTGCATTTGGGCGACTTAGACTACAGTCAACGTGGTTACCGATATTCCGAAGTCATCCAACATGGAACGTAGAATTCGATGTCGTCGATCAGGCTGATAACCATTCATCAACGGTTGGTTAGTCGATCCTCCCAGCATCAATTGCGGCCAATAGAAGCCGACCGACCCAGCGACCGTTACGCCCTGTTCTTTGGCGAACGACCGGGCGTCTCCATCTTCGGTTAGCAGCTGTCTGTCGTGTGCGTCCGCCTCAGCGAACGCCTATGCTTCGCCGGGATCGAGAGGGTCATCGTCTATCACTTCCGGTTTGCGACCGTCTCGGAGATCGTCGCCACCGGTATCTCTTCTCGGAGCGGTTCAAGTACTGATCGGGGAGACGGATGCCTATCGGCGCCGGCACGAAGTTCCTTGCTCACGACTGGAACCGTACAGATACCCAAAAAATTCTGCAACCACACACAGTTGGTCGATGTAGGCAAACCTCGAGAGAACAGTCGTATTGAGGACGTTTGGATGAGCTGGAATATCGCTACGGGTCATTTCATATGCGACCCTTCATCTTCCATCAACTCAGACTTCTGCTGCAGCTTTAGTCTCGTGTATCGCATCCTCATCGTCTACAAGCCCAAGTCGGAGTTCAACGCCGTGCTCCCCGACAATGTTTTGCAACGCCTATCGATCGACAGCAGCTTTGCGACATCAAAGACACCACCCGCGAATTAGCATGGGCTAAAAAGATAATTAGATCGTAGCAACTATAATGCTCGTCAACAATTCTCAGCTGAGTATGAACGACAAATATCGTTCGAACGGTCGTATCAACCTCTCACGCCGCCAAGCTATTACCGCAAGTGCAGGCGTCCTCGCCACTGGCCTCGCTGGTTGTACGAGCAGCGGTGGTGATGGAAGTGGAGGAGGAAACGGAAGTCGTGGAACCGACGGCGGAGGCTCTTCTGGCGGGGGGAGTGAGAACGGAAGCAGTTCGTCGAGTGCCCAGTCCAGTGGAAGCGGCGATGGACCGCGGGTTGTCGCATCGTTTTTCAGCTTCTACGATTTCGCTCGGAATATCGCGGACGGGACGCCCATCGAAGTGGCGAACCTCGTTCCGACCGGACTACACGGCCACGGCTGGGAGCCGAACGCGTCGATCACCCAGGACATCATCGAGTCGGACGGGTTCATCCACGTCGGAGAGAACTTCCAGCCGTGGGCGGACCGCGCTATCCAGACGCTACGAGACGACAACGAGGACACACAGTTGATCAACGCCCGCCAGGGGGTCGATCTAGTCCCGCTCGCGGAGAGCCTCGATCCAGAAGAGGAGGGCGTGGGTCAAGGACGGGGGCAGGATCCTCACTTCTGGCTTGACCCACAGCGGGCGAAACGGTCCGTCGACAACATCGCTGAGGGACTCGTCGAACTCGCGCCCAACCAGGAGGCGACCCTTATGGAGAACGCCTCTACCTACAAATCGGATGTGTTGGATCCGATCGATCAGGAACTCACCCAGGTGTTCGAGGACCCCCCACGGCGGGTCGTCCAACTTGCCGCGCACAACGCCTTCCAATATATCGCTGAGGCCTACAACGTCGAGATGACGCCGCTGGTCACGAACCTCGCGGCGAGCGGCGACGTCAAACCCACAGACATCACCGAGGCCAAACAGGTGATCAGTGAGAACGATATCCGGTATATCGGTGCGGCGGTCTTCGAGACGCTCCGGCCCGCCCAACAACTGATCGCCGAAACCGAGGCCGAGGCGTATTTCCCAGTGACTCCCTACGCCGGCGTTCGCGAGGCGTGGGTCGAACAGAACTGGGGCTACGAGGAGGTCGCCTACAACATCAACATCCCGACGTTCAACACTGTCATCGGCAACGTCGAACCCGCACAGGCCGGGCCCGACGGGTGGGCCCAACGGTGGAGGAACTTCGAGTGAGCGAGTCAGCGACGTCGAGCGCGAACGACACCCGAGAGCCGGTGATCGACCTCTCGGACGTGCGATTCGGCTACACGACGACGCCCGTCGTCGGGGATATCTCGCTTCGGATCGACCCCGGGGAGTACGTCGCGATCGTCGGGCCGAACGGCTCGGGCAAGTCGACGCTGATGAAGCTCATGCTCGGTCTCCTGCAACCGGATTCGGGGACTGCGCAACTGTTCGGTGAACCCTCCCATCGCTTCGACGATGGCGAACGACTCGGCTACGTCGCCCAGCACGCGAGCGCCTCGAAGGAGATGCCGATCACGGTCCGCGAAGTGGTCAAAATGGGGCGCTTTCCCCACGTCGGGTTCGGGCGGCTGTCGAGTGAGGACTGGGCGATCGTTGACCGGGCGCTCGATACCGTCGGGATGAGCGCGTTCGCCGACCGACGGGTGACACAGCTCTCCGGCGGTCAACGCCAGCGGGCCTTCATTGCTCGCGCGCTCGCCAGCGAAGCGAACGTGCTGGTACTCGATGAACCGACCGTCGGCGTCGACATCGAGTCGGTCGAGGCGTTCTACGAACTCCTCGATGCGCTCAACGACGACGGTATCACGATACTCATCATTGAACACGACCTCGGCGCAGTCACCGAACATGCAGAACGTGTCGTCTGTCTCAACAAAGAAGTCTACTTCGACGGTCCGACAGCCGAGTTCACCGACAGTGATGCGCTCGCACAGGCCTTCGGCGTGACGGCGAGCACCGTCGATGCCGGGGGAAGCCAATGACCGGATCGTTCGACGTTCTGCTACAGTCCAGCCCGCTCGATACGGTGCTCGCCCCGCTGTACTGGCTCCTTGAGATCTGGTCGGGCGCCATGTACTGGCTCTACGAACTCACCGGGATCGAGTTCCTCCAGTACGCGTTCATGCACCGAGCGATACTGGTCGGGCTTTGCGTTGGCGTAATGGCCCCGCTGATCGGGACCTTTCTCGTCCATCGACAGCTCGCACTCATCGGTGACGCGCTCGCCCACACGGCCTTCGCCGGCGTCGCTGTTGGCCTGTTCCTCAACGCGGTCCTCAACCTCGGTGTCTCGCCGTATCTCACCGCAATCGTGGTCGCGATGGTCGCGGCGCTCCTCATCGAGTTGATATCGGAAGCGACGGACGCCTACAACGACGTTTCGATGGCGATCGTTCTCTCAACGGGCTTTGCGCTCGGGACGGTGTTGATCAGCATCAATGCCGGTGGTCTCGCCGTCGGGGTCAATCAGTATCTCTTCGGGAACCTCTCGACGGTGTCGGCGGAGAATGCCGCGCTGTTGCTCGTGCTCTTCGGCGTCATCGTGGCGACGGTTGCACTGACCCGGAATCAGTTGCTCTACGTGACGTTCGACGAGACGGCGGCGGCGGTCTCCGGGCTCTCGGTGAGCTGGTACAATCGGGTGATGGTGATGCTGACGGCGCTCGTCGTCGTCGGTGCGATGCAGATCATGGGCGTGATCCTCGTCGCGGCGATGCTCGTCGTGCCCGTCGCCGGTGCGGCCCAGTTCTCCCGGAGTTTCACCCAGTCGCTCCTCGCATCGGTCGTTCTCGCGGAGCTGGCCGTCCTCATCGGTATCGCCGTCTCATACTACGGTGAGGCGACGGCCGGTGGGGTAATCGTGCTCGTTGCAGTCGCCATCTACGTCGTCAACGTCGCAATCGGCAAGCTACAATCCGCAGCGGGAGACACTACGACCCCCGAACTCGAGAGTATCACGACCGAAGAGACGCAGACGTCGTCGGATTAGTCGAAGATCGACGCACCGAGGAATTATTCGTCGTCTCGGTAATGTGCTGGATGGTCACTTAGTAGCGGACGACTACGAATATCTTCTCGACGGGGGAACCACCATCCGAGGGAGCTGCGAGAACCACGGACGTCGATCGAGACGCACGCTCGAGAGGGAAGCATTGGTGCGGCAGTGGACTTTGGTTCTCTGCTGTTTGCAAGGCGCGTTTTCTGTTGAAGATGTCATGAGTGTGGTAGAGTGGGTGACCGCTATCTCGAGGTCGAATCCGTCGTGCGTCGTCTAATCGCCGCATGAAGCGGGCGAGTCCCGCCGCTGGTCGGCGGGATTCACCCGATGCTCTGCCCGTACCATCTGTCTCGCCCATTCTTAAGGACACCCTGAAATGGGGAATGATGCCGGAGGACAAGATGTGATCGTGATACCATATCTATCTCTATAGAAGCGTTAAAAACTACCGGCATACTGCTCACGTTTTCGAGTATCCAAGAGGACACCAGTAATACAAAATAACTTTATCGTAATATTCACTACCCATGCCTATCTCCGTTTGGACATGTCCTCAACTACGGGTCGCGAAAATCAAACCGAGGCGTTCACTATTCGCCGATATGATCCCTCGGACGCCAACCGTGTGTGGGATATCCACAAACGTGCGATTCAGGCATCGCCTCTGGAGTTCGTATCAAACCCTCAGTTCGACGAGGACCTTCGAAACGTAACGGAGTTCTACCTTGACACGGGTGGTGAGTTTCTCGTCGGTTGCCTCGACGGGCGAGTTATAGCAACCGGTGGGATAGAACCGATCGACAGCAGGGCTGTCGAACTCCAGCGACTGCGCGTCCTTCCGGAGCATCAACAGAACGGGTATGGGACATCGTTACTCCATCGCTTAGAGCAGTCCGCGAGTGCGCAGGGTTTCGAGCGCATCCAGTTACATACTGATGACGTACTGACCGTCGCACAGCAGATATACGAAAGCCGAGGGTACGAGGAGACCAAACGCGAACCCCATCCGACAATTGATGGGCAAGTTATCTACTATCGAAAGAGCATCTAACTCAGGCTACAGTTACCAGTGGACAACGAGCACTTCATCTCAGTATGATTCAATGGACTCGAATCGGACGAGAGATTCTCTCGCGCGTATTCTCGGTCGCAGTCGTGATGTGGGGCGTGTCGTTGGTCACGTACGGGCTGATCTATCTGTCACCTGGAAGCCCCGCATACATGGTTCTTAAACGACAACTCCAGCGGGAACCAACATCTGAGGAGATAGCGGCGTTCCGCGCTGAGAAGGGACTGGACGGGTCATTCTTGGAACAGTACATCTCGTGGATCACGAGCGCGGTTCAAGGGGACTTAGGAGTCTCATATAGCAACTCGGAGCCCGTTTTGGCCGTGCTCATTGAATACGTCCCTGATACACTCGTGCTGGCTGTCTCCGCGATGACGGTCGCACTCGTCGTAGCGCTACCCCTGGGTGTTCTTGGAGCGGTTCACCGCGATACCTGGATCGACTACGCCTCACAGGCCGTCTCAACCATCGGCGTTGCGATACCGAACTTCTGCGTCGGGTACGCTCTCATTCTTGTTTTCTCGATCTGGTTGCGTATGACACCCGTTTCCGGCTCGGGGAGCCTCAACCATCTCGTGCTACCTGCGCTCACCCTCAGTACCGGTATCGTCGCGGTCGTGGCACAAGTCGTTCGAACGTCCGTAGTCGAGACGCTCGACGAAGAGTACGTGGACGCCATACGCTCCAAAGGGGTTCGTGAGCGGATCGTGATTTACAAACACGTTCTTCGGAACGCGCTTATTCCGGTCATCACGATTATCGGCCTCCAGCTCGGGTTTGTGCTGAACGGAGCCGTCGTGGTAGAGGTAGTCTTCCAACGTCCCGGTCTCGGGGCGCTCCTCGTCGACGCGGTCTTCGCGCGAAACTACCCCGTGATTCAGGGAGTAGTTCTCCTAACAGCGCTCGTTTTCGTGTTAGTCAATCAGTTGGTCGACCTGGCGTACGAGTTGCTGGATCCGCGTATGAGGGGGACGGGGCTATGAACAGCCTCTGCTCCCATATCTTGGAATTGGCCCTTCGAAAGCCTGTGGCTGCCGTTGAACGACTGCTCGGTGTTCAGCGGACGAAGGTACTCCTTTCGCATCGAAAGGTTCGATTCGGCGGCGGAATCATCGGCGTGCTCGTAGTCGCGGCGATTCTCGGCCCAGTCGTGTCGCCGTACGATCCGACAGCACAGGTGTTGAACGAGCGCCTCTCACCACCGTCGCTAATGCATCCGCTGGGGACAGACACGCTTGGACGCGACATCGCGACGCGACTCGTCTACGGCGCTCGTATCTCGCTTTCCCTCGCGGTCGCGGTCACGGCAGTGCGAGTCGGCATCGGAACGACCGTCGGGGTGCTCGCGGGGTACGTTGGCGGTTCCGTCGACACGGTTCTCTCACGGGTCGTCGACATCCAACTCGCGTTCCCCGGACTCGTACTGGCACTCGCAGTTGCTGGTATCCTCTCTCCGGGCCTGTGGAGCCTCCTGCTCGCAGTGTCGGTTGTCGGCTGGGCCTCCTACGCTCGCGTCGCACGCAGTTCGACACTTTCGGTGAAACAGCAGCCCTTCGTGCAGGCCGCAAAGCTCTACGGCACTCCCCGTCGGCGTATCGTTCGCCGACATCTCTTTCCAACCGTTGTGAACCCCATCATCGTGCTCGCCGCGCTCGATCTCGGCATGGTCGTTATCACGACGGCCACCCTCTCGTTTCTTGGGCTGGGTGCACAGCCACCGACGGCGGAGTGGGGGACGATGGTCGAGGCGGGCCGAGACCACTTACGCGCTGCCTGGTGGCTCGTCGCCACTCCCGCCATCGTCATCGCGGCGACTGTTATCGGGTTCAATCTACTTGGTGACGGGCTACAAGATGTGCTCGACTCGGGCCACCAGGCCGTCGGAGAACGGAGGGAAACGTGAACAAAACGCTGACCGTCGAAGACCTGCACGTCGAGTTCAACACCCACAATGGAACCATCTCGGCGGTAGACGGCGTATCGTTCGAGGTCACTCCTGGTGAGGTCGTGGGACTCGTCGGCGAGAGCGGTTGCGGCAAGACCGTCACGGCTCGGTCACTCGTCCGTCTCGAAGATCAAGGCACAATCACTCACGGAAAGATATACTTCGACGGCACCGACCTCACACAGGCCGAAGACCACGTCCTCGAACGAATCAGAAGCACGGAACTAGCATCCGTGTTCCAAGACCCTTCCGCAGCACTTGACCCCGCGTACACGGTTGGAGAGCAGGTCGCCGAAGCGTTACGCACACGTCGAACATCGAGTCCCCAGTCAGTTCTCAGGGAACTTGTGGCCGATATGAGATTGCTTTCGGGGGCGAGCAAATCCGAAACAGCTGTGCTCGAATTCATGGCCGAAGCCGGCATCGAACAGCCCGAGAAGTGGGTCAACTCGTATCCACACGAACTCAGCGGGGGACAGTGTCAGCGTGTGTTGGTCGCGGCCGCCATCGCGCGTCGCCCATCGCTGTTAATCGCCGACGAACCCACGACGGCGCTGGACACGACGACGGAAGCAGCGCTACTCGATCGGCTGGATCGCCTCACCGAGAGCCGCGAGATGAGTATGTTGTTCATCACCCATGATTTCGGTGTCGTCGCGGAAGTCTGCGACCGTATCGCAGTAATGTACGATGGGAAGATAGTCGAGCGGGGAGCGGTCGACGACCTCCTCTCGAACCCGAAACATCCCTACACCAAGTCACTCCTGCACTCCATCCCGCAGCGTTCCAAACCGGGAACAACGCTGCCGAGCATCGCTGAAGACCGACAGGAACACCTCGAACGTCCGCCAGGATGTGCGTTCGCTAACCGTTGTCCGAAATCTACTGACCACTGCCGCGAAACTGCACAACCGAGCGTCTCGGTGTCCGAAAGTCACACCGTTCGATGTAGTGTTCCTGACGCCCGTGCAGCGAGTGCTCGGCAGTTAGCCGGCGTGAGCGCGCAACCGACGAGGACCGACGTCCGAACCGGGGACGCGAACGGACATACCCGGAGGTGGAATGGAGGGGGACATCGGAGCGATACGGAGGGAGGGGACACACGTGACGACCCCGTAGTCGAGGTCAGCCGTGTGACGAAGTCATTTCGTCACACGGAGTCGTTCGTGGAGCGGTTCGTAGGGACCGCAAAGTCGACGACGGCCGTCGAGAACGTCTCCTTGTCGCTGCGTTCCGGACAGACTATGGGTCTCGTCGGCGAGAGTGGGTCTGGAAAGTCCACACTCATCGAACTGATAGCGGGTCTCGAAACACCGACAACCGGCACGGTCCAGTTGAACGGCGAACTCGTCGGAGATATCGATTCGCGAACAACAGTCCAGCGAGGAGAAATCGGCGTCGTCTTCCAGAACCATCGACAGAGTATCAACCCACGCCAGTCCATCTCGGAAGCCATCGCCGAACCGCTCGTCGAACACGGGTGGAATCGCGAGCGGTGCCAGTCGCGGGTGGAAACGCTGCTTTCGGAGGTCGGCCTGCCAATATCGTACGCGGATCGCTCTCCGCGACAGCTTTCGGGCGGACAACTCCAACGTATCGCGATCGCACGCGCACTCGCACTGCGACCGTCGGTCGTACTGCTGGACGAACCCACGGCCTCGCTGGATGCGTCCACGCAAGCGGCCGTGCTCAACCTACTCGGGTCACTTCTATCGGAGCACGGATTGGCGTACATAATCGTCACACACGACCTCGCGGTCGTTCGACACGTCTCCGACCATATCGCCGTCATGCAGGAGGGCCAGTTCGCTGAGACGGGACCCGTTGAGGAAGTGCTCTCGAATCCGACCCACTCACACACACGAACGCTCCTCAATGCCATCCCCGGAGAGAAAACGGAGGCGACGGCGTCACTTGTACGGAATTCATGAATACCGATACTCCACCAAACAGTAAGATAAACAACCATTCGATCAATCGACGGACTGCGCTCAAGACGGCACTCGCGGCAGGCAGTGTCGCCATCACTGGCTGTCTCTCAGGTAGCGACGGAGGTGGGACCGAGTTCCGAGTCGCAGCACCGTGGGAGGCGACGATAGACCCGCTCGACGGTGGGCTACAGACCCGTCGACTCGGGATCACCGAGGCGCTCGTCGGCGTCGATTACGAGGCCAACCCCGCGCCAGAACTCGCGACTGAGTGGACCAGCCACGATAGCGGTCAGAGGTGGCGCTTCTCCCTGCGAGAAGACGTGACGTTCCACGACGGAGAACCGTTCGACGCCGCGGCAGCGGTGAAGTCACTGCGTCGTACGGTCGACTCACCCGTGTTCACCGGCATCCCTGTCGACACCGTCGAAGCGTCAGGAAGCCATTCAATTGAAGTTACGACGACCGCACCCTTCGCCCCACTCCCGGCGCACCTGGCCCGATCCCAGGCCGCGATTCTCAGCCCCGGCGCATACGACGACGGGACGGTTACGGCACCTATCGGGACCGGGCCTTTGAAAGTAGACTCTTGGGAAAGCAACACCCAGATACGAACCGTCAGAAACGACGAGTATTACGGGACGGTCCCGGCTGTTGAATCGGTCCGATACGAGACGATCACCGACGACCAGACGCGCCGACTCAGTCTGGAAAGTGGAGAGATCGAAATGGCACGCATCCTTCCGGTCGACAAAGTCGACGCACTACGCTCGACCGACGACATCGACGTACACACCTATCAACTGTCGCGCTGTCGGTTTCTAGTGTTCGACACTCAATCACCTCCGTTCGACGATGCTCGCGTCCGCCGAGCGCTCAATTACGCCGTGGACAAGCAAGTGCTCATCGACTCTGTTCTCGGCGGTGTCGGTACGCCCGCAGTCGGCCCGTTTCCCGAGTCGGTTACAGAGTGGCACAACTCAGCACTGGAGGAATACGTACATAACCCCGACCGAGCCCGGTCCCTGTTGGCCGAGGCTGGCTGGGTGAGCGAGGGGAACGATGGCGTGCGCTCCCGTGAAGGCGATGAACTGTCCATCGAGATTATGACGTATCGAGCGCGCCCCCGTCTCGCGGTGATAGCCGAAGTGTTACAGAGTCAGCTCGGTAATGTCGGTATCGACGTCGACATCTCCGTGTTCGAGTACCCCACGATGACAGAGCGGGCCGAACAGAACGGGTTCGACTGCTACCTGATGGCCATGTCGACGCTGCTGTATCCGGATCCTGACCGGCTCAGTAACCTCTACCACTCCGAAGAATCGATACTCAAACACGGCTACGATAACCCCGAGGTGGACACATTGCTTGAGGAGGCACGAACGACGTTCGACCGAGCCACGCGGAAACGAAAGTACGACCGGGTACAATCAGTCACCCACAGAGACGTGCCTGTCAGTTTCCTCACATACTATACGAACGTCGTCGCGCTGCAATCGAACACCGACGGATATCGACCGCATCCCACCGAAGTGGACTACGGCATCGAATCCATCACTGTCGGGGATAACTAACTATCGAACACTGGAGTCGTTCGAACTCGTATGACTGACCTACAACAGAAAACCGGATCACAGCCAATGACGAAATCAAATCAAAACGGATGTCGAAAAGCTCGTAGAACAATATTGGAACGATCGTGCCGATTCCTTCGACTCGGATAGCCAGCATGGAATCCACAGTGACGGACAACGCGACGCGTGGTTAGCCGTACTTGAGAAGTGGGCCGGAGAGCAGCCACATAAGATATTGGACGCTGGATGTGGAACTGGCGTTATTTCGCTCCTGCTCGCGCAGTTGGGCCACGAGGTAACCGGAATCGACCTATCATCTGAAATGCTCGACCGTGCTCGAGAGAAAGCGAAGCGACAGAGTGAACCCATCGATTTCTACAAAGGAAACGTTGAGGACCTCTCATTCGCCGACGATACGTATGATGGGGTTACAGCTCGACATCTCATCTGGACCCTCCCGAACCCCGAGAAGGCCCTCCGAGAGTGGTCTAGAGTCGTACGACCGGACGGGCACCTCGTTCTCTTGGAGGGCCATTGGGACTTCGACGAACCGTGGGACGAGTACCGAGAGATTCACGAAGACCTCCCGCTATATCAGGGGCCGAACTCGATGAACTAGCCGGCTTTCTCGAGGAACAAGGACTTGGGCAAGTGAGGTACGAGTTGTTGTCTGACCCGGTTCTATGGGGAGAAGAGATAGACTATAAAACATACGTCGTTCGAGGAATAGTCTCCAGATGAGCACACATGACTAAGATTCGAGTAACGAGGACGACTGAGGTCACGCCACCATCCGCCTTCGGTTAAGGCCGCAAGCACCGAACCTCCAGATTCCAAAAGCATCCCTGATAGTTCAAAAGGCGAATTTGGGCTCAACAACAGCAGGTTTGTGGTTACGACTTACTACAGAATATTACTGGCAGTGTCAACCGAACGCGGATAGTCACGCCACTTAGCAGAGGTGCTAATCTGATTGAGGACTGCTCTCTTAGTCAGAATATTAGTTACTGTGGTGCTGCTACTTTTGCACTGCCAACGGTTAAACAATCACTGAAACTAACCAAGGTTATGAGCCAAGATGTCGACCGGATGAGCGTCACACTTCCACCGAGTCTCCTCTCCGAACTGGACGAGGTGGTGGAAGCTGGCGAGTACAATAGTCGCTCTGGAGCGACCAGAGATGCCCTACGGGCGTTCGTCACGGAATTCAACCAGCAGATGGGTCTCTCCAGAAGCCTCAGTGGAACGGTAGTTGTACTTTACGAACATGACCACAACAGTGTGACGGACGAGATGACCGCGTTGCAACATGACTTCGCCGAGACTATCATTGCAGTACATCACGTCCATCTCAACGACCACCTCTGCCTGGAGTCGATCGCCGTTGACGGTGCAGGCGAGCGGATCGAGGAGTTACTCTCTCGGATACGGCCGCTGAAAGGCGTCCATCAGGTCAAACTAACCGTGGTCGAAGCAGATCGGTAGCAAGAATATCACCCGCTTGCGCGAACGTCTTGAAGACTACCGGGGAGACTCTATGTATTGAGACGGCCAGTCTCAACTTCTGTTGAGCGCCCCGGCAGATTTATTGCAGATTACGTATAATCTATAAACAGCGCTTTCACCCATGCCAAAGACCGCTCCACGGGAGGAAGACAACATCGTTCGTGACTTTCTCTCGATCGCCGATCTTCTCGAAGAGACCCAGCTCGCCCGCATCTACACGCATGTTTACAGTGAAGACGAGGTGACCGTCGGCGAACTCATCGACACTCTTGAGATTTCACAGGGGACTGCCTACACGTACGTGAACCAGCTCGTCGACGCTGGCGTTCTCACTTCGACGAGCGACACACCACCACAGCGGTACACAGCCGTCGACATTGAGCTCACATTGACCGCCGACGACAAGCGTGAGTACACGATCTCACCCGCTCTCATCGCCGCGGTCGCATGCCGGGCAAGTAACGAGACCATCGACTCGTATATCGACCGTCGCGGGATTCACGGTCTCGCGACCGCGCTCACCCACACTCTCGCTCGTGAGCAGGGCGAAACCACCCACCGCCTCGTGGCTGAGGACCTCGATATGTCGCCACTCGAAACCGAAATGATCCTCCAAGCCCTTCGGCCTGTCGTCCACGAACACTTCGCGTTCGAGGACTCCGGTGGGTCGCTCGCAGATGTGGTCGACGCCGAAAACCTCGACGAGTGAGCGTCCTCCACATTGCGGACACCGGGTTTCTCGTCGCGCTCGGAGCCCCCGATAATCAGCGCTACCGGCGGGTTCGGACGTTCGCTCAACGAAATGGAATCGTGTTCGCTGTTCCGCAGCGTGTCTACGAAGAATTGACCACGACCGACATCAGCGAGAGTACCGAAATCGAAGCAATTCCAGTTGATGCTGCCATCGATGATGGGTGGGTTCGCGTCGCTGAGCCACTGGATTACACGAACCCAGCCGTTTCGAAGACGATGGACGGCATTCAACGCTATATCGCGAATGCTGACGGTCGGCCAGCCGATGAGATCGAGCGTGCTGACCCGGCTCTCGGTGCGCTCGCGATACAGGCACTCAGCTCAGGCGATGTGAGCCACGCCTACATCTACACGACCGATATCGCTGCTGGTGAGGGAGCAGAAACCGTGCTCGCGAGTGAGGGCTATGGCGACGCAGTGACGTTCGTCAACGGCTTCAGATTCATCGACGATCTTCTTAGCAGGAGCAGATAACGAAATGTAGTAGTCAAAGACAGGAAATAACGGCTTCCAACGTAGAACGTTGTCATGGCAGAATCTCCTGATTCGAAGCAGGAATACCCGGATGAACTCTTAGACGCACACCAGATCGAGGATGGTCGGCTCTCTGTCCCATCAGATTTCGTGATTGAAGGATTAGAGGCGCTTATGTGTGAAATGGAGATATTCGAGGAGACGGGAGACGCCTACAATATGGCTCGCATGCAAGTATACGGGGAATATCTCGGAACAATGAGCCAAGAGGAGCTATATGAGGAGATGAAGAATCACCCGAACTCAACGGTTTCCTCGGCGGCAAAGCATCTCAATCCCGAGTATAAGCCCCGGACAGAATCGACGTTTGAATTCATTCAGTCTTTGACCCAGGAGACAGCACCAAACTTCTCGTCGTGAGGTAGCTCCCTCTGTGTCGTAGTTGTAGTAGCAAGTACGACATGATGGTAGAACGAAACACCAACCAGCAATCATTCAACTGCTGGCTTTCGGTTGAGGAGTACGAGCAGTTACGCCGCTCCACTGAATCCTATCGCGACGAGCTAGTGATCCGGTTCGGTGGCGAGGTTGGACTTCGATCGTTCGAGGTCCCCCAGATCACACCCGAGCACGTTCGGCACGAAGTGGTTGAGGGCGAGGACTACTATTTTCTCCGCGTTCCGCAGGGGAAGGACACCACAGGGTCGGGAGGAAAGCCGAGAGACGCCTACCTCCCGCGCGAGGTTGAGCGCGATCTACACCGCTATCAGCGGGCCGAGAACATCGCTCAGTCAGACCCCGTGATCGATGTAACCCCCAGGACCGTCCAGCGGGTCGTGAAGACCGCCGCGACGAGAGCGGCTGGTCGCATAGGCAACGACGATTTTCGGAAGGTGTCGTCTCACGACCCCGGCGGTATTTCGCTCATTCGTGCCTTGTTCGCGAGCGAATGAATCCCCGTGTCGTGATGGAGATCGGCGGGTGGGACAACTATCAGGCCCTAGAGCCCTATCTAAACAAACCGAGCACCGAAACGATCGTCGCCGAATTTGCTCACGCCAGCATGTTATGAGCACACCCTTGTTCAATTCTCTCGAAATATTATAATATGCGAAAGATTTGTGGAGGCTCTGACCGTGTTCGACAGAAGCTTATCGTGGATTCTAACTTCACAGACTAGACCTTAGTCTAGTCTGTGAAGTTAGATGAGTTCGCTTACTTGAACGACATAAAAATTGTCGGTGCAGCTCTTTTATTTGTGAGTGTCGATACTAGAACGAGTCAGGATCCCTCGACTGTCCGTCGATGGTAAGTCGGAGATCACCACCGCTGTAGTTGAAGTACTCAACCTCCCCGGAGAAGCGGTAGTTATCCTGGTCGTAGCTATCTACGGCAGCAGCAGCTTGACCGTCAGAGCCAACACTATCGTTGCTCTCGATATCGTTGTTCCCTTCGAGGTCACCACTCACACCGAACGAGTAGTTGATCTGGCCACTCTGGTGTCCGACGACAGTCATTCCTTTTGGAAGCGAGCTTCCACCGCCGCCACCACTGCTGCTGCCGCCGAGATTATCGGGGTTCTTTGACTGCCCGTTGACGGTGACGCGGAGATCGCCACCGCTGTAATTGAAGTACTCGAAGTCCCCGGAGAAGCGGTAGTTATCCTGGTCGTAGCTATCCACAGCAGCGGCAACTTGGCCGTCGGAGCCAACGCTATCGTTGCTCTCGATATCGCTATTTCCTTCGAGGTCACCACTCACACCGAATGAGTAGTTGATCTGGTCGCTCTGATGCCCGACAATTGTGACCCCATTAGGAAGGGAGCTCCCCCCACCACCGCCGCCACTACTGCTACCGCCGAGATTGTCTGGGTCCTTCGACTGTCCATCAACGGTAACTCGGAGATCACCACCGCTGTAGTTGAAGTACTCGAAGTCCCCGGAGAAGCGGTAGTTGTCCTGGTCGTAGCTATCCACAGCAGCGGCAACTTGGCCGTCGGAGCCAACGCTATCGTTGCTCTCGATCCCGTTGTTGCCTTCCACATCGCCGCTCACGCCGAACGAGTAATTGATCTGGTCGCTCTGGTGTCCGACGAGAGTAATTCCTCGTGGGAGCGAGCTTCCACCGCCGTCGTTCCCACCATCGTCGCCACCGCCGTCGTTCCCACCATCGTTGCCACCGCCGCTGCTCCCGCTGGCCGCTGCTTCAGGACTTTGCGGAACACTAGACGGTACCGAGACATCCGGATTGTTTCCTACGTTAGTTGTATCAACGTTGCCGGAAGTCAACCCACCACCATTTCCGCCGCTACTGAACGAGTCACTGTCTACATCATCACTGACGAACAGTTGACTATCGATAACTTCAGCGTGCCCATCCTCCTCCTCTGCATCCGATACGACTACACAATAGGAGGCGTCAGGGTGTTCGAGTTTGATATCACAATTTCTAACCTCGCACTTTCCTCCCTCCTTCACCCAGACGCCTCGTGAATTCACATCGCCCGGATTCCCGTACGCATATCCTACATCTCCATCAACGTGAACTACAGAATCATGAACATACGAATTATCAGCTATTCTGAAGTTTGAAAGATTGTTGTTTCGTGCGTAGCACTGTTCGATCTGAACAGCGCCGTCACCACCTTCCGCGTCAGGCGGGTCTCGACCAGGAGAGGCGCCATAAATACCGTTCTCCGGCCACCCCTCAATGTAGCAGTTTCGAATTACTGCTGTCCCAGCGTGATCCAAGTGAACTTTGATAGCAATTCCTCCTGGTTCAGAGGGTGCTCCGTCCCCGAGATACACGTTTTCGATAACGCCAGTACCACCCTCACGAACATCCACATTGATCGTATACGGGAGCTCGACCGTATTCTGTCCCTTCACTCCGATATTCCGAATCGTCCAGTTATCTCCATAGGTGCGGATCCTGAGAGTTGCGTTATCAGCGGTAACATCGTAGAGCTTGTTTTCAAGGACGTTTGGATTGTCACCACCAACCTGAACTAATTTATCATCACCTGCTCCAATTGGTACCTCGTCATAGTCAGCGGCAGCTGCTGTACCTGTCGCACCTAGTCCCGCGACTGCTGCTGCCCCTGTGAACTTAAGGTAATCCCGACGACTGAAGCGTTCAAAGATTTCTGTACTACTGGAACCTTCAGAGCCAGTTCCATCAGTTCGCGAGCGTGGGTTAGTATCGTTTGTCATCGGTCGACAGGACATGATCCCAATGCTTCATACATAAAACCAACCCTTGCAGAACTATATATTCCAATTTCTACGATGAAACTATGCAAAAATTATGTGCTTTGAACAATAGTGGGGTTATTAGAAGAAGTAGTGTGATTTCGGGTGCTTGAGAAACCTCCTATGACCAGTCTATCGAAACTGAATACGACTTCTTTCAACTCCGAAGATCGGGGGGGGGGGAGTTCTCTGAGCCGACTGGTTACAAACTGCTCACGCAACATAGTATAACATATGAGCCACTCTCTAAAATACCCTATCTTTGTGAAGTGTCATATTACCGTAGGATCTATCAACCCTGTGATATATTTAAGCGTGGCGAACTAGTCTTACCAAACATCTATTAGACAATTCGATTCGATGTTAGGTAAGAAACTCGCGAGCAGCGAGAATTCCGAGTTTCGTATCTCTCAAGCCAACTAATCACACTAACCAATACAATTAACGTCTTCTAACTATAATAGCCAGCTGAGCTTTCGACAGTTGACCTAAGGCAATGAATCTAATAAGTTGGTATTGGAGAGAATGAGTCAGATGTATCGCCACGGTCACATCGGGATCGCGCTGCTGACCTACGCACCGATCGCCTACGGGCTACTAAGACTCAATCATCCGGCGCTCGCGCTGCTTTGTGGTATCGGCGTGCTCGCTGTCGAGCCACTCCCCGACCGCGACCACCGAATCCCGTGGCTTTCGCATCGGGGCGTGAGTCACTCCGTGCTCGCGGTGTTCGCCGTCGGCGCGGTCATGGCGGGTATCGGGTGGGCTGTCGGTCGCTACGGCGTCGAGCCGCTGGTTCAGACCCTCCGAGGAACCCCGATCATCACCAGCACGCACACCGCTATCTATTTGGAAGAACTCGGCACCTACGGGCCTGAAACGCTCGCTGTCTTGGGCTTCTGTGTGGGTGCGTTCGGGATATTCGTGCATCTTCTCGGAGACGTGATCACCATCTACGGCATCCGTCCGCTCCTTCCGCTCTCTCGCTGGCGGCTCTCGCTCAGTAGCCTTCGAGCAGCGAACCGCGTCGCAAACACCGCATTCCTGATCGTCGGTGTGGTCGCGATCGGAGCCGTGATCTATACCGCTGCACCAGGGGTTTCGGTCACCGAGAACCCCACGAACGCGGTCGAAAACGCCACCGACGACCTCTCAGTGAGTCCGGTGGGGATCGCGAGCGCTCAGGAGAACAACAGCAGCGAGAATAGTAGCAATTCGGTCACAATGCCGAAGCAGACGACGAACGGAACCACCGTTACCATCACGAACGCGACCCTTTCGCGTGGCGGCTATATTGTGATCCACGGCGGAGCGTATCAGGACGCCGGAATTCTACAGGGCAGCGCGATCGCGATGTCTAGCTACCTCGATAACGGGAGTCACGAGAACGTCACCATCCCGATCAACCAGTCACCACCCGGAGGAGAGCTAAATCAGTCGGAATTGAATGGCACGGACGACCTGACAGCGGTACTCTGGCACGAGACGAACAATAACAGTCGGTTCCAGGGGATCACCTCCGGCGGGATGGCAGACACCCCGTACACAGTCGGAGAAAACGGCAGCCAGCAGTACGTTACCGACACGTCGCGCATCACGGTGAACGGGACGCGCGGCGACCCGAACAGGACTACGGAAACGGCTTCGGTCACGTTCAACGACCAGCAGACCAACGGATCGACGCTCACCGTCGAGAACGTCACCCTGCCGGATGGCGGGTGGGTCGTGGTCACCAATGAGTCGTATTCTGACGACCCGACCGGGAGCGCGGTCGGTATCTCTCGCTATCTGGAGCCGGGCAACCACGAAGATGTGAGAGTATCGCTGCTTTCGGGCGGAGTCCCCGAAAATCAGACGCTCACCGCCCGCCCGAGCCGCGACACCAACGATAATCAGGAGTACGACTATGTGCAGAGTGACGGCTTCCAAGATACGGGCTACACAGCTAACGCCTCGTCGGTGAACGATTCGGCGGAAATCGCCCTACAGAACGCCGCTGCTGGCCTTCCGACCATGAGTGAGGAGCAACAAAACGGCTCTAACGATTCCTTCTCGGTCATCAACCAATCCACGAACACGCCCGTAACGACCGACACAGGCGAGAACGCGTCTAATCAGTCCTCGGATAGCTCCGGCGGGTCGGGTGGTCTCGGCCTCTTGTGGCTCATCCCGATCGTGGTCGTGGTGCTCGTGCTGCTGTTGTATCTCTACATTCGCTCGCAAATGCCATGAGGGAGGTAAATCGTCGCGAATTTCTCGCCAAAGGCGGCGCGATCGGCGCGACGATCGGGGCCGCAGCGGTCGGACCCGAGACGGCTTCGCCGGTCACCGCAGCAAGCTCGAGTATTTCGAGCGACGACGGCGAGGAGTTCGAAACGTTCGGCCAACCGGGTTCGCCGTCGAGGGAAGCCTATCGTGCGCTCGCGGAGGCAGAACGCGCTCACCAACTCCGTATGCGCGAACGCCAGCAACAACAGGGCAACGCGACCGGAAACAGTAGCTCCGGCTCAGGACTCTCAGGCGGTGCGTCGCCGAACTTCTCGCGGACGGTGAACGCCGTCGAAGACCTGGGATGTGACCCGAACGGTGGATCACCGATAGACGACGCGCTTTCGAGCGTCAGCGACGGGACGCTGGTTGAGTTTCCCGCCGGGAACTACGCACTCGACGGCCAGCCCCAAATCACCGGGAGCACGGTCGGAATAGCTGGTGTAGGGTACGAGAACGCGAGCGGGCCGCCCGAACCAGGGAGCGGAGTCGCGACCATCACCGCGAACAGTGAAGCCAGCCGGATCAACCTCGACGCCGAATCCGGGTTGATCGCGAACTTCGTGCTCGATATGACGAGTTCGGGAACTGGAATCTCGATCGTCGTCGGGTCGTCGGGGTTCGCAACGGCCCGTGATATTCGGGTGGTCGGTGTTCAGGACAACACTGGTTCGCAAGCGAACGAGGAGACGAACCATCCGCTCTGTGCGTTGATGGCCGAGAGTGGTGCCACGGCCCGCGCCGAGCGGGTCGCGAGCAGCGGGAGCGGCGTGGGGGGTTCGAAGAACAAGGGCGGTGTCCCCGTCTTCTGGGTCGGGGATCGGAACGACGGCACCGCCCAACTCGTCGATTGTCAGGCTCAGGGAGCCGCCGATAACGGCCTCTATGGGTCGCGCACACCGGGCGACGTCCAGGTGGTCGGTGGGACCTTCGTGAACAACGCCGTCGATCAGCTCCGATATTGCGGCGAAGGGAGCTTCGCCGACGGCGTGACTATGGGAGTCGATATTGACAGCTATGACAAATCAGGCTTCAACGAGGAGATCGCGACGATGGCGCTCAAAGTCGAGCAACCATCGCATATCAGCAAGCCCGGTGGTGCAGTCCTTCGGAACGCGAAGATCACGGCGGTATCCGCAAACAAGATCGGAGCCGTGATCAACGTGAGAGGCCACGGCGGGGCGCTCAAACTGGATAACTGTGAGATAGAAAGCGGGCTCGATGTGCCGTTTGTCGACGCCGCCGAACCGGGGTCGAGCTACGATCCCGAGTCGCCACCCCCGCACAACATCACGATCACGAACTCGCTGTTCAAGGGGTCGGGCGGCGGCGAGATCGTGCGTGTGAGCGGTCGGCCTCAATCCACGGTCACGAACACCTGTTTCCAAGTCTCAGGGGCGTCAGAAAGCTCTCTGTCGGGCATCACGGTCGGCGAGGGTGTGGGCTTCGGCGAGCAGTGTCAGGCCGGACTCAGCAATCCGGGGAAAGTCGGGTCGGGGAATATCAGCGCTCTCGGGAACGTCTCGGTCAACGCGTCGGCGAACGGGTCTGCGGATGCTGTCGGCACACAGACCCCGCAGCGGAACGAGAACAACTGGATCGGGACGATAGCAGCCGGTGTAATGCAGATGATTGTGATAGTGCTACTGTTCCTTTCGGCGCTCGCAGTGCTGTTTCTCGCTGTTTTCAAGAAGCTACTTGACGAGTAGGGAACGGGGACTCTATCGTTCGCGAAAAAGCTTGTTCGACCGCCCGAATCGGGCTTTCAACCACTGTCCGAACAGCCACATCAGGAGGAGCCAACTAAGAACGGTGAACCACGCATCACCGCCTTCGGTACTCAGCCAGCCAGCACTAATCGCTGACCCGTAGATCATCGCGAACACGAAAGACACGACGAGAATCCCGATAGCGGCGGACAGATAGAATTTGAGCGTTTCGGAGACACCAGCGAGAAGCCCTGGCTTGAGGCCAAACGGGGCGCTTCTCCCTCCGCTGTTCCCTGATTTACGCGGCTCACGGTTACGAGGTTCGCGATCACGCGGCTCGCTTACTCCGCGCATTTCGCTCGCTTCGCGCGTTGGCGGGCCGGTATGCGGTTCCTGATCAGCCATAGCGATAAGTTACCACGCGTGTATTATAGTAGTTGGGTGTTACTAGAATTATGCAGTCTCACCCTAATTTCTATTTGTTTTTGTCTCGGCCGTAAATCATATCACGTTCTTCGTCAGTCAATTCTTCATGCAAGAACCGGCGGCCCAAATCACTCAGGTGGTAGTACCCGCCAGTGTCGTTCATTTTCTCGGTCAATCCGCCGTCGGTAAGCTCGCCCAATCGACCCCGAGCGGTGGATTTCGCGATCGACGTGTTTCGGGAGAGAACCATCGGGGGAACGGCCAAATCTTCGACCTCTCGGTGTCCATCAAGGAAATTGAGAATAATGAGGTCGGATCGTGTCATCCATTCGGGTAGGGGAAGCATTGGTACGGTATCGGTTTCGCTGGGTTTAGTTACCATAGATGCCTGGCGTATTAGTCTCATTTACACCAAATAAAAGTTTTGAAGCATACAAAAGCTATATATACTCTGTCTTTATGGACTTAGATACGGCACTCAGGGTAGTGCCACAAAGTAACCATGGCATCGAATGAGAGCGATACGACGAACGCTCGGGGTATCAAGCAGCAACTATACGGAGCAGCGAAAACCGGGATTGAAGCCCTCTGCTTCAGTGTATTCGTCTATTTGACGACCGGCGTTTCGCTCGCTCAGGAAGGCGGT
>NZ_QZWE01000029.1:0-43715 GCF_003602035.1 Halococcus sp. IIIV-5B | reverse complement strand
GGATGGGACTCGGTGCGGGACTGGTCTTTACCGGCATCTCGGCGCTCCTCATCGTCGGACTCCTGCTGGTGCCGTTCTTCCTCCAGTTCTACCGGGCGGCGATCGTCGTCGACGACGCCGGCGTCACGGACTCGTTCCGACGGAGCGCGGGGCTGGTTCGAGCGAACTTCTTGAATACGCTCGGCTACAACGTCATCGCCCTGCTCGTCAACCTCGTTTCCGTCATCCCGATCGTCTACTACGTCGTTACCCACGTCGCCGTCTCGGACGCCCCGGCGACCGCCGCCACGAACGGGTTTCTCGGGACGTCACCCTCCGGCGGCCTCGTGTTCTTCATCGCCTCGGGGGTACTGTCGCTCCTGATCGGTGCGTTCCTGCGAACCTACTACGTGGCCTACTACACCGACAGAACCGAGGAGCGAACGGAAACCACCGCCTGAGTCACGAGCGCTCCGGTCGGAAGAGCGTCGAGACGGACCGAATGACGAGTCGTCGACGTGGGGGTCACGAGAAACGGTCCGTTGGACTGACTCGATTCGAGTACCGTCGGTACCGCGGTTCGCTAAAAAATTCGAAGTTCGGTTAGGCGATCAGTCGTCGGCGGGGGCCGCGCCCGAGCTCCCTTCCTGCTGGGCCTTGGTGTGGGGCAGCTTGCCGCCGTCGGCGAGGATCTCGCGCTCGCGGTCGGAGGCCTTGAGGGTGCCCGTGGCTTCCCAGTCGTCGTTCACGCGGATCGTGAACTCGGTCTCACCGGAGCGAACGGCCTCGTCGACGTCGTCGACGATCTCGATGTCGTCGCCCTGGTCGATTTTCTCATACGTGTCCTCGTCGATCTCCAGCGGCAGGAGGCCGAAGTTGAAGAGGTTCGCCTTGTGGATCCGCGCGAAGCTCTGGGCGAGCACCCCTTCGACGCCGAGGTACATCGGGCAGAGCGCCGCGTGCTCACGCGAGCTCCCCTGACCGTAGTTCTCGCCGGCCACGAGGAAACCACCGTCGGAGTCGAGCGCGCGCTGGGCGAACTCCTCGTCGACCCGCGAGAGGGTGAACTCCGAGAGCTTCGGGATGTTCGACCGGTACATCAGGATGTCCTGGGTCGCGGGGATGATGTGGTCGGTCGTGATGTTGTCCTGCATCTTCAGCAGTGCCGGCCCGCCGAGGTCGGATTCGAGCGGGTCCTTCAGCGGCACGTCGCCGATGTTCGGGCCCTTCACGAGCCCGTCGTCGACCGCGTTGTCCGGCGAGATGAGGTCGGCGGTCGAGCCGTCGTAGACGTCGGCCATCTCGAAGCCGGGGTCCTCGATGTCGTCGAGGTCGCGCGGGTCGGTGATCTCGCCGGTGATCGCCGCGGCGGTGGCGACCTCGGGCGAGCAGAGGTAGACCGAGTCGTCCTCGATACCCGAGCGGCCCTCGAAGTTGCGGTTGAAGGTCCGGAGCGAAACGGAGTCCGAAGCCGGCACGTGGCCGATACCGATGCAGGCCCCACAGGTGGCCTCGGAGAAGTTGACGCCGGCCGCCATCAGCTCGGCCGTCCAGCCCTCGCGGGCGAGGAGCTCGGAGGACTGCTTCGAGCCGGGCGCGATGATCATGTCCGTGCGCTTGTCGACCTGCTGGCCTTCGAGCATCTTCGCGGCCGGGAGGATGTCCTCGTAGGCACCGTTGGTGCACGAGCCGATCATGACCTGGTCGACGTCCGTCCCGGCGACCTCGCTGACGGGGACGACGTTGTCGGGCATCGACGGCGTGGCGATCAGGGGTTCGAGCTCGTCGAGGTTCACCACGATCTCGTCGGCGTACTCGGCGTCGTCGTCAGCGCTCAGGTCGACGTACTCGTCTTCGCGTTCGAGCCGCGAGAGGAACTCCTTGGTGTTGTCGTCGGTCGGGAAGATCGAAGTGGTCGCGCCGAGCTCGGTCCCCATGTTGGTGATGGTGGTCCGCTCGGGCACGGAGAGCGACTCGATGCCGGGACCGGTGTATTCGAGCACCTTGCCGACGCCGCCCTTCACCGAGAGCTCGCCGAGGAGGTGGAGGATGACGTCCTTGGCGGTGGCCCACTCGGGGAGTTCGCCTTCGAGACGGACGCTGACGACTTCCGGCATCTCGATGTAGTACGGCCCGCCGCCCATCGCGACGGCGACGTCGAGACCGCCCGAACCGATGGCGAGTTCGCCCATCCCGCCGGGGGTCGGGGTGTGGGAGTCAGAGCCGAGCATCGTCTTGCCCGGTGCGGCGAAGCGCTCCTTGTGGACCTGGTGGCAGATACCGTTGCCCGGGCGCGAGAAGTGCGCGCCGAACGTGCCCGCCGCCGACCGGAGGAAGCGGTGGTCGTCGGAGTTCTTGAAGTCGAACTGATAGGTCTGGTGGTCGCAGTACTGCGCAGCGAGCTCGGTCTGGACCTCGTCGAGGCCGAGCGCCTCGAACTGGAGCCAGACGAGCGTCCCAGTGGTGTCCTGGGTCAGGACCTGGTCGATCTCGATCCCGATCTCCTCGCCGGTTTCGAGTTCACCTTCGACGAGGTGGTCGGAGAGGATCTTCTCCGTTAGCGTTTTTCCCATAGCACGTACTCATCCGCCACCCATCGGTATAAATCCCGTGCGTTTCGCACGAAAGACCGCCATACATCGCAAGTCTTGCCGCTCCGCTCGATTCCCGGGGACTCCGGTACGGCTTTGTATGCCGATAGGAACGGTGTGGTATGTACAAAAGCGGTGCGTTCGTCGCCGAGCACGTCACGCCCGTCACCGACGAACAGGTCCAGCCCAACGGGGTGGACCTCACGCTCGAAGCCGTCTTCGAACAGCGCGAACCCGGCCGGATCGGTATCGAGAGCAAGGAGGTCGGCGTGCGCCACCGTCGCCGCGAACACGTCGTCGAGGGCTTCGGCGAGAGCGACACCACCGATCCCTACTACCTCCCGCCGGGAGGCTACGTCGCCCGCTACACCGAGATCGTCCGGATCCCCGAAGGCCACGTGGGGTTCGTCTATCCGCGCTCGTCGCTGCTGCGCAACTCGTGTATGCTGAACACCGCAGTCTGGGACGCGGGCTACGAGGGCCGCGGCGAGGGACTGCTCCAGGTCCACCACGACATCGAGATCGAACGCGGCGCGCGGGTCGCACAGCTCGTCCTCTGCGAGGCCGACCACGACGACGTCTACGACGGGAGCTATCAGGGCGAGAACGTCGAGTGAACGGTCAGGAAAACGAGCGTCGTAGTCGTGTACGGACGCGGAGCAGCATTTGTTCGGGGAGACGGATCATCGGACGAGACCACGTCACGGCCCTGGTCGACTGTTTCTCGAGTACTGTCACCGGCTCCCGCGACAGCGAACCACGATTGGTCTGCATCGAGGCGGATCGTTCGTGCGTCTCGTGTGCATCGACAGCGAGTCGTGTTTTAGGTATGCCTAAAATTATGAGTGCGGAGGACGAACTGCCGAAGGCAGATGAGACACAGCAACCGACCGGCCCCCGACGTGGCGGCGGTCGACCGTCAATACCGCGGTCGACGGGGACCACGGAGCGTTCGTGGAGCGTCCGAGCAGCGTGACCGAACCGATGTCGAAACCGAAGCGCGGTCGGCACGTGACACACGGAGTGACCGATGACGGGGACCCAACGAATGGCGGAGATCGCCGACTTCACTGGACTCGGCGCTGAATCGTTCGTCCCGCTCTTCGAGGACGGGGAGCCACAGGTGAATCACCTCCATCTCGACGCTGGCGAGCGCATCGAGCCGCATCGCCACGCCGCGCGAACGGTGCTCTTCGTGGTTCTCGACGGCGAGTTCGAGCTACACGTCGGGTCGGAGACGTACGAGCTGCCCGCCGGGCGTGTCGCGCGATTCGACGGGGAACGAGAGTTCTCGCCCGTGGCGGTCGAGGCGAGCACCGCGCTAGTGATCCTGACGTCGGTATCGGGGGGAGCCTGATGGCCCGGAAATCGCTCGAAAACCAACCCGCCCACTGGGTCCTCGCCGAGATGGGCAAACGCGTGCTCCGGCCGGGCGGTCGGGAGCTGACGCTTGAACTCGTCGACGCACTCGACATCACTCCCGGCGACGACGTGGTCGAGTTCGCCCCAGGAACGGGGTTCACCGCGCGGCTCGCGCTCGACCACGAACCAGGGTCGTACACGGGCGTCGAACTCGACCGGGAGGCGGCGAACGCACTGGCGACCGAACTCGACCGTCCCGACTGCGAGATCGTCGTCGGAAACGCGGGTGCCACGACGCTCGACTCGGCGTGCGCGGACGTGGTCTACGGCGAGGCACTGCTGACGATGCAGCCCGAGAGGGGGAAAGCGAGCATCGTCAACGAGGCCGAACGTCTCCTCCGACCGGGTGGCACGTACGGCATCCACGAACTCGGACTGATACCCGACGACATCGACGACGAGACGAAATCCCGAATTCGGGAGGACCTCTCGCACGTCCTGAAGGTCAACGCGCGGCCGCTAACCGAGTCGGAGTGGGTTGACCACCTCGAAACGGCGGGGTTCGAGGTCGTCTGGCAGGGCCGTGCCCCGATGGCGCTGCTCGACCCGCGGCGGATGATCGACGACGAGGGGCTCCGCCGAACGATGCAGTTCGGGTTCAATCTGCTCGCGAAGCCCTCGGGGCGGAGACGGGTCAGAAAGATGCGATCGGTGTTCAACCAGTACGAACAGCATATGAACGCGGTCGCCGTCGTCGCGAAGAAGCGCTAAGCACGGGCGTCCCCCACCCAGTCGAGCGCCCGTCGTTCGCGGCCTAGTTCGAGTCCTCGTTCTGGAGCTCTTCGAGTTCGGCTTCGACCTCGGGGTCGGCGGGTTCGTCGCCGCCCGCACTCGAACCGTCGTCGTCCGTGTCGGTCGTCTCGGCCTCGGCCGTTTCGGTTTCCGTGGACGTACTCGACGACCCACCCTCACCCATCTCGCCCCGGAGGGTTTCGAGTTCGGCCTCGACCTCGCTGTCGGTGCTGAGCGATTCGAGCTCGCGGTCGATGCTGTCCTTGTCCGAGAGCGCGTCCTCGAAGGCCCCCGACTCCTCGAGTTCGTCCATCGCGGCGGCGCGCGCCTCCATGTCCTCGGTGCGCTCGTTGGCGCGTTCGATCGAGCGCCCGACGTCCTCCATCTCGTCGCCCGCACCCGTCATCGCCTCCGAGACACGCGTGCTCGCCTCGGCGGCCTCGTAGCGCGCCTTCATGGTCTCCTTCTGGGTCCGGAACTCCTCGATCCGACCCTGGAGGGTGTTCTTCTTCTCGACCAGCTGGTCCTGGGTGTTCTGGAGGTCGGCGATCTGGCTCTCCAGATCCTCGATCTGAGTCATCTTCTGTTTCTTCTTTTCGAGGGCCTGCCGCGCGAGGTCGTCGCGGTCCTGACGCACCGCCTCGCGGGCCTGTTCGTTGTGCTTGTCGACGTTCTCCTCCAGTCGCCGTTTCTGGATCTCGAGGCGTTTCTTCTGGGTGGTGAGGTCCGCGATCCCGCCTTTCACGTCCTGTAGCTGGTCGCGGAGCTGTTCGTAGGAGTAATCCAGTGCCTCGCTCGGGTCCTCTGCGTTGTTGAGGATCGCGTTGAGCCGCGACCGAACCACGTACGACGCGCGTGAAAGGATGCCCATACCCGCCCCTAGCGTCCCGCCATCTTAAAACACCGCCCGTTCGCAGACGAGGCCGATGACCGTGGTTATTCCCGGCGGGCGCGACGTCCGCGGAACGCTCGACATCCCCGAGGGCGCGAACAAAAACGACCGCTTCGAGCGGCTCGTCGTGGCGTGCCCGCCCCACCCACAGGACGGGGGCACCCGCTCGGACCAGCGGCTCACCGCCGTGAGTGACGCGCTCTGCGAGGCGGGGATCGCCTGCCTCCGATTCGACTACGGGGGTTGGGACGAGGGCCGCGGCGAGCAAGAAGACGCCAAAAACGCCGTCGAGTGGGCGCGCGAGCGCGCGGACCAGGTAGGACTCTTCGGGTTCAGCTTCGGCGCGACGATGGCGCTGTGCGCCGCGGGCGATATCGAGGGCCTCTGGAGCGTGTGTGCGCTCGCGCCCGACCGTGGCGAGGGTGAAAGCGACGCAGTAGCTGCGCTCGACGGGATCGACGATCCAGTGGAAATTCTCTACGCCGAACGCGATACGACCGCCGACTGGGAGCCCGTCGTCGAGCGCGCCCGCGACCTCGATATCGCTGTCGAGGGGCTCTCGGCCGACCACTTCTTCCTCGGGCAGGCGGAGAAGGTCGCGGTGCGGGTCGTGGCGTTCTTCGAGGGGAACTGAACCCGTTTCCCGCCTCAGTCCGTCAGCCCGTAGCCGCGTTTGAACAGCAGGACGTCGACCCCGACCATCACCGCCGCCGCGACGGCGAGGACGGCGAGCGAGACCGTCGGGTCGATGTCCGCGGTTCCGAGGAAACCGTACCGCAGACCGTCGACCATGTAGACCATCGGGTTGAGGAGCGAGACGGTCTGCCAGATGGGGGGCAGCGCCGAGAGCGGGTAGAAGACCGCCCCGAAGAACACCAGCGGCCGGATGATGAACTGGTTCATCACCGTGAGGTAGTCGAAGTCCTCGGCCCAGAGCCCGCCGAGAACCCCGAAGGCCGCGAAGAGCACCGTGATCACGAGCACGAAGCCCACGGTGTAGACCGGGTGGGCCGTGCCCACCGGCGGCACGCCGGGGTCGAGGTTCGTGAAGATCACGCCGACGAGCGTGACGAGCGCCGCGATCACGATCCCGCGGAGCGCGCTCGCGGAGATGTACGAGCCGACCATCTCGACGTACGAGAGCGGTGCGGTCTGGACCTCGTGGATGTAGGCGTTCCAGCGACCGTGGAAGATGGTGAAGGAGGCGTTCTGGAAGGCGTCGCTGGTCGCGCCGAGCACGACGAGCCCCGGGAGGATGAACAGGATGTAGGGCGTCCCGCCGGTCGCGTTGATCCGCCCGCCGAGGATCACCCCGAAGACCACGAAGTAGAGCGCGTTGGTGATGACAGGAGGGAGAAACGTGTTCCACGGCCGCCGGACGTACCGGAGCACCTCGCGCCGGAGCAGGGTTCGCGCGCCCGTCGAGACTACGCTCACTGCGAGGCCCCCGGCGGGGTGGCGGCCTCGGCATCGCGTTCGGGGCCGTCGGGGTCGCCGGTCGCCGGCTCCTCGTCGTGGCTCGTCAGCGAGATGAACACCTCTTCGAGCGACGTCCGCGAGATGTCGACGTCGACCACGGTGTGGCCCTGGCGGTCGAGGTCGCGAACGAGCGCCGGGGTGACCTCGCCACCCGAAGCGGCCGAGACGGTGAGGAGGTCGCCGTCGAGGTCGACGTCGGTGACGCGGTCGTCCGTGACGGCCGGGGTCGAGGTCGGCGGGTCGCGGAGTCGGAGGCGGACGGTGTCGTCGCCTTTCGCCATCAGGTCCGCCGGGCTCGCGACGGTGACCTTCTGACCCTGGTCCATGATGGCGACCTCGTCACAGAGCTGTTCGGCCTCCTCGATGTAGTGGGTCGTCAGGAGCACCGTCAATCCGTCCTCGTTGAGGTCGGTGATGATCTCCCAGAGGTCGTGGCGGAGTTCGACGTCGACGCCCGCGGTGGGTTCGTCGAGGATCAGGAGGTCCGGGTCCGAGACCAGCGCGCGGGCGAGCATGAACCGGCGCTTCATCCCGCCGGAGAGCCAGTCGAATCTGGAGTTTCGCTTCTCGTAGATACCGACCGTTTTGAGCGCCTCGTCGGCCCGGCGGCGGGCTTCTTCCCCACTGACGCCGTGATAGCCCGCCTGGTGGAGCAGGACCTCGCGAACCGGGAAGAACCGGTCGACGTTGAACTCCTGGGGGGCGAGGCCGATCCGCGAGCGGACCTCGCGGTAGTCGGCCTCGACGTCGTTGCCGAACACCAGCGCCTCGCCGCCGGACTTCGAGACCAGCCCGACGAGGATGTTGATGAAGGTGGTCTTGCCCGCGCCGTTCGGGCCGAGCAAGCCGAAGAACTCGCCCTGCTCGATGTCGAGCGAGAGGCCGTCGAGCGCCTGCACGTCGCCGTAGTTCTTCGTGAGATCGGTCGTCGAGATGGCGAGTGACACTACGCGAACGGAGGCGTGGGAGGCGATTAAGGGTGTTGACCTCGGCGAATCGAGCCGAGCGCAGGTCGGGGCGGACGCAAAGCGAAACGTGCTTTTCGGGGCTTCGACAACGGGGCGCAGTGTCCACCGCCACCGACCGTCGAAGCCAGTTTTTCGCGCTCTATCTCGTTCGGTTCGCGGGGCGCTTCGGCTACTCGACGCTCATCGTCCTCCTCCCCTACTACGTCAACCGGCTCCACGCCTCGGGGCTGACGACCGGGCTGTTCTACTCAGGTTTCACCGCCGCCCAGTTCCTCGCGGTCGTGCCGCTGGCGTGGGCGGGCGACCGCTACGACAAACGCGTCGTGCTCGGCGGCTGTCTCGCCGTCGGGGCCGTGGTCTACGCGCTGTTCACACAGGTCGTCTCGCCGGCGACCCTCGTCGGCATCCGCGCGCTCCAGGGCATCGTGGTCGTCGGGATCGGTCTCCTGACGCTCGCGTTCGTCGGGGAACTCGCCAGCAAGGAGACCCGCGCGAACGTCATCGGGAAGTCGAACGCCGCACGCTTCGCCGCCGCCATCGCGGGGAGCCTCACCGCCGGCGTGGTCTACCAGCACTCTGGCTTCGCGCTCGTCTTCTGGCCCCTCGTCGCGCTCTACGTCGTCACCTTCCTCGCGGTCGTCTTCGTGCTCGAACCCGACGAGACCACGATTCGTGGGATCCCCTTCACCGGCCTCGCGTTCAACCGCCGCATCCGCACCCTCAGCGTCTTCCGGGCGCAGTACTCGGTCGCCGTCACCCTCGTCCGGACGTGGGTGCCGCTCTTTGCAGGCGTTGTGGCCGCCCGCGGCGGGCTCGAAATGGTCCCGATCGCCGTCACGCTCGTGATCACTGCCGAGAAGCTCGCGAACCTCGTGCTCCAACCGACTATTGGGTCGCTCTCGGACCGCTACGGTCGCGCGCTGTTCGTCTTCGTCGGCGGCGGGACGTACGGGATCGTCGCGCTCGCCGTGCCCTTCACCCCCGCCGTCGGGACGGCGCTCGGCCTCCCCGATGCGATCCCCGCGGTCGGCTACGTCTCGGCCGCGTTCGTACCCCTTCTGGTACTCAACGCCCTGCTCGGCGTCACCGAGGCCTTCCGCGAACCCGCGAGCATGGCGCTGTTCGCCGACGAGGGGAGCGACGACGACGAAAGTGGCGTGGCCGCAAGCTTCGGGATCCGCGACCTCGTCTGGCGACCCGGCAGCCTCCTCGCCCCCGTCGTCGGCGGCTGGCTGATGAGCTCGGTCGGGATGGCGTGGGTGTTCTACCTCGGTGGGGTGGTCGCCGTCACCGGCTCCCTCAGCTTTCTGTTCGCCCTCGTGCGCGCCCACGGCCGCGGCGCGCTCACCGAGTGGTAGTCACCCCGATAGCCCGTTGGACCTGGTTCGGTGAGCGAAGCTCAGAGCAGCAGCTGCACGGTCCAGAGCACGACCATCCCGATGCCGATGGTCGCGAGCATGTTCTTCGTTCGCCACGCAACCACCACGGCGACCCCGGCCGCGAGGAGCTTCGCCGGTTCGTAGACGAGGTGTGGCGTCGGTGCGGCCGAAAGCGAGAGTAGCGAGGGGACGGCGAGCGCGGCGAACACCGTCACCGGGATGAACCGGAGGGTGCCCGTGAGCCGCGGCGGCACCCGTTCCAGCCGACCGATCAATGGGAGGAAGGAGAGCCGGAACAGGTACGTCGCACCCCCGACGACGGCGATGACCAACCAGACCGCCGTCGTGGTGTATTCGGCCGTCATCCCGACCCCTCCTTCGTCGTGTCCGCCCCGCTGTCCGACCGCGGTTCCCGGTCGACCGTCGGGAAGGTCCCCCGGTAGACCTCGACCGCCACGCCGGCGGCGATCCCGACGAGCGCCGCCGCGACGAGGCTCAGGTTGAACGGCAGGACGGCGGCGACGAGGCTCACGCCGGCCGCGACGAGCGCGGCGACCACGGTCGAGCGGTCGTCGAGCGTCGTGAACAGCAGCGCCAGGTAGGTGAGCGGGATGGCGAACTCCAGGGAGAGCCCCGCGGGGAGGTTCGCCCCGAGGACGATCCCGAGCGCGGTGCTCACGACCCAGGTCGTCAGCATCGCGACCCCGGAGCCGAGGTAGAACCGCTTGTGATGCTGGACGTCGGGCCCCGAGTTCCGGAACTCGGTGATGGCGACCGCGTAGGTCTCGTCGTTGAGGAAGTACGCGCTGGCCCACTTGGCGGGGCCGCTGAGCCGCCGGAAGTACGGCGCGATCGACGCGCTGTACATGGTGTGCCGGACGTTCATGACGACGGCCGTCATGACCACCACCGCGACGGGCGCGCCCTGCCCCATGAGGTCGATGGCCGCGAGCTGGGCCGCGCCGGCGAAGACGAGAACCGACATCCCGACCATCTCGACGGGCGAGAGCCCGACGTTCGAGGCGGTCACCCCGACGATCAGCCCGAACGGGAGGACCCCGAGGAGGAGCGGGGCGGTGGCCTTCGCGCCGGCGACGAGATCGTGTCGGGCGCTCATCCCGTCCAGCACCCGTGCGTGAGACGTGTCATGGATGGACTGGACCTCCGAAACCATTTTGTCCTCCGGTTGCAGACCGTTGCTATGCCGACAAACTCCGCGAGTCCCGACGGGGGACCCAAATTCGTTTTCGTCACCGGGGGCGTGATGAGCGGCCTCGGGAAGGGAATCACCGCGGCGAGCACGGGCCGTCTCCTCGAGAACGCCGGTTTCGACGTCACGGCCGTCAAGATCGACCCCTATCTCAACGTCGACGCGGGCACGATGAACCCCTACCAGCACGGCGAGGTATATGTACTAAATGACGGCGGCGAAGTCGACCTGGATCTGGGGAACTACGAACGCTTCCTCGACGAGGACATGAGCTTCGACCAGAATATTACGACTGGCAAACTCTACAAGAACGTCATCGAGAAGGAGCGCGCCGGCGACTATCTCGGGAAAACAGTACAGATAATTCCCCACATCACCGACGACATCAAACGCCGGATCCGGGAGGCCGCCGCGGGCCACGACGTCTGTCTCATCGAGGTCGGCGGAACGGTTGGAGATATCGAGGGCGGTCCGTACTACGAGGCGATCCGACAGTTCACGCACGAGGAGAACGAGGAAGACGTCCTGCTGGCGCACGTCACCCTCGTTCCCTTCTCGAAGAACGGCGAGCAGAAGACCAAGCCCACCCAGCACAGCGTGAAGGAGCTCCGCTCGATCGGGCTCCAGCCCGACATCGTGGTCGGGCGGTGTGAGGAGAAACTCGACCCCGACACCAAGGAGAAGATCGCGCTGTTCTGTGACGTGCCCACGGAGGCGGTCTTCTCGAACCCCGACGTCGAGGACATCTACCACGTCCCCCTCGTCGTCGAGGAGGAGGGGCTCGACGAGCACGTCATGGAGCGCCTGAATATCGAGGACGCGGCACAGCCGGCCGCCGAACGCGCGGGCTGGTGGCGCGACGTCGTGACCCGCGAGAAGTCCGGGACGGTGAAGGTGGCGCTCGTCGGGAAGTACGCGCTCGAAGACGCCTACCTCTCGATCCACGAGGCGTTGAAGCACGCGGGCCTCGAACACGGCGTCGAGGTCGAGGTGCTCTGGGTCGACGCCGAGGAGATGGCGAACACCCACCAGCGCCGGGTTCGAGAGGCCGACGCCATCGTGGTCCCCGGCGGGTTCGGGACGCGCGGCACGCGCGAGAAGATCGACGCCGCGCGGTACGCCCGCGAGAACGAGGTGCCCTACCTCGGGCTCTGTCTCGGCTTCCAGATGGCCGTGATCGAGTACGCCAGAAACGTCCTCGGACTGGAAGGAGCCCACTCGACCGAGATGGTCCCCGAAACCCCCCACCCCGTGATCGGACTACTGCCCGAGCAGTACGACGTCGAGGACCTCGGTGGGACGATGCGTCTCGGCGCGCACGCGACCGACATCCAGCCGGGGACGCTTGCGGCCGAGCTCTACGGCGAGTCGTGTACCGAACGCCACCGCCACCGCTACGAGGTCAACCCCGAGTACATCGACGACCTGGAGGCGGAGGGGCTCCGCTTCTCGGGCCGGGCGAACAATCGGATGGAGGTCCTCGAACTCGACGACCACCCGTTCTTCTTCGGCACGCAGTTCCACCCCGAGTTCCGCTCGCGGCCCGGTCGGGCGAGCCCGCCGTTCGTCGGGTTGCTCGACGCGGCCATCGAGGAAGAGAGCCAGAACGAGAGCGCCGAGGTCGAAGCCTGATGGTCGACCCAGAGGAATTCATCGACGAGGCGGTCGCGGGGATCGAGGCCGACGTCGGCGACGCGAGCGCGGTGATCGCGCTCTCCGGCGGTGTGGACTCGTCCGTGGCGGCGGCGCTGGCCTACGAGGCGCTCGGCGACCGGCTGACCCCCGTCTACGTCGACACCGGGCTGATGCGCAAGGGCGAGACCGAACAGGTCGAGGAGACCTTCTCCTACATGGAGAGCCTCCAGGTCGTCCACGCCCAGGAGCGGTTCCTCGACGCGCTCGCGGGCGTGACGGACCCGGAGGAGAAACGCCACGTCGTCGGCGAGCGGTTCATCCGCGAACTCGAAACCGAGGCGCGCGAGACGGACGCCGACTACCTCGTCCAGGGCACCATCTACCCCGACCGGATCGAGTCGGAGGGCAACATCAAGTCCCACCACAACGTCGGCGGCCTCCCCGACAGAGTCGACTTCGAGGGGATCGTCGAACCCGTTCGCGACCTCTACAAGGACGAGGTCCGTGAGGTCGCGCGCGAACTCGGTCTCGACGACCTCGTGGCCGAACGGATGCCGTTCCCGGGTCCGGGTCTCGCGGTCCGAGTGCTCGGCGAAGTCACCGAAGAGAAGCTCCACGTCGCGCGCGAGGCGACCCAGGCCGTCGAGGAGGAGTTGGAGAACGCCGACTACGAGCCCTGGCAGGCGCTCGCGGCGGTCATCGGGAAGGCCACGGGCGTGAAGGGCGACAACCGGGTCCACGGCTGGGTGGTCTCCGTGCGGGCGGTCGAGAGTCGGGACGGCATGACCGCGCGCGCGCTCGAAGTCGACTGGGACACCCTCCAGCGCCTCCAGAGCCGGATCACGGGATCGCTCGACAACGTCTCGCGTGTCGTCTACGACGTGACCCACAAACCGCCCGCGACCATCGAGTACGAGTGAGGTGGACGCTTCGCGTCGCTCCTCGGCGATGACCAAACTCCCCGCCGAGTTCTGTCCCCGATGCGGCAGTCCGCTGGAGTCGACGCGATTCGAGGGGCGCGACCGGCGCTACTGCGAGGCCTGTGACCGGATCGTCTTCCAGCAACCGGGCGTAGCGGCCAACGTCGCGGTCGTCGACGGGGAAGACGTGTTGTTGGTCCAGCGAGGACGACCGCCTCACGAAGGCTCGTGGGCGTTGCCCGGCGGTGCAGTGGAGCACGACGAACCCCTCGCGGTGGCCGCGGCACGCGAGCTCCGGGAGGAAACGAACGTCGAGGCGTCCCCGGTGGACCTCGTCCCGTTCGACACGTGGCAGTCCGACTTCTCGGATGGTGTCTACGCCGTCGCGGTCGGATTCGTCGTTTCGCGGGCCGATACAACCGGCGAGCCGGCGGCGGGGTCCGACGCAGCGGACGCGCGATTTCGACGACTCGACAGTGGCCTATACGAAGACCTACGACCAGGAGCGAAAGCGAGAACCCGACGGGCGATCGAGGCAGTAGAATGACCGACCAGAAAGCGGTCGTCGCGGGTCCGGACCTCGACGGCCTCGGCGACGCACTCGAAGCCGAGGGAGTAGGAGTGTCGTGGGTCGAGGGCATCGCCAACCGGCCGGCGCTCGAAGACGCCGGTATCAGCGAGGCCGACGTCTTCGTCCTCACCGACGTCGAACAGGCGACCTCGATCCCGGTGGTCGTGGACCTGGTGGGACGGATCAGGATCGTCGTCTACTCGCGCGACTCGTTGCCGGAGTTCGCGAAGGGCCAAGCCGACCTCCTCGTCGACCCCGCGCTGCTCGACGCGCGAACGGTGGCCGAAGAACTCGCGGCGGACGGTTAGAACGACGAGATCAGGTCGTCGACGCTCTCGTCACCCTCGACGTGGCGCTCGTTGTAGGTCTCCATGAACTCGCGAGCGGTGCCGATGGCGGTGTCGCGACCCTCGATCTCCTCGCGGAGGACGTCCGGCCCGTCGCCCGTCTCGCGGATCGCGTTCACCTGCCAGACGTCCTGGTCGGTGTCGGCGGCGTTCGTCGCGGGCTGGAGGTGGAGCTCGACGGAGTCGCGCTCGTACTGGATCGGCTGCTGTGGGTTGTACTGGCCACCCTGTTGGTCGGTGTCCTCGATTCGGCTCCAGCCGTTCGGCAGGTCGTCGGTACTCATCGTTCCATCCCTCGTCGTCCGGCACCAAAGCGTCCCGGTTCTTCAGCGGTCGGCGGCGAGGTCCGCGAGGCGCGCGTCGCCGTCGCGGACGAACGGCACCCCGTGACCCATCCCGAGCACCGAGAACGCGGGGACGCGCTCGTCGACCGACCGGATGCTCTCGGCGACGGTGTCGGTGTCGTGGCTCATCGCCCACCCGGAGGGCGTGAGCCGGCCGGACCCCTCGAAGACGAGGTCGCCGAAGAACCCCGCCGAGAGGGTCTCGCTCACGAACGTGGTGTGGCCGGGAGTGTGACCCGGTGTGTGGTAGGCCGTGAAGGAGCCCACAGTATCACCGTCGGCGACGACTTCGACCGGGAGGTCGGGGGTGCCGACGAACGGGCCCGCAACGCGCTGGAATGCACCCTTTCGGTTGCCGAGTCGGGGCTTCTCGTCGCCGGTGAGGACCGCCGCGTCCGCCCGCCCGGCGTAGACCGTGGCGTCGAGGTCGTCGAGTTTCGCGAGCGCGCCGACGTGGTCGAAGTCGTAGTGGGTGAGCAGCACGCGTTCGATTTCGCTCACTTGGTGCCCCGTTGCCTCGATCTCGGCCTCGATCGTCGCGGCGTCGAACGGCGTGCCGGCGTCGACGAGGGTGAGCACGTCGTCCTCGACGAGGTAGGCGTTCACGCCCGAGAGTTCGAACCACCAGATACCGTCCGCGAGCTGGGTCGCCATGCCGTCCCTTCGACCGGCGAGCGGAAAGCTCCCGGGGTCAGAACGGGAGTCGCGCCCGGACGAAGCTCGATGCGGTCCGGGAGGCCGATGGCCGTCGGATCGCCCGCATCTCCTCGTCGGTGAGTTCGAAGTCGAAGATTTCGAGGTTGGCCTCGATGTGTTCCGGCGAGGTGGACTTCGGGATCGTCGAGACGTTCTCCTGTTGGATCAGCCACCGGAAGGCGACCTGGGCGGACGTCTTGTCGTAGCGTGCGCCGATCTCGTTCAGGAGCGGATCGGAGATCGCGCCGCCGTGGGCCAGCGGGCTGTAGGCCGTCAGCATGATGTCGTGGATCTGGCAGTAATCCAGGACTGTGGACTGGTCCCAGAATGGGTGATACATCACCTGGTTCGTGAGGATCGGCGCGTCGGCGATTTCACAGGCGGAATGGAGGCGTTCGACGCCGAAGTTCGAGACCCCGATGTGGTCGACGAGGCCGTCGTCGACGAGTTCGTCCATCGCGCCGAGGGTCTCTTCGAGCGCTACCCCACGATTCGGCTGGTGGATCAGGAGGAGGTCGACCGAATCGGTCTGGAGCTTCCGGAGGCTGGTCTCCGTGGACTCGATCACCGAGTCGTGGTCGCGGTTCGACATCGCGAGCTTCGTGGTGAGGAAGACCTCGTCGCGGTCGACGGCCGCACCGGAGATCGCCGCGCCGACCTGGCGCTCGTTGCCGTACATCTGGGCGGTGTCGACGTGGCGGTAGCCACAGTCGAGCGCGGTCGCGACCGCACGTCGGCAGGTCGGGCCCTTCATGCGCCACGTGCCGAGGCCGAGCGCCGGGATCTCGGTGTCCTGAACGGTAACGTACTCCATGTCCGGACGACGGCCGGCCGGCGTATATACTGTGGCCCGGCGGAGAGTTTCGCGGATCGGCGAAAGCGCTACCCGGTCCGCGCCCCGCGCTCTGGGTGTGCTCGATACCTACCCTGACCTCGACCCCGACGAAGGCGAGGTGCTGACCGAGGAACTCCTCGTGACCGACGACGTGCTCGTGAAGGCGTTCGTGCTGGGCCCCGGCGCGGCCGTCGAGCCACACGCCCACGAGGACGCCACCAACGTGTTCCACGTCCTCGACGGCACGGTGGTCGTGACCCGCGACGACGAAGAAGAGCGGATTTCGGCACCGGGCGTGGTCCCGAACGAACGCGGCGCGGTCCACGGCGCGCGCAACGAGACCGACGCGGTGGCGGTGCTGACGGCGAGCCTGTGTCCGCTGCCGTCTTGACTCAGCTCTCGTCCGAATCCGAGTCGGCGTCCGTATCGCTGTCGCCGTCGTCCGCGTTCTCGTCCTCGACGTCCTCGTCGCGTTTCGCGAGCCCCGCGAGGTGGCCCGCCTCCGCGGTGACGATCTCGGCCCCGAGGCTCGCCGCGTTCTCGCTCCCGGGGAGGCAGAACGCCGGGACGCCCTCGATGACCCCGGCCGTGGCGCGGGTGGCGACCACGCGGGTGCCCACCTCCTCGCGCGAGCGCGCCCGGAAGAGTTCGCCGAAGCCGGGGAGTCGTTTGTCGAAGAGGGGGTCGACCGCCTCGACGGTGACGTCGTCGGGCGTCACGCCCGTGCCGCCGGTGGTGACGACCACGTCCACGTCGTCACGATTGACGAGGGAGTTCACTCGACCCTGGATCCCGTCGTAGTCGTCGTCGACGAGTTCGCGGGTCGCGACCGAGCCACCGTCGTCCCCGACCGCGGCCACGATGGCGTCGCCTGCGGGGTCGTCGTCGAGGCTTCGGGAGGTGGAGACCGTGATCAGCGCGAAGGCGACCGGGCCGAAGTCGTGGTGGGCGTGGTCGGGTTCGTCGCCGTGGTCGTGGTGGTCGTGATCGTGATCGTGGGAATCCGCCATGCGCTCGGATCGGTCGTCGCGAATAAAACGTCCCGCATCGCTTTTGTTCGGCCCGCTCGTCGAGTCGGTATGAACCGGGGCCGACGCCGGGGTCGGATGGGGTGTGGCCGGGCGCGATGAGCGACGAATCCGTTCGCGACCCTGTGGCCGACCGTCCTCGAACCGAGTACGACGAGGTCGCCGCCGGCGCGGCCGACCGCGAGTTCGACTGGCGGGGCTGGACGCTGGTGGGAATGGTGATCCTGGCCTTCATCGTCGCACCGGCGGCGATCTACTGGCTGGCCGCCTCGGGCGAGAGCCTCGCCATGCTCGGGCTGACCTGGCGCGACACCTTCCTCGTGGTGCCGTTCGTCCCCGCGCTCGTGCTCGGGCTCACCGCCATCTGGGCCACCGCCCG
This sequence comes from Halococcus sp. IIIV-5B, assembly GCF_003602035.1. Lineage (NCBI taxonomy): Archaea > Methanobacteriati > Methanobacteriota > Halobacteria > Halobacteriales > Halococcaceae > Halococcus > Halococcus sp. IIIV-5B. Next base: position 26,308 of record NZ_QZWE01000029.1, on the reverse strand, counting down.
CGCCTGAATCGGCATCCGGTCAACCGCCATGCGGTGCGGTTGCGGTGGGGTGGTGCTGTTGGCGCGCACTCGCGGTCGTGCGCGAGTGAAACGAGTGCCGACCGCGGACACTGTGCGAGGGATGAGCGAGTGAGGACGGAGTCCGAACGAAGCGAATCGGCTGGGGAGGCGTGTGGTCGGTGCTGTGCGGTTCGCGGTTCTCATTTGTACCAGCATCAGCGCGGTTCTAAAACGAACGAGAGCGCGGTTCTAAAACGAACGAGATCGTATTACGATCAGCGCGGTTCCGAAACGACAGCAAACTGGTCGTCCGACTGAAAGCCGCGTTTGTTATTCGACCGGAACTTCCACGAGCGCCATTTCGTCACTGGGCACCACGGTTTCGAGGGTCTCACCGAGCTCGTCCCACGTCTCGGGCCGATATCCCTCGATCCCGAAGCTCTCGGCGAAGGTCGTGAAGTCGGGGTTCGAGAGCTTCGTGCCGGTGCTCTCGTCCCGGTGGTCCTCCTGTTTCTCGGAGATCAACCCGTAGTCGTTGTCGTTGAACAGCAGGATGGTGAACCCACAGCCCAAGCGGGTCGCGGTCTCGATCTCCGCACCGTTCATCAGGAAGCCGCCGTCACCCGTCGCGGCGACGACGTTCGAATCGACGGCGAGGTCGGCGGCCACCGCGCCGGGTACTGAGATGCCCATCGTCGCCAGCCCGTTCGAGATGATGCAGGTGTTCGGTTCGTAGGTCGGGTAGTTCTGGGCGATCGCCATCTTGTGGCTGCCGGTGTCCGAGAGGAGCACGTCCGAGTCGGCCATCGCCTCCCGGAGCAGGGGCAGCGTGCGCTCGACGCTGAACGCCTCGTCCTCGGCGGGTTCGCGGGTCACGTCGTCGAGGATCGATTCCCGGAGGTCGGCGTACCAGTCGGTGTCGGTGGCGATCGCCTCGTCGTACTCCTGGATCGCCCGGAGACCGGCTGAAACATCCGAAACGATCTCGGCCTGGGGGTTGTAGTGCTCGTAGACCTCGGCGGGTTCGAAGTCGAGGTGGACGATCCGCTTTTCGAGGTCGGGGTTCCAGTTCTCGGGGTCGTGCTCGGCGATGTCGTAACCGACGGCGAGCACCACGTCGGCGCGCTCGATCGCGGTCTGGGCCTGGTCGTCGTCGCCCGAGTCGAGGGTGAACAGCGAGTGGTCGTCGGCGTCCGAAACGGCACCTTTGCCCATGTAGGTTCCTACTACAGGGATGTTCGTCTCGTCGACGAACGAGCGGAGGCGTTCGGACGAGCGGGTGCGGATACCGCCGTTGCCGGCCAGAACGATCGGGCGGTCGGCGTCGGCGAGCAGCGAGGCGGCGCGCTCGACGGCCTTCTGGTCGGGGCTGGGCCGGCGCACGCGTTCACGGGGGCGGATCGGACGGTTGTGGGCCTCCTCGGCCGCGACGTCCTCGGGGAACTCGATGTGGGTCGCGCCGGGTTTCTCGTACTCGGCGAGTTTGAACGCCTTCCGGACCGACTCGTGGATGATCTCGGGTTCCGTGATCTGGGTGTTCCACTTCGTGATCGGCTCGAAGAGGTCGACCACGTCGAGGCGCTGGTGGCTCTCCTGGTGGAGGCGTTCGAGGCCACCTTGTCCCGTGATCGCGACCAGCGGGCTCTTGTCGAGGTGGGCGTCCGCGACCCCGGTGAGGAGGTTCGTCGCGCCCGGCCCGAGGGTGGCGAGACAGACGCCGGCCTCGCCGGTGAGCCGACCGTGGACGTCGGCCATGAACGCCGCGCCCTGTTCGTGGCGGACCGGGACGAACTCCACCGTCGAGTCGCGCATCGAGAACAGGATGTCCTCCAGCTCCTCGCCCGGGACGCCGAACACCCGGTCGACGCCCTCGACTTCGAGACATCTGACGAGTAGGTCGGAAGCTTGCATGGGAAACTCGACGGGTGCGACTCACAAGACTCCACCGGACCCGCGAACGACGGACGGAGCCACTCCGTCAGCGTGGCCGTCGTCCGACCGGACGCGCGACAATCCTTTTGCCCCGTCCGGGAGTAACTCTAGGTATGACAACCACCGACGAGATCGCGGGGTTCGTGAGGTCGGTCGCGTACGACGACTTCTCCGAGGACGTTCGTGAGGAGTTGAAGAAGCGCGTGCTCGATTCGGTCGGCATCGCGGTCGGCGCGATGGACGCCGACGCGACGCGGATCGTTCGCGACACCGTCGAGACCACCGCGGCGGGTGACGCGGCGCGGCTCTGGGGGTCCGATACCCGCGCCAGCCCGACCGGCGCGGCGATGTACAACACCTCGCTCACGCGCTACCTCGACTTCATGGACTCGTTCCTCGCGCCGGGCGAGACGCCCCACCCGAGCGACAACATCGCGAGCCTCGTGGCCTGTGGCGAGTACACCGACGCCAGCGGACGAGATCTCATCGAGGCAGTGGGAGTGGCCTACGAACTCCAGGCCGAGCTCGCGTGGAACGCGCCGGTTCGGGACAAGGGCTGGGACCACGTCACCCACACCGTGATCTCGGCGGCGGCGGGGGCCGGGAAGGTCCTCGGGCTCGACCACGAGCAACTCCGGAACGCGGCCGGGATCGCCGGGACGGCCCACAACGCGCTCCGGGTCACGAGGACTGGCGGAATCAACGAGTGGAAGGGCATCGCGAGCGCGAACGCCGCCCGGAACGCGGTCTACTCCGCCCTCCTCGCCGCGAACGGTATGGAGGGCCCCGTGAACCTCTTCGAGGGGCAGAAGGGCTGGAAACAGATCGTCTCGGGCGAGTTCGAGGTCGACCTCGATCCCGCCTGCGAGCGCGTCTTCGACACCATGACGAAACGCTACGTCGCCGAGACCTACGCCCAGTCCGCCGTCGAGGGCGTCATCGAGCTCGCCGAGACCGCCGACATCGACCCCAAGCAGGTCAACTCGATCCACCTCGACACCTTCCACGGCGCGAAGCTCATCATCGGCGGCGGCGAGGGGAGCCGCTACGAGGTCGAGACCAAAGCCCAGGCCGACCACTCCCTACCCTACATGCTGGCAGCAGCCCTCATCGACCGCGAGCTCACCAACGACGCCTACGACGAGGAGCGCATCCAGCGCGAGGACGTGCAGACCCTCCTCCGGAAGGTCGAGGTCGAGGAGGACGACGAACTCACCGAGCGCTTCGAGAACGGCGAGATGCCCGCCGTGGTCGACATCGAGCTCGGGGACGACTCGACGCGCCACGTCGAGAAGGACGCCTTCAGCGGCCACCCCACCCAGCGGATGACGTGGGAGCAGGTCGAGGAGAAGTTCGGGACGATGGCACGCGAGCGCTACGACGAGAGGAGGCGAAACGAGATCGTCGACGTCGTCAGGAACCTCGAAGACCACGACGTGACGGACCTCGTCGCCCTCCTCGATTGAGCGGGCGCGACGGTCGCGTATATGGTCGGCTTGAATGTGCCGGGAGTCGCTTTTAGCCGCTGGCGTCGATGTGTTCGACGTTGACGAGTATCGATCTCCCGGTCGGCGAGTACGCACGACCGGCAGGACGGGCGAGGAACCGCGAGCGGAGTACGTGATCGAATCATGGTAGAATGGACGGAATACGAGCCGCCGGAGGGACAGTACCAGGTTCTCGACGCCGAGGGAGCGCTCGACGGCGACCCGCCCGAGTTCGACGAGGACGAACTCGTGGGGATGTACCGCACGATGGTCGCCACGCGGACCCTGGAGGAGAAGATGTTGAAGATGCAACAGAGCGGCGAGGCGAGCCTCGTCGCGCGGTCGCGGGGTGAGGAGGCCACCCCGCTGGGGTGTGCCGCCGCGCTCGCGCCCGACGACTGGGTCTTCTACACCTATCGACAGAACCCCGCGCTGCTCTACTGGGACTACCCGATGGACAACCTCATCGCGGGCTCCATCGGGGCCGAACCCGAGACCATCGAGGAGGAGCTCGGCCCGGTCGAGGCGGGCGTGAACTTCTCGCCGGACTACACTCCGGTGGGGGTGAACACCACCAACGCGGTCGGGATGGCGATGGCGGACATGTTCAACGACCGCGACACGGTGTCGATGGCGTTCATCGGCGACGGCTCCACCAGCGAGGGTGCGTTCCACGACGCGATGAACTTCGCCGGCGTGTTCGAGCCGCCGGTCGTGATCGTCTGTCAGAACAACCAGTGGGCGATCTCCGAACCCTCACACCGGCAAACCGGCTCGGAGACCTTCGCCCAGAAGGGCGAAGCCTACGGCGTGCCCCACGAGCGCGTCGACGGCAACGACATCTTCGCCGTTCGGGAGACGGCCGAAGAAGCCGTCGAGCGCGCTCGAAGTGGGGAGGGGCCGACGTTCATCGAGTGTGTGACCTATCGGATGGAGGAACACAACACCTCCGACAACCCGGACGTCTACCGCGACCCCGAGGAACAGCGCGAGGAGTGGGAAGACCGTGACCCGCTCGACCGATACGAGAGCTACCTCCGGGAAGAAGGGATCCTCGACGACGACCTCGCCGAGGAGATCGCGGCCGAGCTCGACGAGGAGGTCTCGGAGGCGGTCGAGGCCGCACGGGGTGTCCCTGATTCGGAGCCCGAGCGGATGTTCGACCACCACCTCCACGGCGACTCGTGGGCGCAGGCCCACCAGCGAAAAGAGCTCGAACGCGAACAGAGTGGTAAAAATCCGTTCACCGACTTTACCGGGGAGGGGTTCGATGAGTGAGATCTACCCGGCCCCGGACCCGGACAACGAGATCGAGGGCGAAAGCGAGGAGATCGACCTCGTGACCGCGGTGAATCGGACTCTGCATCAGGAGATGGAGCGCGAAGCGTCGGTCCGGATGATCGGCTACGACATCGGCCCCATCGGCGGGGTCTTCCGGGCGACCCAGGGCTTGCTGGAGGAGTACGGCGAGGAGCGCGTGATCGACACCCCGCTCACGGAGAACGGGATCCTGGGGACGGCGGTCGGGATGGCGATGGCGGGCGAGCGCGTCGTCCCCGAGATCCAGTTCATGGGCTTCTCGTACCCCGCTTTCGGCCAGTTCATGTACACGATGGTGAAGATGTACGACCGGACGGCCGGGGACATCGAACTCCCGATGACCCTCCGGATGGCCTACGGTGGCGGGGTCAAGGCCCTCGAATACCACCAGGAGTCCACCGAGACCTACTACGCCCACACGCCGGGCGTCCGGGTGGTCTGTCCGAGCACGCCCTATCAGGCGAAGGGGCTGCTCGCGGCGAGCATCCGGGACGACGACCCTGTCGTCTTCCTCGAACCCAAACGGATCTACCGCGGCGGGAGTCAGGAAGTGCCAACGGAGGAGTACACCCTGCCGCTCGACGAGGCCCGACTGGTGCGGGAGGGCGAGGATGTGACTGTCCTCACCTGGGGCGCGATGGTGCGCCACGCGGTCGCGGCGAGCGAGGCGGTCGATGCCGACGTCGAGATCGTGGACATGCGGTCGCTGGCCCCGCTCGACGTCGAGACGGTGCTCGAATCGGTGAAGAAGACGGGGCGGTGTGTCGTGCTCCACGAGGCGCGCCGGAGCCTCGGCCTCGGCGCGGAACTCTCGGCGCTGGTCAACGAGTACGCGCTCGACCGCCTGAAAGCCCCCGTCAAGCGGGCGACGGGCTACGACGTCCACTTCCCGGGCCACGACATCGAGGACGACTACCTGCCGGACGCCGAACGCGCGCAGTACGCCATCGAGGCGGTGATGAACTATGAATTCTGAGTTAGACACCCGACCCACGAACCGCACGGCGACAACCGCGGTCCGATCCATCGGGGACGAGCGATGAGCTACGAGTTCGAACTCCCGGACCCCGGCGAGGGACTCACCGAGGCCGAGATCGTCTCCTGGCAGGTCGCGGAGGGCGACGAGGTCGCGGAGGACGACGTGCTCGCGGAGGTCGAAACGGACAAAGCCGTCACCGAAGTCCCGTCGCCGGTCGCGGGGACGGTGACGGAGATCACCGCCGAGGAGGGCGAGACGGTGGACGTCGGCACGGTCATCGTGGTCTTCGACGGCGACGAGGACGAGTCGGCGGACGAAGAAGCCGAAGCGGAGGACGAGGGAACCGAGGAATCGGAGGGTTCAGAAGACGAAGCCGAAGCGGAGTCCGCGGACGATACAGGTGAAGCGGACGAGGAAAGCGAGGGCGACGAACCGAAACAGGCCGCCACGAGGGTCGACGACGGTGACGAGGAAAGCTCGGCGGCCTCCGAATCGGTGGAAGAGGAAGAAGCCGAGGAGTCGGAGCCCGAGACCAGCGACGGACGGGTGTTCGCCGCACCGAGCACCCGGCGCTACGCCCGCGAGGAGGACGTCGATCTCGCCGAGGTCGATGGGTCGGGCCCCAACGGTCGGGTGCTCCGCGAGGACATCGACGCGCACGCGAGCGGTGAAAGCGGCGAGAGTGCGGAAGCCGAGTCCGGTGCGTCGGGCGGACCGGGAGACCTGCACCCGAGCGTCGACATCGAGCCGACGTCGGTCGACGAGGACGAATCGCGCTCGGAACGCTACGACCTCTCGGGGTTGCGGGCGCGGATAGCGGAGAACATGACGCGCTCGAAGACCGTCACCGCCCACCTCACCTCGGAGTTCGAGGCGGATGCCACAGAGCTCGTCGCGCTGAAGGAGCGGCTGAACGAAAAGCACGACGTCCACATCACCTACACCCCGATCCTCCTGAAGGCGGTCGTCCCCGCGCTGAAGGAGTTCCCGTTGATGAACGCGAGCATCGACGATACGACCGGCGAGATCGTCGAGAAGCACTACTACAACGTCGGCTTCGCGACACACACCGAGGACGGCCTGATGGTCCCCGTCATAGAGGACGTCGACCAGAAGTCGCTGGTGGAGGTCGCGACGGAGTTGAACGACCTCGCCGAGCAGGCCCGCGAGCGCTCGATCGACATCTCGGACCTCCAAGGCGGGACCTTCACGATCACCAATCTGGCGCTCGACGGGGAGCACCGAACGGGTGGCACGCCGGTGATCAACCACCCCGAAGCCGCGATCCTGGGTATCGAGCCGATCGCGGACAAACCGGTCGCGGTCGACGGCGAGGTCGAGGTCCAAACCAGAATCCCGCTCTCGCTCTCCTTCGACCACCGCCTCATCGACGGCGTGACCGCGAACCGGTTCATGGAGCGGCTCATCGAGGGGATCGAGGACCCCGACGTCCTGCTCTCGCGGCTCTGAATCGGCCTTTCGGGGTCCGGTTGGGCCGGCGCGCGGTCCGGATCGGAGGCGGCGGTCGAGAGAACGTCCGGCCGAACTATTCCACGTCGATGTCGGCCCGGCCGCTGGTGGCGCTCAGGAGTCGGTCGCGGAGGTCGTCGTTCTCGGTCGTCGGGACCCGAACCCGGAACGCGACGCGTTCGTCGTAGCGCGCCTCGAACTCGACGTCGGCGCTCTCGAGGATCCCGCGAACGGTGCCGGAGTCGTCGTACTCGACCTCGACGACGACCGTCTCGTGGGGTCGTGACTCGACGACCCCCGCGTCCTCGACCGCCACCTTCACCGCGCGGGCGTAGGCACGCGCGAGGCCGCCGACCCCGAGGTTCGTCCCGCCGTAGTAGCGGGTGACGACGGCCGCGACGTTTTCGAGCTCTTCGCGCTGGAGCACCGTGAGCGCGGGTTTGCCCGCCGAACCGCCCGGCTCGCCGTCGTCGTTCGCGTACTCACGGAGCGGGTCGGCCCGAACCCGGTAGGCGGGGACGTTGTGGGTCGCGTCGGCGTGGTCGGTCGCGATCCCCTCGATGAACGCCTCCGCCTCGTCGACCGACCCGACCGGCGCGATACGACCGACGAACCGCGAGCCGCGCTCCTCGAAGGCGGCCTCGCCGCGGGTCTCGACGGTTCGGTAGGTTTCGGTCACTCCAGTTCGAGCCGTCGGACGAACGCCATCTCCCGGATCTCGGTGAGGACCGCGCCCGGAAGCGGGTCGTCGGTGATGACCGAGAGCGTCGGGACGTCGGTGAACTCCGGGTCTTCGCTGATCGTCTGTCGGATCGAGACTCCGTGGTCGGCGATCGCACCCGTGACCGCGGCGACGATCCCCGAGGCCTCCGCGTCGGCGACCTCGACGGTGAGGACGGACAGATCGAGCACCGGCGCGAGGTCGCGGAGACTCGGCACCGCCGAGATGTTGTGGAAGATGGGCCGGAGTTCGTCGTCGGCCAGCAGCGCGTCGGTGGTCGAGTCCACGACGCGCCTGTCGACGCCGGCCTCCGCGGCGACCTGGGTGTTCGGGATCTCGATCCCGCCCGAGACCACCCGCCCGCTCTCGTTGACCGAGAAGCCGCGTTCGAGCAGGAGGCGGACGACGGCCTGTTGGCCCGGGCTCCCCGCGAACTTCGCCATGATCTCGTCGAACATCAGAGCGTGCCTTTCGTGCTCGGGGCCCCCTCGCGGCGGTCGTCGGGTCGGGTGGCGTCATCGAGCGCCCGCGCAACTGCCTTGAACAGCGCCTCGATCTCGTGGTGGGCGTTGTCGCCGGCGACCTCCGTGTGGAGGGTCAGGTTGGCGTTCGTCGCGAGCGAGCGGAAGAAGTGGGGGGCCATCGCGCTCGTGAACTCTCCTACTTGGTCCTGGGAGAATTCCCCCTCGAACTCGAACAGCGGGCGACCCGAGACGTCGACCACCACCCCGGCGACCGCCTCGTCGAGCGGCACTCGCCTATCGGCGAACCGGTGGATCCCCGCCCGGTCGCCGAGCGCCTCGTCGAGGGCCGTCCCGAGCGCGATCGCGACGTCCTCGATCGTGTGGTGGTCGTCGATGTGGAGGTCGCCGTCACACGAGACGTCGAGGTCGAACAGGCCGTGTTTCGCGAACGAGTCCAGCATGTGGTCGAGGAAGCCGATCCCGGTGTCCGTGGTCGACTCGCCCTCGCCGTCGACCGCGAGCGTCACCTCGATCGTGGTTTCGGCCGTCTCGCGCTCGACGGTCGCACGCCTGGTCATGGGAGCCCTCGGCGTAGTGGGCATAAGGCGGTTTTGCTCGGTCGCGTGGCGCTCAGTCCCCTTCGAGCGCCGCGATGGCGTCCTCGAGCGTGAACCGCCCCTCGTAGAGCGCGGTGCCGACGACGGCCGCGCTCGCGCCGGCGTCGCGGAGGGTTCCGAGGTCGTCGAGGGTCTCGACCCCGCCGCTCGCCACGACCGGGACCGAGACCGCCTCGGCGAGCCGGCGCACACGGTCGGCGCGGACGCCTTCGAGCCGGCCTTCGACGTCGACGTCGGTGAAGAGGATCCCGGCCGCGCCGCGCTCCTCGTAGCCCGCTGCGGCTTCGACGGGGTCTATTCCTGTGCCCTCCGTCCAGCCCGAGACCACGACCTCGCCGTCGCTGGCGTCGAGACTGACGACCACGCTCTCGGGGTGGGTGTCGCTGATCGCCGCGACGACCTCGGGGGTCTCGACCGCGGCCGTCCCCAGGATCACCCGGTCGACGCCGGCGTCGAGGAGGGAGCGGGCGTCGGCTGCGGTCCGGATGCCGCCGCCGAGCTGAACGGGGACGTCGACGGTCTCGACGATCCGCTCGATCGCGGTCGCGTTGCGCCGCTCGCCGTCGAACGCCCCGTCGAGGTCCACGAGGTGGAGGGTTCGCGCGCCCGCCGCGACCCAGCGTTCGGCCGCCTCGACCGGGTCGCCGTAGGCGGTCTCGCTACCGCGCTCGCCGCCGACGAGCTGGACCACCTGCCCACCTTCGATATCGACCGCGGGAACGACTTCGAACGAATCGTACATGGGTCGCGTAGGCGGTCGCGCGGCCTTAACGCCCTGCATGTGCGGCGGACGGCTCCGGGTGGACGACCGACAGCGCCGTGGTCGCGATTCGGGACCTCGGAATCAGCCTCGATCTCGGCGCTGAGGTTTGGGCGAGCCGAATTCGGGAACGAAAACATCTAACACCTTTGGGGGAGAACGAGCTATTGATGCCTACCGTAGAATACGTCAACTACGAAGTGGTCGACGACCAGGGCTGGGATGTTGAGGACGACGACCTCTTCGAGAAGGCCGCGGACGCCGGACTCGACGAGGAGGATTACGGTTCCATCGACGTCAACGAGTCCGAGTACATCCTCGAAGCCGCCGAGGCACAGGGCTACGACTGGCCGTTCTCGTGCCGCGCTGGTGCGTGTGCGAACTGCGCGTCGATCCTCAAAGAGGGCGAGATCGACATGGACATGCAGCAGATCCTCTCGGACGAGGAAGTCGAGGACCGCAACGTCCGCCTGACCTGCATCGGGTCGCCGGCGGCCGACGAAGTCAAGATCGTCTACAACGCGAAACACCTCGACTACCTCCAGAACCGCGTCATATAAGCCGACCCCACCGTTTTTTCGCGCGTTGTGACCGGATAGAATCGAGACCGAAGAGCGATGGTGCCGGCGAAACGACGGAAAAGTCGCGGAGTCGGTCGCGGCCGTGCCGAACATCCGCTCGACCGGTCAGTCGCCAGCGTACTTCGCGCCGACGGCGTCGAGGTCCGCGCCGTCGACCGACGACCGGAAGCCGTGCATCCCGTCGTCGCGGGTGATGCCGTAGTCGTTCGCGTGGAGCTCCGCGACCCGTTCGAACTCCTCGTCCGAGAGTCGGGGGGTCTCCGGCGCGGCGGCCCACTCGTTGATGTCGGCGGCGGTGCGGAAGGTCGGCGTCACCGAGGCGACCGCGTCGTGGGCGAGCAGCCACTGGATCGTGGCCTGGCCCATCGTGCGCTCGCCGTCGCGTTCGAGGAATCGGAGCTGTTCGACCTTCTCCCAGCCGGTGTCGTACCACTCGTCGGGCCGGAAGCCCCGGTGGTCGCCGGCGTCGAGTTCGGTCTCGGGGGTGACCTGCTCGTTGAGGATCCCCGAGGAGTGGGGCACCCGCGGGACGAGGCTGGTCTCGGTGTCGAGGTCCTCGATGGTCTCGATGAAGTGCTTACCCGGTACCTGCTCGAAGAGGTTGAACACCACCTGGACGGCGTCGAACTCGTTCTCGATCGCCGCGTCGCCCTCCGCGAGCCAGCCGATCGAGGGCCCGAGCGCCCAGCCGAGCGCTTCGACTTTTCCTTCTTCCTTGAGTTCGTCGAGGGCTTCGAGGATGTCCTCGTCCACCTCGTCGACGTTCGCGTTGTGGAGCTGGAGGAGTTCGACGTGGTCGGTGTCGAGCCGGTCGAGGCTCTTCTCGACCGACTCGTGGATGTACTCGGGCGTGATGACCTTCGGAAGTTCGCCGTGGCCGGCCTGCGGGTTGTTGTAGAAGTCGTAGCCGACTTTGGTGGCGATGGCGACCTCGTCGCGGCGGTCGGCGAACGCCTGGCCGACGAGCTCCTCGCTCCGACCGTGGCCGTAGACGTCGCCGGTGTCGAAGAAGGTGATCCCCCGATCGGCGGCGTGACGAAGCATCTCGATGCTCTCGCGCTCGCTCCGGTCGCCCCACCAGTCGGTGCCGACGGTCCACGCGCCGAAGCCGACCTCGCTGACCTCGACGTTCGAGCCCCCGAGTTTCCGGTATCGCATGGTCGCGGTTGGGCCCGGCCGCACTTATCCGGCGCGGTCAGTCCTCACGAAGTAGATCACCCGAAAGGGCGAGGACGGTGGGGCGGCGGGTCGGAACGTATCGCCGTTCGACAGTTACATTCCGTCCCCTGTCGTACTCCGGGACATGAACCGCGAGCGCTCGCGCGACCTCTACGACCGCGCCCTCCCCGTGCTGGCCGGCGGTGTGAACTCCTCGGTGCGCGCGACCCAGCCCTACCCCGCGTTCGCCGAGCGCGGCGACGGATCGCATCTGATCGACGCCGACGGCAACCGCTACATCGACTACGTGATGGGCTACGGCCCGCTTTTGTTGGGTCACGACCTCCCCGAGTCGGTCCGCGCGGCGGTCCAGTCCCACATGAGCGCGGGGCCGATGTACGGCACACCCACCGAGGTCGAGGTCGAACTCGCGGAGTTCGTCGCGCGCCACGTGCCGAGCGTCGAGATGCTCCGGTTCGTGAACTCGGGCACCGAAGCCACGGTGTCGGCGGTCCGGCTCGCGCGGGGCTACACCGGCCGTGACAAGGTCGTCGTGATGCAGGGTGGCTATCACGGGGCCCAGGAGTCGACGCTGGTCGAGGGCTCGCCGGACGCGCCGCGGCCCTCCTCACCGGGGATCCCGCAGTCCTTCGCGGCCGAGACCATCCCGGTGCCGTTCAACGACACCGAGAGCCTGGAAGCCGTCTTCGAGGCCCACGAGGGCGAGATCGCGGCGGTGCTCACCGAACCTCTGCTCGGGAACACCGCGAGCGTGCTCCCGGTCGAGGGCTATCACGACCGCCTGCGCGAGTTGTGCGACGAACACGGCGCGTTGCTGGTCTTCGACGAGGTGATGACGGGCTTCCGCGTCGGGGGCCTCCAGTGCGCTCAGGGGAAGTTCGATATCGAACCGGACCTCACGACGTTCGCGAAGATCATCGGCGGCGGCCTGCCGGCGGGTGCGATCGGCGGCCCGGCCGAGATAATCGAGTCGTTCACGCCGTCAGGGGACGTCTTCCAGTCCGGAACCTACTCGGGGCACCCGATGGCGATGGCGGCGGGGCTCGAAACCCTGCGTTACGCGGCCGAGAACGACGTCTACGACCACGTGAACCGACTGGGAGAAAAGCTCCGGTCGGGCATTACCGATATCGTCGACGAGCGCGCGCCGGGCTACACAGTGCTCGGGACCGAGAGCATGTTCAAGCTTGTCTTCACCCGCGGCGGGTCGGGGGGCGTGAGTGATTCCTGCCGGGCGGGCTGTCGGCAGGAACCCGACTGTGCACGCTTCGAGCGGTGTCCCAAGACCGGTGCGGACGTCGCAGACGCCGAGACCGACCGCTGGGACCGGCTGTTCAGACCCGCGATGCTGGACCAGGGAATCCTGCTGACCGCGAACCAGATGGAGTCCCAGTTCGTGAGCGACGCGCACACCGACGAGGACATCGAGGAGACCCTCGAAGCCTACAAGGCCTACTTCGAGTGAGCCGCCGCGCGGCGGCGGCGGTGCGGTTGTGGAACGGTCTCGGCGAGCGGTAGCGAGCCGAGACTGCGGTGGCGGGGCGGTGCGGTCCTGGCGGATGAAGGGCGAGTGAACGCCGGAGGCGTGAACGAGGGCTTCGGCGGGAGCGGTTGCTGTGCGGAGTGGTTTCGGTACGGGGCGGTTAGTGGTTGTACCGCGAGCGAGGCGAAGCCGAGCGAGCGGCCTTTTTAGTCCAGGTTTTTGGACGGGGGTTGAGCGAGCCGAAGGCGAGCGATTCCCCCGTCTAAAAAAGTGGGTGTTTAGACCGCGTCCGGTCCGTGTGTCCCGGTTCGGATCTGAGCCGCGTCCTCGACGGGGGTGACGAACACCTTGCCGTCGCCGGGTTCGCCGGTCGAAGCCCGCTCGACGATGGCGTCGACCACGTCCGAGGCGGGGATCTCGGCGACCACACACTCGATCTTGACCTTCTGGTGGAGGTCGACGGTGTACTCCTCGCCGCGCCACTGGCCCTTCGTGACCGGCTGGCTGCCCCGGCCGGAGACGTTCGTCACCGTGAGCGAGGGCGCGCCGGCCTCCGAGAGCGCGCTCTTCACTGCGTTGAGTTTCTCCGGGCGGACGACGGCGGTGATCATCTTGAGCTCCCCGCCGTTGGGTTCGGGTTCACCACCGTCGGTCCGGATCTTCTCGTCGTCGATCGAGCGGACCGTCCCGCCGTCGGCGACGGGGCCGCCCGAGTCGCCGAAGCCGAACTCGGGGTAGGTGTCGACACCGTGTTCGGAGCTATCGAGCCCGTTGCGTTCGTGCTCGGGGGTGACCCGCGCCTGGCCGGCCGCCTTGAACGCGTAGAAGACCGCCGCGGTCGCGAGGATCGTCCAGCCGCCGATGACGGTGACGCCGACGATCTGGACGATGAGCTGCGTGACGGAGAAGCCGCCCACCGCGAAGAACGGGAAGAGTACCGCGCCCATCGCGCCGGCCGAGCCGTGGACCGGGTAGACCGCACAGACGTCGTCGATCTTGAGGCGCTTCTCGACGAACGCGAAGACGATCGGGAGCTGGCCGCCCGCGAGCAGCCCGAGGATCATGGCCCCCCACCACGTCACGGCGTCCGTGACGCTGGTGATGACCACGAGGCCCGCGAGCATCCCGTTGGCGACGAAGAGGGTGTCGACCTTGTCGCTCTTGAGCAACGAGACGCCGGCGGCACCGAGCGCGCCGGTCCCCATCGCGAGCGTGGTCGTGAGCGCGACCCGGCCGACGGTGCTCGCGAACGCGCCGAGCGCGAGCGTGTCGTTCTCGGCGGTGAACACCGTCGCCGCCGTGCCGACGTTGAAGCCGTACCAGCCGAAACAGAGGATGAGGGTGCCGAGCACCGCGAACGTCATCGAGTGGCCGGGGATCACGTTCGCGCTGCCGTCGTCGTTGTAGCGGTCGATCCGGGGGCCGATGACCCACGCCGCGGTGAGGCCGGCGATGCCGCCCATGCCGTGGACGATCATGCCGCCCGCGAAGTCGTGGAAACCGACGCCCATGAAGTCGGCGAGGAAGCCGCCGCCCCAGGTGACGCCCGTCACGACGGGGTAGATGACCGCGGCGAGCAGGAAGGTGTAGGTGACGTAGGCCCGGAGCTTACACCGCCCCGCGACTGCACCCGAGACGATCGTGGCGGCGGTCATCGCGAACACCGCGCTGAACAGCCAGCCGACCCACGCGGTGGGGTCCGCGGGCGCGATGACGCTGCCGAACGCCCCGCCGATATCGACCCCGCTGCCGCTCGTCAGACCGGCCACGATCGTCGAGACGGCTGCACCGACGAGGAAGAAGGCCACGACGCCGAGCGACCACGTCAGCATGTTCTTCGTGAGCTGGTTGGCGACGTTCTTCGCTCTGACCTGACCGGCCTCCAGCATCGCGAAGCCCGCGTGCATGAAGAAGATCAGGAAGGTCACCGTCAACACCCAGACGTTGTTGACCCCGTCGGCGAGCACCCCGACGTCGAGCCCGGACTGGAGCAGCACGTCGGTCATTTCCGGATCACCTGCCCAGAGTCAGCGTAAATCGGTAGCTGTTCGTTCGGATTGACCGTCTTTTTGACCATGTTCGTGGTCCCCATCACGCGAAGACGTCTGGAAGTGATAGTATATAAATATTCCACTTGGTGGGGGAGTGTTCAAGCCACATACGGTAAACATATGTTCAATATGGGAGTATATCTATATCATATTAGGTCCCGTCCGATCGGAAACGCCCGCGCTCCGCCGGCTGAAAGTTTCGATCCGAATCCGTCGATTCGATCGGGTACTACCCTGTCGGCCTCGCGCGCGCCGACACAACGTGTCGCATGGATGGCTCGACCGGTCGGAGGTCAGAGCCGGTCGGCGATGGTCTCGGCGAAGTAGGTGAGGACCAGGTCAGCACCGGCGCGTTTGATCGACAGCAGCGATTCGAGCGCCACCGCGTCGAGGTCGAGCCAGCCCTTCTCGGCGGCGGCGTGGAGCATCGCGTACTCGCCGGAGACGTTGTAGGCCGCCACCGGGTAGTCGGTGTGGTCGCGGACCTGCCGGACCACGTCGAGATACGGCAGGGCGGGTTTGACCATCAGCACGTCCGCACCCTCCTCGACGTCGAGGTCGACCTCGCGGAGCGCCTCGCGCGCGTTCGCGGGGTCCATCTGGTAGTGCCGGCGGTCGCCGAAGGCGGGGGCCCCGTCGGCGGCGTCGCGGAAGGGCCCGTAGAACGCGCTCTCGTACTTCGCGGCGTAGGACATGATCGGGACGTCCTCGTAGCCCGCGCCGTCGAGCGCGCCTCGAATGGCACCCACCATGCCGTCGGTCGCGCTGCTCGGCGCGACCATGTCCGCCCCCGCCGCGGCGTGGCTCTCGGCGACCTTCCCCAGGAGGTCGAGGGTCGCGTCGTTGTCGACGGTGAGGTCGGGCCGCCCGTCGGTCGTCGCCATCCCGCCGTCGCTCGCGGCCCCGTCCCACCGCTCGTGCGCCTCGTCGGTGAGCACCCCGCAGTGGCCGTGTTCGGTGTACTCACAGAGACAGACGTCGGTGATGGCGAAGACGTCGGTTTCCGCCGTGATCCGCCGGAGCGCGCGCTGGACCACGCCGTCGTCGGCCCAGGCCCGCGTGCCGCGTTCGTCCTTCGATTCGGGGATCCCGAAGAGCATCACGCTCTCGACGCCGGTCGCCTCGACCTCGGCGACGCGGTCGGCGGCCTGGCTCACGGGGACGCGCTCGTGACCCGGCATCGACTCTATTGGGACCCGCTCGTCGGTCGTGGCGTCGACGAACACCGGCGCGATGAGGTCGGTCGGCCGAAGGTCGGTTTCGCGAACGAGGCCGCGGAGCCCGTCGCGGCGGAGCCGGCGCGGGCGGTGAGGACCGGACATGGTCTGTGGAGGGCCCCGGAGCCCAAAACCCCCGCGGCGTGACGGAAACGATTTAGGAGCCACCGAAGTAGCTCCGACGATGATCGCGCCGGTCCTCCAGATAGCCGAGATGCCGCAACTCCTGCGGGATCTCCTCGATTCGGAGTTCGCGTTCCTCGCGCTGCTCTGCGTGTTCGTGCTCGAAGGCGCGATGTTGATGTACTTCATGCCGAGCGAGGCGATCGTGCCGATCTCGATCGGGCTCCTGGGGGGAACCATCCCCGAGATCGCCGCCATCATCGGGGTCGCCGTCCTCGGGGCGACGATCGGGCAGACCGCGTTGTTCACGCTCGCGAAGCGCGGCGGCCGGGAGTGGCTCCTCCAGAAGCGGTGGTTCCGGGTGAGCGACGAGCGTCTCGCGACCTTCGACGGCTGGTTCGACCGCTGGGGCCCGCTCGTCGTCCCGGTGAGCAACTCACTGCTGTTCACCCGCGGGATGCTCACCGTCCCCGCGGGCTTCGCCGAGATGCGAACCCGGGAGTTCGTGGTGCTCTCGGCGATCGGCACCCTCGTCTTCGAGACCGCGCTCGCGGCGCTCTCGCTCGGCGTCATCGAGTGGCTGCTCTGAATCCGTTCTCGGGCCGAATCAGTCGTCCGCGGTCGCCGTTCCCGCGGCCGTGGTCGAATCCGTGGCCCGCCCACCCGACTCGATAGCCTCGGCGAGGAGTTCGGAGAGTCCGACGATTTCGATCCGGTCTTCGAAGTTCCCGGTCTTGCGTCCATCCTCGTACATCGTCATGCACATCGGGCAGGCGACCACGAACTTCTCGATTCCCGCCCCCGCATCCGTGTCCTCCAGGGCTTCCCGGAGGCGCTCCTCGCTGGGTTTGGGCTCCTCGTCGAAGTCCATCCAGAGACCGCCGCCACCCCCGCCACAGCAGAACGAGTTCGCCCGATTCCTGGGCATCTCGTCGAGCGTACAGCCCGTCCGCTGGATCAAGTCCCTGGGAGCTTCGAACTCGTCGTTCATTCGGCCGAGGTGGCACGGGTCGTGGTAGGTGACGGTGTAGTCGAGTTCGGTCCCCGCGAGGTCGATCTTTCCCGACTGTGCGAGTTCCTGAACGACTTGGGTGTAGTGGTGGACGTCGATCTCGCCATCCGAATTCCACTCGACGCCGTCGAGTTCCGGGTACTCGTTTTCGAACGTGTTGTAGCTGTGGGGGTCGGTACAGACCAGTTTCTCGAACTCACACTCCTCGAACGCGGCGGCGTTGTCCTCGGCAAGCATTTCGTACAGTCCCTCTTCACCGACGCGCCGGACGTCGTTGCCGTCGTTCTGTTCGTCCTCGTAGAGGATCCCGTAGGAAACCCCGGAATGTTCGAGGATGGTCGCGAGCGAGCGCGCTACCCGCCGGTTGCGCTCGTCGTAGGAGGGATAGTCGCCGACGTACCAGAGGTACTCGACAGGGCCATCGCGGGCGTCGGGCACCTCGAAGTCCAGTTTCTCGACCCAGTCGGGGCGTTTGCGTTCCGGGTCCCCGAACGAGTTGCCCTGCTGGAAGACGTCCATCATGGTCTCCTGCACATTGTCGTCCATCTCGCCCATCTCGGTCAGCCGGCGGTTCATCTCCGTGAACTGCGGGACGTGTTCGATGTCCACCGGACAGGCGTCCATACAGGCCATACACGACATACACGACTCCATCGTCCGGGAGTCGATCACGCTCGTGCCGCCGTCGGCCACGATGTCCTTCGTCTCGCCGCCCGCGTCCACGGACTCCCGGTAGTTCTTCAGGTCGAGGATCACGTTCCGGGGATCGAGCGGGCGGCCCGACGCCTTCGCGGGGCAGACCGACGAACACCGGCCGCACTTGGTGCAGGCGTCGTGGTCGAGGCGCTGTCGCCAGGACATGTCCTCCACTTCGGTGAAGCCGATCTCGTCGGGTGCGGCGTCAGCGGGCACCCCCGGAAGGCGAACCCCGGCCTTCTCGTCGCGGGTCACGACGTTCGCGAAGCTCGAGATCATGTGGAACGGTTTGGCGTAGGGGACCCACGCGACGAACCCGAGCGCGAGGAGCGAGTGCGACCACCACGCCGCCGGATAGAGAGTCGTCGCGAGGCTCTCGGAGACGCCGGCGGCGCGGAGGGCGTCCGCGACGAACCATCCCACAAAACTCACCGTCTCGAAGCTCGGGAAGCCGGTCGCGAGAATCCGCAACCCTTCGAGGAGGTAGCCACCCACGCCGAGGAAGAAGAGCACCCAGACGAACGTCCCGTCTTCGAGGCTGGTGTGACGGCTCCAGAGGCGGTCGGTGCGGACGACGTGCCGACGATAGATCGCCATGCCGAGTCCCACTATGAACAGGAAGCCGAGCGCGTCCATTATCAGGGAGTACGAGAGGTAGAAATCGCCGACGAAGAAGGACTGCTCCTCGCCGAGCAGCCCGGTCACGAGCCGGTAGCCGTCCATGTCGATCCCGAGGATGGTGGTGCCGATCAGGAGGGTGAGAAACCCCCACATGATGAAGGTGTGCATCAGCCCGCCGTAGAGGTCGCGGTCGAACTGGTTGCGGTTCGACAAAACTGTGCTCGCGGCGCTCACCACCCGACCCGGGAGGTCGTCGAGTCGCGCGAAGGCGTCGTCGGGCCCCTGTGCATAGCGCGCGAACCGGTCGTAGACCCCGTAGAGGAAGAGCACGACCGCGAGCGCCGCGAGGAAGTAGAACACCGCCTTCCCCACCGGGCCCACCAGCCAGAACGTCTCCCGGGTGACGGTTCCGGCCTGGAGTGGATGTATCATTTACTACTGTTAGCGTATCGACCGCCGGGGTTAAATCTTGGCAACAGCGGGGGGACGGCTCCCCTGGAGCCGTCACGCGGCGCGGTAGTACGCGACCGCGTCGCCGTCCTCCTGGCGCACGCGTTTCTCCGCCACGTCGCGCGAGACGAGGGTTTCGAGCGCCATCTCGACGAGGACCTCCGAGCGCTGTTTCGAGACCTGCCAGTCGAGGGCTTCGAGCAGCGTGGCGAGGGGTTCGAACCCCTCGGACTCCGGGCCGGCGTCGCGAAAGAAGTCGTCGACGCAGTAGGCGCGGGTTTCGTCGTCGGTGAGGACGTCCCGGACCTGCGTGATGACGTCGCTGGTCGGGTCGGCAACCTCCCAGTCAGCTGCGTCGAGCACCATGCGCGGGCTTCGGGGTCGACGGGCATATATCCAGTGGGCGTCAGAGCGCCGCCCACACGAGCAAACCACCCGCGATAAGGAGCGCGGGACCGTCGAGCCAGGAGAGTTGGAGGGCCGGAAGCGTCGGGTTCCACGCGAAACACCGGGCACGAAGGGCGAGTCCCAGTCGGTCCGCCCGGCCGAACGCCCGCCCGACGCCCGCGGCGGCGACTATCCGCATCCGCTCGACCAGCGAGCGTTCGGTGCCGAGACGCGCCCGCATCGCCGTTCGCGCGCCCTTGAGGTCGGCCACCAACACCGGCAAGAACCGGAAGACCAGCGCCACGCCGACCCCGAGCAGCCGACCCGTCCGGCCCGGGATCGTCCGCTGGATCGCGGCGCGCGAGTCCCGGACCGGCGTCGTCCGGACGTAGGCCGTGCTCACCACCAGGACGAGCAGGACCCGGTAGCTCGCCAGTGCCGGGCCGCCGGCCTCGGCGAGCGCGACCCACGGCGGCCCGAGCGTGAGCGCCGCGACGGCCGGCCCGGCGACGAGAAAGGGGAGCGCGTATCGCACCTCGGCCACGGCTTCGACCGGCGAGGTGGCCGCTGCGAGGAGGGCGACGGCCGTGATGCCGGTCGCGACGGCGAGCCCGCGCGGGGTGGTGTGGGCGAACGCCGCGACCGCGAACCCGACCTGAACGGCGAGCTTCGTCCGCGGATCGAGCCGATGCGCCACCGAGTCGCCGGGTTCGTACGCCAGCGTCACGGGTCCGCACCGCGGGCCGGAACCCGTACGCCGAGCCCCGCCAGTCGGTCGCGGACGTTCTCGGGTGCGGCGTCGAGCGCGACCTGGCCATCGCGCAGCACCACCACCCGGTCGGCGAGCGCGAGGAGGTCGCGGAGGTCGTGTGTCACGACCACGATGCTCGTCCCGTCGGCCGATAGCGCGGCCAGCCTGTCGAGAACCGACGCCCGCGCGGGCTCGTCGAGCCCCGCGAACGGTTCGTCGAGCACCAGATGGTCGGGATCCATCGCGAGCGCGCCCGCGATGGCGACCCGGGCCTGCTCGCCACCCGAGAGCCGGTCGATCCGGTCGTCCTCGCGCCCCGCCAGCCGCACCGCCGAGAGCGCCCGCTCGACCCGCCGGTCGATCGTCTCCCGCGGGAGCCCGAGGTTCTCCGGCCCGAACGCGACGTCCGCGCCGACCGTCGCAGCGACGAAACCGTCCTTCGGGTCCTGAAACGTCATCGCCACCGTGCTCCGAGCGGCCACGAGGTCCTCGGCCACCGGTACTCCGTTGACCGCGACGGACCCCGAATCGGGCGTGAGCAGCCCGTTGAACAACCGCACCAGGCTCGTCTTTCCCGAGCCGTTGGGGCCCGCGAGCACCACGAACTCGCCGTCGTCGATGGTGAGCGAGACGCCGTCGACCGCCGGTCGATCGTCCTCGTCGCTCCCGTAGCGATAGACGAGATCGCGGGTCTCGATCATTCGGTCACGAGCGCGTCGCTCCGGACGATCCCGACCGCGGCAGCCGCCTTCAGCGCCTCGGCCGGCAGGAACGCCGCCGCGCCGGTCAGGAACGCCTCGACGGGCCCGAGCTGCTGGGTCGCCATCAGTCCGAGGGTCCCACAGGTGTAGATCACGACGATGCCGGCGACGAGCGCGACGACGAGCCGAACGAGCCCCACTCGACCGGGGTCGACCGCCGACCGCCCGTAGGCGAGGCCGCCGATGACTGCCGCGCCGAGGGGATACGACCAGAGGTAGCCCGCGGTCGGGCCGAGGAGGACCCCGAATCCCGCGGTCCCGAGCGCGAACACCGGCGCGCCGAGCGCGCCCGCGAGGAGGTAGAGCCCACAGGCCGCCGCCCCCCAAACCGGGCCACAGAACAGGCCCGCGAGGAACACCCCGAGGACCTGCAGGGTCACGGGCGCGGGCGAGAGAGGGTACGGGAACGCCACGTAGGCGAAAGCCCCCAGCAATGCCGCGAACAGCGCCGCCCGCGCGAGGTTGGCCGCGGTCTCGTCGCCGACGAGTTCGGTGTCGGTGGTTCGCGTACTCACGATAGCGACCCTTCGTCAACCCCTCTAATAAGTCTGGTTGACGAACTCGGGTTCGGGTCGCCGGTGGGTTTTTATTCGCCGGTGTCAGACGCTTCGTTCGCGTGGCAATGGACGAAAAAACCGAGGAGCTCCGGGACATCTTCATGGAGGTCACCGACGCGTCGAGCGTCACCGAGCCTCAGGAGGACGAGCGGGGGGCGATCGCACCCGAGGGCTCGCCAGACGAGCGCACCGCCGAGGTGGTCGCGGCGATGGACGAGCGCTACGAGTTCACGACCGACCTCGACCGCGAGGGGCTCGTCGCCATCGTCCGCGGGTTCTACGAGGACGATGGCGACGCCGAACTCGCCGACGCGGTCGACGAATCGCGCCACACCGTCTTCCAGGCCCGGATGGACCTCCACCTCTTTCGGGACGACGACGTCGAAGCGCCGTTCGACCTCGACACCCTCCGCGAGCGGCTCGAAGACGGGACCGACGTCGCGGCGGTCGCCGAGGAGTTCGACGTCGCGGAATCGACGGTCCGGCGCTACGGTCGGGTGCTCGAAACCTGGGCCGAGCGCCGCGCGGTCGGCGACCGCTTCCGGGAGGCCTTCGACGAGATCTACCTCGACGCCGACCTCGAAGACCACACGACCGAGGCCACCCGCGACGGCCTCGACGAGGCCACCGAGGGGATGGAGAACAACCTCTCGTTCTGAGCACCCACTTTTTGGGGCGGGGGTTGAGCGCGAGCGAAGCGAGCGCGATTCCCCCGCCCCAAAACCTGTCTTGCTGAGCATCGCGAAGCAAGGCTCGGAAGACGCTTCGCGTCTTCCGGCGGACTAAAAACTGCCGCTCGTTCGGCTCCGCCTCACTCGCGGTACAACCACTAACCAACTCCGCACAGCACCGCGACCACCTCCGCAAACCGCACAGCACCGCAACCGCCGAAGCCCTCGACTGCTCGCTTTGCTCGCAGTCTCGCCCTTCATCCACCAGGAGAGCACAGCTCTCCTGAGCCTCGGCTCGCTGACGCTCGCCGAGACGTCAGGACCGCACCACAACCACCCAGCGGCCGCACCCGCACGGCGGCCGCACCGCCCCGCAGCCGCCGGGCCGCAAAATTCGGTTTCGGTCGGTTACTCTTCGAGGACGGCGTTGACCTGCCCGTCCTGGCCGGGGCGGGAGGTCACGCGGGCCGCGCCCTCGCCGGTCTCGACCAGCGCGCCCTTCGTGACGATGTTCCGTCGGACGTAGTTCGGGTTCGCGGGGTTCTCGACCACGTTCTCGATGGTCGTGCTTCGGGTCTCGCCGTCGACGGCGACGGTGGCGCGGTCGGTCGCGATCGCCCGGACCTTCGTCGTGTTACCACGCGAGGTGACGGTCTTGAGCTTCGGCTCGCCGACGCGGGTCTCGGTGCCCTCGCTGCCGAGCTGGTGCTTGCGTTTGCCGTGCGTCGGTCGTCGTCGCCCGCCCGTCCGCTTCTTCGTCGAGCGTCCTTGGTCTTTCATACCTCCCACACGACGAGCGCGCTATTTGAATCGCTCGATGCGGGTCTACCGGAGCCTTTAGGCCGCTCGACCGTGGCCCTCCCGTGTGAGTCTCCGGAGCGCCGTCGCCGCACCGTTTCTGGGTCGCGGGGAGATGGAACTCGCCGAGAGCGAGTTCGTGGTGGCGCTCTCGCTCGACCGGGACTGGTTCTCGCCCGACCAGGCCAAACGCCTCGCGGACGTCGCGGTCGGCGAGGGCCTCCTCGAACGCACCGACGCCGGCCTCGAACCCGGTTTCGACCCGGACGAGGTGACGATCCCCGACGGGTTCGTCCCGAGCGAGGACCTCCTCCGACAGCGCTCGACGTTCGAGCGCGTGCTCGACAGCGTTGTGGCCGACGGCACCGAAAAACGAACCGCCGTCGCCGAGATAAACCGACTCCAGGGCTCGCTCGGGCTCACCATCGAGGCCGCCGCGGTGGTCTACGCCCGCCGCCGCGGGGTCGACGTGGGCGAGGTAGCCGAGCGCGCGCTCGGCGAACTCCGCGAGGACTGAGGAGTGGGGAAGGGGGGAGCTACAGTCCCTCGATGAGTCCGGGGAGGTCGTCGGCGAGCGCGTCGCGTTCGATGCTGGCGTCGGCCTCGGGGACGGCGTCGCTCCCGTCGAGGATCTGGATGGTGTAGAGCCCCGCGGCGTTGGCACCCCTGATGTCGGCCTCGGGATGGTCGCCGACGTACACCGTCTCGTCGGGCGCGCTCGACAGCCTGTCGAGGATGGCCGCGAAGGCGCGGTCGTCGGGTTTGCCCGCGGCGAGCGAGCCCGTTATCACCACCGAATCGAACAGGTCGGCCCACCCGAGCGCGTCGAGTTTGGCCTGCTGGGCGCGGACCGGGCCGTCGGTGAGGAGCCCGACGCGATAGGTCCCCTTGAGGTCGGTGACGAGGGCTTCGGCCCCCGCGACCGGCACGAGCGCCTCCTCGATCGTGTCGCGATAGGCGTCGGCGAGCGCCGCCGCCGACACAGTACTGTCCTCGCCGAGGAGGTCGGCGAAGATCGCCTCGCGCGTCTCGTTGGTGAGGTGCCGACGATGGGCGTCGAGGTAGGCCTCGCGCGAGAACCGGGGCGCACCGACCGCTTCGGTGGCGTCGTCGAGGAGCGTCTGGCGGTCGCGGTCGGGAACCGCGAGGGTGTAATCGAGGTCGAACGCGACCGCCGTGACTGGCATACGCACAGGATGGAGCCGGGGGGTATCAGTGTGGCGGACGAGCCGAAAACGGTAGGCCGGCGGGTTCCGAGTACCGACCATGTTCTTCGAGCGACTCGCCGCACGCATCGAGACCGCCGACAGCGTGCTCTCGGTGGGTCTCGACCCCGACCCAGACCGGCTGCCCGACCACCTCGCCGACCACGACCTCCCGCGGTGGGCCTGGGCCCGCCGGATCATCGACGCGACCCACGAGCACGCCGCGTGCTACAAGCCGAACGCCGCCTTCTACGAGGACCCGGATGGCTGGCGCGCGCTCCGCGAACTCGTCGCCTACGCCCACGGCAAGGATGTACCCGTTCTCCTCGACGCCAAACGCGCCGACATCGGCAACACCGCCCGCCAATATGCCCAAATACTCGACACCGTGGACGCCATCACCGTCAACCCCTACCTCGGCCGGGATTCGCTCGACCCGTTCCTCTCGCAGACAGACGCCGGCGTGTTCGTGCTGTGTCGGACCTCGAACCCAGGCGGGAGTGACCTCCAGGACCTCGAACTCGCCAGTGACGAACGACTCTACGAGCGCGTCGCACGGCTCGCTAGTGGCTGGAACGAGTACGACAACGTGGGACTGGTAGTCGGAGCCACGACACCGGAGGAACTCGAACGCGTGCGTGAGATCGCGCCCGACCTGCCGTTCCTGGTCCCCGGCGTGGGCGCGCAGGGTGGGGATAGCGAGGCCGCCGTCGAGTACGGGCTCGCGAGCGGTGTCGGGCTGGTGAACTCCTCGCGGGGGATCACCTTCGCGGGCGAGGGCGAGCAGTTCGCGGGGGCGGCCGGCGAGGCGGCCAAGCGACTCAAGCGCCGGCTCAACGAGTTCCGATAGTCCTACCCCTGCGTCGCCGAGCCCATCGGGGCACCGCGCTGGGTTCGCCAGGCGAAGAAGACGGCGTTGGCCAGCAACCCGAGGACGAACAGCCCGACCGTGGCCCAGATCGAGTCGTAGTAGAGCACGTCGACGTACGCGATCGGCCCCTGGACCACCGGCCAGAGCGGCTCGATCCGGGTCGAGATGTCGGGAGCCGAGAGGATGTCCGCGAACAGGTGGGAGGTCAGCGCGGCCCCGACGGCGATCACACCCATCCAGGTGGCGCGCTGGCTCGCTTTCTTCGAGAACCAGCTCGTCCCGCCGAAGACGCGCTTGAGCAGCCAGCCGAGGATCGGACCGAGAATCGCGGTCATGACGACGACGGCGAGGAGGGTGTGAACCACGCCGTGGTGGTGGATCTCGTTCGGGAACCATTCCGAGAGGTAGGTGTCGACGTCCGGGACTGGACCGAACCAGAAGCCGGCGGCGATGAACAGAGCTGCCGTACGCTTCTCATCGATGAACAGCCACGCCGGGGCGAGGAAGATCAGCGCCATCCCGAGATGGCCGAGGGTTTCCGTCATACGTACCCCCAGCGGAGATAAAGTAAAAGGCTGCTGCCTGCGAAACCAGCGAAACGCCGGGCCGTCGTTCGCGGACGGGCGAACCGATGGTCGACCCGGTCGGGAGTCAGAACTGCACGTTGTCGCCGACGTCGTCCCGACCGGTTCCGTCGGGATCGCTGGGGCCGCCGGGACCCCCCGAGCCCGCGCTGTCCCCACAGTCGAGACAGAGCCCGAACGCGTCGTCGTAGTGTTGCGCGCAGACGCCGCGGCCGCAGCGGTCGCAGGTGCGCTCGGCTTCGCGGCTCTCGCACACTGCACACAGGGAAGCGACGCTCATGGTTCGATTTAGGGGTCGAACGTCTTGAATCTGTGGCGAGAGGTTTAGGCCGTTCGGCACCCAAGGCCGGCCGTGAGCGCACCGCGGCTCCTGGTCGGTCTCGTGTCGGTCTTCGCGGGACTCACCGTCGTCCTGGCGATCCTCGGCTTCGTCTACAGTCCCGTGGTGCTCGTCATCGCAGTCCCGTTCGGGGTTGTGACCTACGTCCTCTGGTACCACGTCAGCGGCCGGCTCGGGGAACGCGTCTACCGGCAGACCCGGACCGCGGGTGGGTTTCGGG
>NZ_QZWE01000028.1:0-44777 GCF_003602035.1 Halococcus sp. IIIV-5B | reverse complement strand
GTATTAGTCACTCGCGCGCCGACCGGCCCGCGAGTGACTAATACCCACCTTTTGCTAGGGAGGCCGCGAAGCGGCCTCCCTGGCAAAATGTGGATCAAAAGCGCGTCGGGTTCCCGTTGGTCACCCTCGCGCCCGCTCGTTCGCCTTCGGCTCACTCGCGGTACAACCACTTCCCTCCCGCATCCGCCGACCGCTTCCGCACCCGCTCCGCCTCCGCACCGCAGCCGCGCCGCCGAAGCCCTCCGGCGCTCGCTTCGCTCGCGCCGTCGCCCTTCATCCACCAGGCCCGCACCGCGCTCGCCGAGACGCCGACCTTTCCCGCTATGACTGCCGGAACCGCCGTACGCTGTCACTGTTCCGAGACACAGGCTCAAGTACCCGGAGAGCGTAGTTTCGGTATGGACGATACCGACGTCACCGCCGAGCTGCCGGAGAGCACCCTCCGCACCACGGGCACCGACCACGTCACCCTCATCGGGAGCAACGAGGAGGATACGGTGGAGTTCTACCGCGACGTCCTCGGGATGCCGCTGGTGCTCCGCCAGCCCAACCTCGACGCCCCCGAGATGACTCACCTGTTCTTCGATACGGGCGACGGTCGGATGCTCACTTTCTTCGTCTCCGACGAGTACGACTCCCACCAGGGCCCCCAGCGACCGGGGATCGGCGCGGTCCACCACCTTGCCTTTTCCATCGCGCCCGACCGCTTCGTCGAGACCAAGGAGGCCCTCGACGGGATCGGCCACCGCTACAACGAGTTCGACCGCGGGGTGTTCCACTCGCTCTACACCCACGACCACAACGGCCTCACGATCGAACTCGCGACGGACAAGTACGACATCCCCGACGACCGCCGTGGCGAGGTGCTCGCGGCGGCCCAGCGCGCCCGGGTCGAGGCCGGTGCGGAGTACGCGAAGGACGAACACGTCGAGACCGCCCTCGACGAACTCGGACTCCCGATCGAACGCCACGAACTCCCCGAGGCGGTCGCGGGCACCGGCGGAGAGTAGAAAGGGGAATCCACTTATCGACACCCCCCGAGACACGGCCATGAGCGAGGGCTGCGGTAGATGCGGGTGATAATCGTCGGGGCCGGCCAGGTCGGCTCGACGATCGCGGCGAACCTCGATGCCAACCACGAGGTCGTCGTGGTCGACATCGACGACGACCGCGTCGAGAACCTGATGTACTCCTACGACGTGCTCGCCATCGAGGGCAACGGGGCGGCGCTCCCGACCCTCCGCGAGGCCGACGTCGAGCGGGCGGACATGGTGATCGCGAGCACCGACGACGACGAGACCAACATCGTCACCTGCGCAGCCGCGAAGACCGTGAGCGACGCGTTCACCGTCGCACGGGTGCGCGGCACCACCCACCTCGACACCTGGCAGGAGGCCGGCGGCGCGTTCGGCGTCGACTTCATGGTCTCGACCGACCTGCTGGCCGCCGAGACCGTCGCCCGCGTCATCGGCCTCCCGGCGGCGCGCGACGTCGACACCTTCGCCGACGGGAGCGTGTTGATGGCGGAGTTCTCGCTCCCCCCGGAGAGCCCGCTCGTGGACCGCACCGTGGCGGAGGTCGACCGGTTCGACGAGGTCACGCTCGCGGCGGTGCTCCGGGAACACGAGGTCATCATCCCGAAGGGCGCGACGACGCTCGCCGCCGGCGACGATCTGGTGGCGATCGGTAGCCCCGAAGGTATCCGGGCGTTCGCGGGCGAGCTCACGCCGGACCAGCAGGGGGAGGGCAAGGACGTCGTGGTGGTCGGCGGCAGCGAGGTCGCCCTCCAGACCGCCGTGATCCTCGAGGACCGCGGTCTCCACCCGCGGCTCATCGAGCGCGACCCCGAGCGCGCCCGCGAACTCGCCGAGCGCCTGCCCCACACCACCGTGCTGTCGAGCGACGCGACCGACCGCGAGTTCCTCGCGCGCGAACACATCGACGAGGCCGACGTGGTGGTCGCGGCGCTCGACTCCGACGAGAAGACCCTGCTCGCCTCGCTGCTCGCCGACCGGATCGGCGTCGACAGAACCATCGCGCTCGTCGAGACCGCCCAGTACGCCACTCTCTTCGAGGCGGTCGGCGTCGACGCGGCGATCAACCCGCGCGACGCGACGGCCGAGGAGATCATCCGGTTCAGCCGCGAGGGGCAGACCGAGAACGTCGCCATCATCGACGACGACCGGGCAGAGGTGCTCGAGATCGAGGTCGACGCCGAGAGCGTCCTCGCGGACCGGCCGATCCGTGACTCCGCCGCCGACCTCCCGGAGAGCGTGACGATCGGGGCGATAACGCGCGACGGCCGCTACGTCATCCCACGGGGCGACACCGTGATCGAGGTCGGCGACCACGTCGTGTTGTTCGTCGAAACTCGCTCGATCGACGCGGTCGCGGCGCGGGTATAGATGCCGGTCCGGGTCGACCTCCGAACCAGTGCGAACCTGCTCGGCCGCGTCCTGACGGCGCTCGCCGGTCCGCTCGCCGTCCTCGCCGTCGTCGCCCTCCTCTACCGCGAGCCCATCGCGCCGTTCGTGATCCCGGCCACCGGGTCGCTCGTCGTCGGGGTCGGGCTCTCACGTCTCGAACGCGGCGATCCGGGTCCCCGCGAGGCGTTCTTGCTGGTGGCGTTGGCGTGGCTCTCGATCGCGCTCGTCGGCGCGGTGCCGTTCCTGATCGCCGGCGTCGGAACGCTCGCCGACCCGACGAACGCGCTGTTCGAGTCGATGAGCGGGATCACGACCACCGGCGCGACCGTAGTGGGGTCGTTCGAGATCCACGCCCGGTCGATACTGCTCTGGCGGAGCGTGCTCCAGTGGCTCGGCGGTCTCGGGATCCTGGTGCTCGCGGTCGGCGTGCTCTCGGGCCTCTCGGTCAGCGGCGCGCAGCTCATGGAGACCGAAACCCAGAACCAGAACGTCACGAAGCTCACCCCCCGGATCGCCCGCACCGCCCGGCTGCTCGGCGGCATCTACGCCGGGCTGACCGGTCTGTTGGTGCTCGTCCTGCTCGGGCTCCGACTCGTTGGCCTCGCGCCGAACATGACCCTCTACAACGCGGTCGCCCACGCCCTCACCACGGTCTCGACCGCGGGGTTCTCGCCCGAGGCCGCGAGCATCGGCGCGTTCTCGCCCGCGGTCCAGTGGGTCGTCATCGTCTTCATGATCGTCGGTGCGACCAACTTCGTGCTGATCTACTTCCTCCTCCAGGGCGATTCGAGCCGGCTCCGCGGGAGCGAGGAGTTCAGGTTCTACATCGGTGTCGTGGCGTTCGCGGCGGTCATCGTCGCGGGCGTGCTCGCGCTGGACGGCCAGTTCGCCACCACCGAGGAGACGGTGCGCCACGCCCTCTTCAACGTGGTCTCGATAATCACCACGACGGGCTACGCCACGGTGGATTTCGACACGTGGTCGACGGGCGCACGTCACGTCCTCTTCCTCGGGATGTTCATGGGCGGGATGGCGGGCTCGACCACCTGTTCGATCAAGACGGTGCGATGGCTGGTCGTGGCCAAGACGTTCCGGCGCGACCTCTTCACCGCGATCCACCCGAGTGCGGTCGTTCCGGTTCGCATCTCGGGCGGGGCGGTCGACGAGGGAACGATCCGCGACAGCTACGTCTTCATCCTCGCGAGCATCGTCCTCTTCGCGGCGCTCACGGTGTTCGTGGTCGCCGATGCCGCACGCGCGGGCGTCGAGATCGGCGAGTTCGCGGCGATGGGCGCGGCCGCCTCGACCTTCCTGAACATCGGGCCGGCGTTCGGCTTCGCGGGCCCCTACGGGAGCTACGAGGGCTTTCCGGTCACCACCAAACTCGTGATGACGGTCATGATGTGGATCGGCCGGATCGAGATCGTACCCGTGCTCGTGTTGTTCACACCGTCGTTCTGGCGGTCGTAGCCGAAGCGGTGGATTAATCGTTCGACGCGATAGCGATCGGGCGTGAGACGGACGTGACCCGGACGAGCCGCTTACGGGTCGACTGGCGTGCGAGCGTGGGCCTCGTCGGCACCGTCGTGAAGTACCTCTCGGTGACGCTCGCGATCCCGCTCGTGGTCGCGCTCTTCTACGGCCGGGACATCGTCACCTTCGCCATCGCCATCGTTCTCGTCGCCGGGATCGGGTTCGCGCTCGAACGCGTCGACCCCGACCCCGACCTCTCGGCCCGCGAGGGCTTCTTGATGGTGGCACTGACGTGGCTCGCGGTCGGGGTCGTGGGCGCGATACCCTACCTCATCGCGGGCGTCGGCGGGACGGAGTCGACCCTCGCCGACCCGACGAACGCGCTGTTCGAGTCGATGAGTGGGTTTACGACGACCGGGGCGACCGTCGTCGGCGAGATCTCCTTCGAGCGCCACTCCCACGCCATCCTGCTCTGGCGACAGCTCACCCAGTGGCTCGGCGGGATGGGGATCGTCGTGCTCGCGGTCGCGATCCTCCCCGAACTCTCCGTCGGCGGCGCACAGCTGATGGACGCCGAAGCGCCGGGGCCCGGGATCCAGAAGCTCACCCCGCGGATCGCCGAGACCGCGCGGGTGCTCTGGTTGGCCTACCTCGGGTTGACGGTGCTCGAAATGGCCCTCCTCTACGGGCTCCACCTCGCCGGCCTCGCGCCGAACATGGACCTCTACAATGCGGTCGCCCACGGTCTCACCACGATGCCGACTGGTGGGTTCTCGCCCGAGGCCCGCTCGATCGAGGCGTTTTCGAGCGCCGTCCAGTGGGTGATCATCCCGTTCATGGTCGCGGCGGGGACGAACTTCGCGCTGGTCTGGCGCGTCCTCGACGGCGAACCCCATCGACTGACGCGTGACGCCGAGTTCCGCTCCTACTTAGGTGTCATCGGCGTGCTGACGGCCGTCGTCGCGGGGCTCCTGTTCGCCGGGACCGGTATCGAGACCGTCCAGCAGGGCATTCCACCGATCGCGGGCGAACTCGAGGACTCGGTGCGCCACGCCCTCTTCAACGTGGTCTCGATCGTGACCACGACGGGCTACGCCAACATGGACTTCAACACCTGGAGCGACCCCGCCCAGTACCTCCTGCTCTTCGCGATGTTCATCGGCGGCTCGGCGGGCTCGACCGGTGGCTCAATCAAGGTGATCCGATGGTTGGTGATCCTCAGGTCCCTCCGCAGCGAACTCTTCTCCACCGTCCACCCCGAGGCCGTCTCGCCCGTTCGCCTCGGGGGTCGGGTGATCGACGACCGCGCCATCCGAGGGATCTACGCCTTCACGCTGCTCTATCTCGTCTTCTTCGTCGTCGCCACGCTCGTCGTCGCCACCGACGCCTGGCGGGTGGGCTACGAGGTCACGGCCTTCGAGGCGATGAGCGCCGTCGCCGCCACGCTCGGCAACGTCGGCCCGGGCTTCGGCAGCGTCGGCCCGATGAACAGCTACCTCGACTTCCCGGCCACCTCGAAGCTGTTCATGACGTTCCTGATGTGGATCGGCCGGCTCGAGATCCTGCCCGTGCTCGTGCTCCTCACGCCGGCGTACTGGCGGTCATAGGCCCCTACCGTCCCCACCTTTCGCGTCCCCACCTTTTGCTGCGCTCGTTCGCTTCGCTCACTCCCTGGCAAAATGTGGATCAAAAGCCTGCGTCACCCCTTCACTCCGTTCAGGGGTTCCTTGGCCCGCTCACTCGCTCCGCTCGTTCGCGGTATAATCACCACCCTCTCCGCAACCGCACAGCACCGCCGAAGCCCTCGGACGCGAAGCGTCCTCGCCCTTCATCCACCAGGGAACCGCAGCCGCACCGCGACCGCCCGGCGGCCGCACCGCAACCGCCGCACCGCCACGACCGCACCGCAACCGCCGCACCGTGATCGCCGGATCGCATTTGTGCCCGCCGACCCTTCTCGAACCATGCACTGGAAGCTCTTCGCCACCCTCGCCGAGACCGCTGGCGAACGCGAAGTCGATGTCGAGGTAGAGCCGAACGCCACGCTCGCCGACGCGCTCGCCGCGCTGTTCGAGCGCCACCCCGCGCTCGAAGCCGAGATCGTCGAGGACGGCACGGTCCGGGACCACATCAACCTCCTCAGAAACGGTGAGGACCCGTTCACCGACGGCGACGGGCTCGACACCCGACTCGACGAGGACGACGAACTCGCCGCCTTCCCACCGGTGACTGGCGGATAACGGAGCCTAAAGCGAGACGGCACCGTCGAGCGCGATGTCGATGGCGCGCGCGACGTTGTTCTTCGCCTTCTCCGGCAGCTCCTCGTTGTCCTCGGTCTCGCCCTTCTGCGCACCCGCGACGAGGTTCCCATCCACCGTGCAGATCGCCCCCGCCCGGAGCCCCTTCCGGCGCGCGAGCGAGAACACCGCCGCGGCCTCCATCTCGACACCAAGCAAGCCCGCGGCCTCCCACGCGTCGACGTACTCGTCGGTCTCGGCGTAGAAGGCGTCGTCCGAGGCTATCGGCCCGACGTGAACGGGTTCCTCGCGGCTCTCGGCCGCATTCACGAGGCCCGACAGCACGTCGAAATCCGGGACGGCCGGGACCGTATCCGCCTCGTAGCGCCGGGTCGTGCCCTCGTCCTTCGCCGCGCCGGTCGCCACGATGACGTCGCCGACCTCGATGTCGGCCTGGAGCCCCCCGATGGTGCCTACCCGGATGAACGTCTCCACGCCGACGTTCGCGAGCTCCTCGATCGCCACCGCCGCCGACGGACAGCCGACGCCGGTCGAGCAGATCGTCACATCAGTACCCTCGTAGGTCGCGTTGATGATCTTGTACTCACGATTGTGAGTGATGAGTTCGCCGTCCTCGCAGTGGCCCGCGATCCGGTCGACGCGGTCGGGGTCGCCAGGGAGGAGCACGATATCGTGGAGGTCGCCCGGTTCGACGAGCAGGTGTGGCTGTTTGGCCATGCGAAGCGCTCGACGGCCGGGGGCAAAAAACGGTCTATCCGTAGCGTTCGAGGAGGTCGCGTTCCTCGGCGATCAGCTCACCGACACCGTGAGTCATGATTCCCTCGCCGAGCGCCGTCGCCGCGTAGTACGAATACAAGCCATCTGCATCGCGCTCCTTCCGCTTCCGGTTCGCGATCAGCCCGACCGACTCCAGCTTGTCGAGGTGGTAGTGGAGCCGATTCGACGGGATTTCGAGCGCTTCCGCGAGCTCCGTCGCGCTCGATTCGCCCTCGGCGAGCAGCGTCGTCAGTACTCGATACCGTGTCTCCTCACCGATCGCGCGCTGCATGGCGAGATACTCCGACAGCGAGAGGACGCCCTCTTCGGCTGGAATGGACGCAATACGCGGGTTTCTAGTCATGGCTCCAGCGATTCAGCACCGATTACGAACCGCGCGGTTATCATTCCTCCCTCTGTACTCGGACCATGCAGATCGAACCGTTCGCGCTCGAACGCTGGTTCGACGCGTACGAACACGACGCCGACGTCATGCTGGCCGAGAGCGGCATCCGGAGCCTCGACGCCTCGCGTTTCGACACGGATCCTGGAAAACTCGGCTACGTCATCCCGACCGACGGCGACCCCGAGTTCCGAGAACGGGTCGCCGGACGCTACGGCCGGGCGGCCGACGAGGTGGTCTTCACCTGTGGGACCCAAGAAGCGAACTTCCTGGCGACGCGCGCCGTGCTCGACCCCGACGACCACGCGGTGGTCGTCACCCCGACCTACCAGTCGCTACGGACCCTCCCCGAGACGTTCGCCGAGGTGACGACGGTGGAACTCACGCCACCCGACTGGCGGCTCGACCCGGACGCCGTCGCCGAGGCGATCCGCCCTGAGACGAAACTCGTCGTCGTCAACAACCCCAACAACCCCACGGGACGCTACCACCCACGGGAGCGCGTCGAGGCGGTCTACGACCTCGCGGCCGACAACGACGCCTACCTGCTCTGTGACGAGGTCTACCGTCTGCTCGCCGACGAACCGCAGGCTCCCGTCGCGAGTCTCGGTCCCCACGGGATCAGTACCACGAGCCTCACGAAGGCCTACGGACTCGCCGGCCTGCGGTTCGGCTGGGTCTGTGGACCGTCCGAGGTGATGGACGGCGTCAGGAACTGGAAGGACTACACCACGATCTCGCCCTCGATCTTCGGCCAGCACGTCGCCCGCCAGGCCCTCGCCGACGAGGCGGCGATCCTCGACGAGAATCGGGCACTCGCGCGGAAGCACCGGGAGATGGTGGCCGAGTTCGTCGAGGAGCACGACCTCGACTGGCTCGAACCGGTCGGGGTGAACGGCTTCCCGACGATCCCCGACGGGTTCGCGGACTCGGAGGCGTTCTGTCGCACCGTCGTTGAGGAAGAGTCAGTGGTGTTGGCTCCGGGCAGCGTCTTCGACCACGACGACCGCTTCCGGATCGGGTTCGGGCTCCCGACCCCGGCGCTCACCGATGGACTGGAACGCGTCGAACGGGTCATCGAGACCCACGGCGGAGCGTAGACGAGCGGTTCCAAACCGTTTATACCCCCGGATTAACAACCACGGACATGGCCAGACAGCAGACGCAAGTTCGCGAACTCGACGAGGGAAGTTACGTCATGATCGACGATACGCCGTGTCAAATCACCGCCTACAGCACCGCCAAACCCGGCAAGCACGGTAGCGCGAAGGCCCGTGTCGAGGGCAAGGGCGTCTTCGACGAGAACAAGCGCAACTTCACGCAACCTGTGGACGCGAAGGTTTGGGTCCCGATCATCAACCGAAAGCAGGGCCAGGTCGTCAGCATGGAGTCCGACAGCGTCGCCCAGGTGATGGACCTCGAGACCTATCAGACCTTCACCATCAAGACCCCCGACGGCACCAGCCTCTCGCCCGACGACGAGATCGAGTACCTCGAGATGGACGAACAGCGCAAGGTCGTCTGATGGGCTTTCCGGGGGCGCGAGCCGACGAGGAGGGCGCGAACTACGTCCTCCGTGGTGCCCCCCTCGACGTCTCGACCTCCTTCCGACCCGGTACGCGTTTCGGGCCCCGTGAACTCCGTCACGCCGCCGAACCGTTCGAGGACTACGACCACCGCACGGATCGAACCTTCTCCACCCTCGGCGTCCAGGACGCCGGGGACATCGCTCCCTGGAACGACGTCGGTGAGTATCTCGACTTCCTCGCGGGTGACCTCTCGGATACGGCGAACGACGGACGGCTGCCGCTGCTCGTCGGCGGTGAACACACCGTAAGTGTCGCGGGGGTTCGCGCGACCCAACCCGACGTCTACGTCTGCCTCGACGCCCACCTCGATCTTCGAGAAGAATACATGGGCAATCCACTGAGCCACGCCACAGCGACGCGTCGCGTTCTCGACCACGCCGACCGAGCGGTGATTCTCGGGGCACGGGCCGGGAGCGAGGCCGAGTGGGAGCGCGCCGAAGCGGACGACGTGACCGCCGTCCCGCCGGCGTCGGTGCCGGACTGGAGTCCGGATCTCGATGGATCGGTCTACCTCAGCGTCGACATTGACGCCGCCGACCCCGGCTTCGCGCCCGGCACGGGCACCCCGGAACCGTTCGGTCTCGTGCCCCGCGACCTCAGGGACGTGGTCCGTGCGATCGCGCCGCAGTGCGTGGGGTTCGACGTCGTCGAGGTCACCGACCGCGACGACGGTCAGGCCGCGGCGCTCGGGGCGAAGCTTCTCCGGGAGTTCGTCTTCACGCACGCGTCCCGAACCGCCGACTGAGGGGAGTTATTTCTTCGAGTCCTTGCCGCGGCGGAGGAGCCGTTTGGCCTTCCGCTTGATCCGTCCCTGTGTCTCGTTCGGGAGTCGTCGCCACGCTTTCGTGATCTTCGAGAGCTTGCTCATAGAATCGACCTCCGCGGGAAGGAGGTCACACACGTTCTTAACCGTGGCGGCGGAACCGCCGGTATGCACCTCGACGAGTTCGCGGCCCGGCTCGACGACCGCCTCCGTACCGACGCGTTCGCGGACCTCGACGCGAGCGCCAACGGCCGCCAAGTGGATTCCCCAGCCGATATCGACCACGCCGCGTTCGCGGTCGATGCCGCCATCGAGACCGCCGAGCGGGCGGTCGAGGTGGGAGCCGACGTCCTCGTCGTTCACCACGGCCTGTTCTGGGGCGGCTTCGACCGGGCGACCGGCGCGCGCTACGACCGGCTCGCACCCTTCTTCGAGCACGACCTGGCGCTCTACGCCGCCCACCTCCCGCTCGACAGCCACCCCGACCTCGGCAACGCCGCGGGGGTGGCGGACGCGCTCGAACTCGAAGCCCAGGAGCCGTTCGCCGCGCTCGGGGCCGAACACATCGGGATCGCGGGAACCGCCCCGGAGGGGTTCACACCGGACGGCCTCCGAACGGCGCTCGCCGAGGCGTGTGGCCCGGAAAACGGCGTCCAGCACCTCGACTTCGGTCCCGACACGATCGAGGAGGTCGCGGTCGCCACCGGGAGCGCCGCCGACTGGTTCGACGAGGCCGTCGAGCGGGGCGCGGACGCGTTCGTCACCGGGGAGGGCAAACAGCAGGTCTACCACGAGGCGAAGGAGGCGGGGGTTCACGTCTACCTCGCGGGGCACTACGCCACCGAGACCTTCGGCGTACGCTCGCTTCAGGCCCTCGCCGATGGGTGGGGGATCGAGACGACGTTCGTCGACCGGCCGACGGGGCTGTAGCGCCACACCCGGACCGCCCGACCCCGGAAATCTACCCGCTGCTCGGGAGCCACGACGCACGGGTACCGGGACTGGTCAACGATGACCGCGACCGATTCAGTTATATAGAGTGTCGTACTCAACCTGAAAAGTTATAAGTCACACTGGTAGCTATTATCATGAGTATCGATACCAATTGGTTCGCGTCGCGGTGGTGACGACCCGCTCCAGCCGGTATCGGGAACGATTATAAGCGAGTATCCACACGATCGAACACATAGATCATGATTGTACGACGATACGAACTCGACGGCTCGAAACGCGAATCCCACGGAGGACGGGTGAATGGCTGAATCCGACGACACGACCGGGGAGATGTCCGGTGGGCTCCAAGTGGAGCTGTTCCACCCCGACTCGGACCGCGAGCCGGGGGACACGAACCACGAACTCCTCGGGGGTCGATTCGACGTCCACCCGGTCGTCTTCCCGGGCGCGCTTGCGCTCATCGTGTTGTTCGTCGCGATCACGTTGCTGTTGGGTCAAGAGCAGGCGACCGCCGTCTTCGACGGGACGAAATCGTTCATCGAATCCACGTTCGGGTGGTTCTACCTGCTCGCGGTGAACGTCTTCCTGATAACCATCGTCTACTTCGCGGTGAGCAAGTACGGCTCGATCCGGATCGGCGGGGTCAAGGCCGAACCCGAGTTCAGCCGGTTCTCGTGGATGGCGATGCTGTTCAGCGCCGGCATGGGGATCGGGCTGATGTTCTACAGCGTCGCCGAACCGATGGTCTACATGGGGAGCCCCCCGGAGTTCTTCGGTGCCCAGTCCGGGACCGCCGCGGCCGGGACGGCGGCGCTGGCACAGACCATCTACCACTGGGGGCTCTCGCCCTGGGCGATCTACGGGCTCGTCGGGCTCGGGCTCGCCTTCTTCTCGTTCAATCGGGGCCTGCCGCTCACGTTCCGGTCGATCTTCTGGCCGCTGCTCGGTGAACGGATCTACGGCTGGCCGGGCCACGTCATCGACCTCGTGTCGGTGTTCGCCACCCTCTTCGGGCTCTGTACCTCCCTCGGGCTCGGCGTCTCGCAGGTGAACCAAGGGATCTCCTACGTTGGTGGCGACATGCTCGGGATCATCGACGTCCCGGTCGGGACGGTGCCCCAGGTACTCCTCATCGCCGGGATCACCCTCATCGCGGTGGCGTCGGTCGCGGCGGGGCTCGACGGCGGCGTCAAACGCCTGAGTACGGTCAACCTCTACTTGATGTTCCTCCTGCTCGGGTTCGTCTTCGTCGTCGGGCCGACGCTCTACATCGTCGGTGGGATGGTCGAGGGGTTCGGTACGTACCTCGGGAACTTCCTCGCGTTGAGTTTCTTCACCGGCACGATCGGCGCGGGCGCGGGCAACACGCTCGCGCCAACCGTCTCGGGGTGGACGGTCTTCTACTGGGGCTGGTGGATCGCGTGGTCGCCGTTCGTGGGGATGTTCATCGCGCGGATCTCGAAGGGGCGGACGGTCCGCGAGTTCGTGCTCGGCGTGTTGGTGTTGCCCACGCTGTTCTCGACCGTCTGGCTCTCGACGTTCGGCGGCGGCGCGATCGCGAACGCCCTGACCGGCAACGGCGCGGTGCTCGCGGCCTACAACGAGGTCGGCCAGACCGTCGCCATGTTCGCGCTCCTCGAACAGTTCCCGCTGGGTGCGGTCTCGGGGATCCTCGCGACGCTGCTCGTGATCAGCTTCTTCGTCACCTCGTCTGACTCCGGGTCGTTGGTGATCGACCACCTCACCTCGGGCGGGAAACATGACGTCCCGAAGGCCCAGCGGATCTTCTGGGCGAGCACCGAGGGCATCGTCGCGGCGGTGTTGCTCTGGGGTGGCGGTCTCACCGCGCTCCAGGCGGCGGCGATCTCGACGGGA
Organism: Halococcus sp. IIIV-5B; assembly: GCF_003602035.1. Lineage (NCBI taxonomy): Archaea > Methanobacteriati > Methanobacteriota > Halobacteria > Halobacteriales > Halococcaceae > Halococcus > Halococcus sp. IIIV-5B. The sequence goes on along the minus strand of NZ_QZWE01000028.1, from coordinate 32,280 downwards.
CTCCCCTTCGCCGTGATACTCCTCGTGATGTGTTATACGGTCTATCTCGGGCTCAGAAACGAGTACGAGATCCTCGAATCCGAGGAGTTCATGGACCACATCGAGGAGATCCGGAGCGACGAGGACGTGGCCGTGACCTCCTCCGGTGGCGACGTCGTCACGGACGTCTCGGGAAGTGACGACGCGACCTCGACCGATTGACCCGCCTCGTCTCGGTCGGGTTGGCGGTCGTGGCCACCCTCACGATGGCCGGTGGGGTGGCGCTCATGACGGCGGAGCGATTCGGGCTCGCCGGGGCGCTGTTCCTGAGCGCGAGCATCGTGATATACGCCCGCGAACGGTGGACGTGAGCCCGAACCACGGTCGATGTCGACCGTGGCGTTCACTTTCCCCGAGTCCATCGGTTCGGCCGATGACCTCTCTTCGACATACACCCGGTCCCGACGCGGCAGCGGCGTTCTCCCTCGGTATCACGACCGTCGCGACGGTCTCGCTCGCGAGCCTCGGAACGCTCATCTGGCTCGGCGTGCTGGCGGTCTTCGAGGCGGCTCTCGTCGCCGTGCTCGGGCTGCCGGTCGCGCTGCTCGTGGTCGCGTGTCTCCTCAGCGTCTGGCTCGGTTACGACAAGGACGCGACGGACGTGGCGCTCTCCTGAGACCGGATCGGTCAGTCGCTGCCCGTCTCGGCCCGACGGGCTTCGGCCTCGGTCACCTTCGTCGAGATGACCGGGACGGCCGAGGTCCGGACGACCTTCTCGACGATGGTGCCGAGCAGCGCGCCGAACCGGCCCTGATAGCCGGTCCCCATCACGATGGCGTCGAGGCCCTCGTCGTCGGCGTACCGGACGATCCGCTCGTGGACGGTGCCGGGTTTGACCGCCGTGGTGCACTCGACCCCGGCGGCCGCCGCCATCTCGCGCACCTCCTCGGTCACGCGCTTGCCGTAGGCCTCGTACTCCTCGCGGACCTGTTCCTCGTCGTCGCGGATCGAGAGGGCACGCGGCACGCCCGGCAGGTCCATCACGTAGAGCGTGTGGACCGTCGCGTCCAGCGCGGCCGCGAGTTCGATACCGTGCTCGGCCGCCTTCCGGGCCTCGTCGCTCCCGTCGGTCGGGATCAGGATTCGGTCGTACATCGCGATTGCTCTACGAGACCGTCCAACACGCTGTGTAATGGGTGTTTCGACGCGCCGGCCGGCGTTCGACGGACGAGAGCGATCACCGAGGGCTCTCAGGCGTTCTCGTGGCTCACCTCGTAGCCCTCCTCGCGGATCGAGTCGATGATCGCGCGGGCGTGACCCGCGCCGCTGGTCTCGACCCGAAAGAGGAGGTACGCCTCGCCGACGTCGAGTTCGGGGGCCGAGCGGTCGTGGCGCACGGTGCGGATGTTCGCGCCGTGGTCGGCGACGATGTTCGAGAGACAGCCCATCTCGCCGGGGCGGTCGTCGATCCGGACCTGGAGCCGGAGGATCTGCTGGCGGTCGGTGAGCGCGTGGACGAGCACGGTTCGAAGCATCGTCATGTCGAGGTTGCCACCGCAGAGCAGCGCGAACACCCGTTCGCCCTCGACGTTGAGCTCCTCGCCGAGGAGCGCGGCGACCGACGCCGCACCCGCCCCCTCGACGACCTGTTTCGCCCGCTCCATCAACAGGAGCACCGCCTGGGCTATCTCGTCGTCCGAGACGGTGACGACCTCGTCGACGTGTTCGTCGATCAGCGAGAGGGTGAGCTCCGAGATCCCGCCGGTCGCGATGCCGTCGGCGATCGTACTCACCGAATCGAGGGTCACCGGGATCCCCTTGTCGAGGCTCTCGTGGACCGTCGCGGCCCCCTCGGCCTGGACCCCGACCACTCGGGTCTCCGGTGAGAGATGGTTGTACGCCGTCGCGATCCCGGAGATGAGCCCACCGCCACCGATCGGTACCACCACCGTATCCACGTCGCGGTCCTCACACATCTCGATCCCGAGGGTGCCCTGGCCCGCGACGATCGCGGGGTCGTCGTAGGCGTGGACGAACGTGGTCGCGTCGTCGTCGACCAGGCCCTGGGCGTGGGCCATCGCGGCCTGGAAGTCACGGCCGACGAGGTCGACGTCGGCACCGTAGCCCCGGGTCGCGTCGACCTTCGCCTGCGGGGCGTCGGTCGGCATCACGATGGTGGCGTCGATCCCGAGCCTCGTCGCCGCGAGCGCCACCCCCTGAGCGTGGTTGCCGGCGCTGGCGGCGACGACCCGTTCGGTCCCGCCGTCCGCCGCGAGCTGGGCGATCGTGTTGTACGCCCCGCGGGTCTTGAACGAGCCCGTCCACTGGAGGTGCTCCATCTTCAGCGAGACCTTGCCGCCGGTCATCGTATCGAGCGACGTGCTCCGCTCGACCGGGGTGTGCTTCACGACCGAGTCGTCGTCGAGGCGGTCGCGGGCGCGCTCGATGTCGGCGAACGTGACGGTCTCCGAAGGCTGGTCGGTCATCTGTCGGTGTGGTTCGTGGTGGTCATCGGATCGTCTTCTCGTTGTCGGGGTCGAACAGCGGTTCGTCGCGTACCGTCGCGGGATACGACCGGTCCCCGGATCTCGACCGGTCCGGGAGCGTGTTCCATGTACTCATACCCCTCGACTGCCGTCCCTCGGGACATAAATCCCGAGGTGCATTATCTCAACCGCTTATTCCGTGGCCGGGACACGGCTCGGTCAGTCGTTCCCAGTGAGGACGTTCGCGACCCGCCCGTGGTCGAACAGCTGCTCGTCGGGACCGAACTCGGGATAGGGATCGCCGTCCCGGTACTCGGGCCACTCGCCGAACTGGTCGGGGTAGAGCTCCTTTGCGGTCATCTCGGTCTGGAAGAGGTTCATCAGCGGGCCCTGCCACCGCGTCCCCTGCGGGTAGACCCGGTCGTTCCCGACGGCGGTCAGCTCGCCTCCGACGGGGTCGTTTTCGAGGTTTCGTTTCAACGCACCGAAATCGACCGTCTCCGTGACCGTCCACAGCGCGAGGATCACGTCCGGGTCGGCCGCCAACAGCGCCTCCAGGTCGATCTGGCTGAACGGCCCCGAGAACCCCTCGTCGCCGAAGGCATCGGTCGCGCCGAGCGGACGGGTGTGGGCGTTCCAGTAGCCGGGCGCGTTCAGCCGGAGCCGGTAGATGTCGGCGAGGTCCTCCGTAACGGAGATGTACGCAACGCTCGGCCGCTCCGATTGCTGCGGGATCCCCTCCTCGACGGTCCCGAGGAGGTCGTCGTGGACGGACGCGAGCGCCTCGTAGCGCTCTCGCGCCCCGTACAGACTCGCGACGCGGTCGAACAGCTCCCACAGCGTGGTGTACTCGTAGCCGTCGGTCCAGCCCTTCGGGGGCGTGGCGTGATAGCTGCTATAGTAGTTCCCGAACCACGGGCCGACGTTGTTCGTGACCTCCTCGACGTCGCTTCGGGACCAGTTGTCCTCCGTGGTCACCCACGCGGGGTCGACGAGGTGGAGGTCGCTGTCGAGTTCGTAGAGCCGCTCCTTCGAGAATCCGTACTCCCCGGCCTCGTCGGCCCACTCGATCTCGAACCCGTCGAACTCGCCAGTGAAGTACGCCAGCCCCTCGGCCGTGCCGTCCCACCAGAGGTTGTTGATGGTGTCACCCTGCCCGAGCGCGCTGGCCATGTCCGGGAACCACGGGAAGTGGGTGAAGACGTTCTCCGGCGGCGCGTCGAGCGCGACGGTCCCGACCGGCGACAGCTCGGCGGTGTAGCTTGACCCCGACGCCGTCCCGGTTTCGGCCGCCGTCGACCCCGTCGCCTCCCCGGTCGACGTCGAATCGGTGCCGGATGCCGTCGCCGACGATCCGGTTGCTTCCCCCGTCGACGTCGGTCTACCAGCCTGTTCCGTCGAGCCCGAGCCACCGTTCGACTGCCCGCTACACCCCGCGAGAAGCCCGCCGCCGATGATGGCACCGCCGTACTTCACGTACTCCCGACGCGTCGGTCGCCCGCTCGATGGGTCACTGTCCGCCATACTTTTAGGCGAGCCTAATGCGTAATAGCCGTTCTGTTTTAGGATGGCCGAAAAGCGGGATCCATCCCCGTCCGCGAGGATTCACGCGAGTGCGGAAGGAAGCGGTTCTCCGCGGGCGGTGCCGGGCCGATTACTTCCCCCTCGACCAGCACCGCCTCGATGAGTTCGGCGAGCGATATCCCGCGTGGTTCGTCGAAGTAGCCGCTCTCGTAGGCCGCGAGCAGCGCGTCGCGCTGGGCGTCGGTCAGCGTCGTCGATGCCGAGCGTCCTGAAGGGCTGATGACGGAACAGTCGCCGCAAGTCGAACGTGATGCCGTCGCTCTCACAGGCGTCCCAGAGCCCCGAGAGGGCTTCTCGGTCGGTGAACTGCACCCGAATCACCCATCCCCGACCGTCGCTCACGGCGTCGAGCATCAGCCCGCCGAGTTCGAGCGCCGCCGGTGAGACGAGTTTGGTCCCCGGCGGGTGACGGATCCGATAGACGGTCCCTGCGTCGGCGTTCTCGACGAGGAAGAAGAAGAGGCCGGTTCCGCGTCGGTCGTCGAGTGCGGGATGACCTGGATTGTCACGGTCAGCCCCACGGCCGCCACCTCCGGTTCCGCGACCGGCCGTCGGTGGTTGCCAACACACACCATACGAGCGACGTGAGATATACGAACACATCGAAATCGCCGGTTCGGCTGGATCGGGGGTTAGAACCCCAGAGCTTCGGAACGAAGACGGGGATACGGTGCCGTCAGTCGTCGGCGGTGTCGCGTGCGGCCATCATCCCCACGGCGCGGCTCGCCCACCGGGAGGTGGCGAAGCCGACGAACACGACCGCGGTCATCCAGACGTACTGGCCGGCGACGGCGGCGTAAGCACCCTGCACGCCCCAACCGAGTTCGACACCGAGGAGCCACGTCCCACCGACCAGGATGCCAAAAACGCCGGTGACGCGGGCGACCAGCGGGATCCGGGTCTCGCTCGCGCCGGAGAGCGCTCCCGAGAGTACGATGAAGCCCGCGAGGAAGACGGCGCTGAGGCCGTAGACGCGAGCGAACCCCGTCGCGTAGGGGAGCGCGTCGGGCGAGCCACTCGCGAGCAGTCGGACGGCGTCGGGTGCGAGGACGAACAGCGCCACGCCGACGATGCCGACCGTCATCGTGCTCAACCCCGTCGTCGCCCAGCCGCGATACCGCGCCGTGCCGGGGTCGCCGTCGCCGAGCGCCTGGCCCACGAGAACGCTGGCGGCGGTGCGATAGCCCCGCGAGAGCGGGCCCGTGACCTGCTGGTAGACCCGGCGACCGATCTGGAAGCCCGCGTTGACCGGCCGGCCGAAGCCGAGGAGGAGGGCGTTGAACGGGAACTCGGCGACCGTAGCGGCCAGCCCCTCGGCGACCTTCGGGGCGGCGACGACGACGAGCTGGCGGGCGACGGTCGGGTCCGTGGGCCGGACCAGCCGGAGGTCGGTGCGGGAACTTCGGATGGCGGCGACGAGCAGGCCGGCCGAGAGCACGTTCGAGACCGCCGTCGCGCCGCCGACGCCGAGCACGCCGTACTGCTGAACCCCGAAGAGTCCGAGCCCGAAGACCACCGACCCGGTGATGTTGGTGACGTTCGCGAGGCCGGTGACGTACATCGGGGTCCGGGTGTCGCCGGCCCCCTGGAGCGCGCGGGCGGCGACCAGCGAGACGTGGCGGGCGGGTGCGGTGGCGAGCACGACACCGAGATAGGTCGCACCGAGCGTTACGACCGTTCCCCGCGCGCCGAACAGCCGGATGAGCGGCCCCCCGAAGCCGACCCCGACGGCGGCGATCGGGAGGCCCGCGACCAAGCCCATCGAAAGCGCGCTCGACACCGCCTCGGCGCGGTTGGCGTCGGCCCCTGCACCGGTGTCCTGACTCGAAAGCGCGATCGCGGCACTCCCGAAGCCCAGCCCGATCCGCAGCGGGATCCGACCGTAGAGGTCGGCGAGCCCCACGGCGACAACCGCCGCCGGCGAGAACGTCGCGGTGACGAGCACGTCCACCGTGCGCATCAGCGTCCGGAGCACCTGCGAGACCATCACGGGCCACGCGAGCGCGAGCACACGCCGCCACGTGGCGACCAGCCTTCCTGCCACGACCCTCCTCGTCACCGGTCACGCAAAGCGGTGTGGGTCCCGGAACGGAACCCGCGCGCCGTCGCTACACCCGATGTCGTTGGAAGACTGTTGGTGCTCGAACTCCTGGAGGAAGTATGACGACCGACCCGATCCCCGTGACCGTCCTCAGCGGCACGCTCGGCGCGGGCAAGACCACGCTCCTCAACCGCCTGCTCGCCGACCCCGGCGACCGCGAGGTCGCGGTGGTCGTCAACGACATGGGCGAGATCAACGTCGACGCCGACCTCCTCTCGCGGTCGTCGGACGACTCGGGGATCGTCGACCTCTCGAACGGCTGCATCTGCTGTCGGCTCCGCGACGACCTCCTGACCGAAGTCGTTCGGCTGGCCGAGGAGCGCGAGTTCGACGCGCTAGTGGTCGAATCCTCGGGGATCAGTGAACCCGTCCCGGTCGCGCGGACGTTCACCGAGGGTACCGACGAGAGCGACGTCGACCCCACGGCGTACTACCAACTCGATACGATGGTGACGGTGCTCGACGCCTACGGCTTCTGGAAGGAGTTCGACGCCGGCGCGTCGCTCCCCGATTCGGCCGACCCCGAGACCGACCGCCCGCTCGCCGACGTGTTGGTCGAGGGGATCGAGTTCTGTGACGTCCTCCTGTTGAACAAGTGCGACCTCGTGCCCGACGAGCAGCTGAACGCGATCGAGGCGACCCTTCGAACCCTCCAGCCCCGTGCCGAGATCGTCCGGACCACCCACGCCGACATCGAGCCCGAACGGGTTCTCGACACGGGTCTGTTCGACTTCGAGGCCGCGACCCGGTCGGCGGGCTGGAAGCGCACGCTCGCGGGCCACGACCACGAGGGTGAATCGGCGGCCGAGCAACATGGGGTTTCGTCGTTCGTCTACGAACGCGAGCGGCCCTTCCACCCCGAACGGCTCGACGCGTGGCTCGACGCCTGGGACGAGGGCGTGGTACGCGCGAAGGGGGTCTTCCGGCTCGCGGGTCGCGAGGACGTGATGGGGCTCAACCAGGCCGGGCCGTCGGTGCAGGCGGGGCCGATCGGGACCTGGCGCGCGGACGACGACCGACGAACCCGGCTGGTCTTCATCGGCACCGAAATGAACGGAGACGAGATCGTCTCGGCGCTCGACGACTGTCTCGTCGGCGACGAGGAGCGCGGGGACTCGTTCGCCGATCCGTTCCCGACGGCGTAGCGGTGTCGAGCGCTACGGCGAAACCTGGTCACGGAGCTCGTCCCACGACTCGTTGAAGCCGTAGTTCGACTCGGCCTCGCGCTCGCGTTTCGTCGCGTTCTGGTAGACCTCGTCGTACTCGAGGAGCTTCGACCAGCCCTCCATGTCGTAGCTACAGTAGATACACATCCTGTCCGAACTGGGGCGGCAGGGTGAATAACGTTTGTGCGGGTCGGCGACCGGCTTCCCCTTCGTTCGAGTCCCCAGCGGGCTACAGCCGTTCCTCACCGACTATCTGAACTTCATCGCCGACGCGAACCTCGCCGCCGCGTTCGGCGGGCGACACGGTCGTGTTCACCATCAGCCGGAAGTAGTGGTCGAACCGCGTCGTGTCAACCCAGTCGGGAAGCGTCGCCTCGCGCCGCTCGATGAACGTCGGTCTGAACTCGGGCATCTCCTCGCCCGTGTAGGGATCCCGGCTCGGGACGACACAGCGCTGGCAGGGGTTGACCCCCGTGAACGTGACGTCGCCGACCGCGAACGCGACCCCGTGGTCGCGGTCGCCCACCAGCCTGTCCTCCCAGAACGCCGGAACGCCGTCGACTTCGAGGTTCGCACGGAACCGACGGCGGACGTTCTCCGTCGTGAGTCCGGGGTACCACGACGCGACCGTCTCGATGGTCGCGGTGGAGATCACCGTCGGTCCGGCGAGGTCGGTGTCGTCGGGATAGCTCCCGCCGTCGGCATCGACGAGCTGGGCGTCGAGCCCGAAGTGCTCGCTCAGATACGCTTCCAGCCGGTCCCGGTCGGCGTCGAGGTCGAACCGGCGCGCCTCGGGGCCACCCTGTCGTCGCACCACCACCTCGTTCGCCACGCGGTCGAACGACGTCCGGAGCCGGTGGACGGCGGGGGTTCGTTTCCCGTTGACGTACTCGCCCTCGGCGTCGAGGATAGCGTACCGACGGTCGCCGTCGAGCGCGCCGCTCTCGCCAACCTCGGCTCCGGGGACGGTCGTCGGGTCCAGTGATTTGATGGGGTAGAGCGAGACCCGCGCGAGCCGTGCCATTGGTAGGGGAGTCCCGCGCGGGGGGATATAAGCTCGGATCCGCCCCCGGACCGGCGAACGGCTTTTGCGGTTCGTCGTTCTACCGACCTCGATGACGCCTCGGGAGGGAACGGGTCTGCGGGTGACGCTCGACATCTGGCACCCCGACTGCTGGACGCTCGCGGTCACCGAGGACAGCGATGCCGGCCTCCTCGGACACGGCGTCTACACCATCGACGGCTCGGCGACCGGCCGGTTCACCGTCTACGGCGAGACCGACGCCGAGACCGAGGCGCTGGTCGAGGCGGTACGGGCCTCCCCCCTCACCGACTCCGTCTGGGAGACCGACGGCGCACACGTCGCCGGGCTCCACGCCGTCGACGAACCCGTTCCGGGGAACGCGAGTCGGGGGATCGTGGTCCGGTACGAGATCGAGAACTCGATCAACGACGCGCTCGTCTCACGCGGCTTCATCCCGGACGAACCCGTCAGGATGCACCACGGGCGGGAGTACTGGACGGTGTTGGTCGACGCGGACCGGGAGACGGTCGCCGCGCGGATCGCCGCCGTTCGCGAGGAGATGGACGCCGAGGTTCGCATCGAGGACATCGCCGTCGCCTACAGCGCCACCGGCGTCCTGCCTCTCGACGACCTCTCCGAACGCCAGCGCGAGGTCTTCGACCTCGCACGCCGCCGGAACTACTACACCTGGCCGCGCGACGTGAGCGCCGCCGACCTCGCGACCGAACTCGGGGTCTCGAAGGCCACCCTCCTCGAACACCTCCGGAAGGCCGAGGCCAAACTCCTCGGACGTTGATCCTCTCATGATAGGGGGTCGTGTTATGCCTCCACACTAGCGTGGTACCGTATGGCACACAGCGGTGGGAACGACGACCGGAGCCTCTCGCGCGACATCGGCGCGCTCGGGGCGATGAGCACGGTGGTCGCGGGCACGCTCGGCGCGGGGCTGTTCGTCACGCTCGGCACCGCGAGTTCGACCACCGGGCCGAGCGTCATCCTCGTGGTGGTGGTCGCCGGACTGCTCGCGACCGCCATCGCGGTCAACTACAGCTGGATGGCGACCGTCTTTCCGGGGGCCGCGGGGTCGTACGCCTACGTCTCGCGAACGCTCGGGAACCGCTTGCCGGGCTTTCTGGTGACGTGGTCGAAGTGGCTCGGCTACATGGCCGCCGACGCGGTGCTCGCGATCGGGTTCGGGAGCTACCTCCAGGTGTTCTTCCCCGACCTCATCGCGGGCGAGGGCGAGATCGCGCTCGTCGGCTTCGGGCTGCTCACCGTGCTCTTCCTCGTCAACCTCGTCGGCTCGCGTGGCTACAGCATCGCACAGAACGTCATCTTCGGGCTGCTCGTGGTCTCGATCCTCGTGCTCGTCATCCCAGGAACCCTCCACATCGAGACCGCGAACTACCAGCCCTTCTTCACGGGCGGCGCGGACGGCTTCCTCGCAGCCGCCGTCCCGCTCTTTTACGCCTACATCGGCATCGCGGTCGCGGGGCAGATGGGGGCGGAGGTCAAGAACCCCTCCCGGAACCTCCCGCTCGCGATGGTCGGCGGCACCCTCGTGCTCACCCTGCTCTACATCTGGACCGCGGCGGTCATCTACGGTGTCGTCGCGGATTACACCATCCTCGCGGACTCGGCACGCCCGCTCGCCGACGCCGCCGAGACCTTCCTCGGGGCGAACGGTTCGGCCATCGTCGCTATCGGTGGGCTGCTCGCTACGGCGTCGAGCGTGAACGCGATAATGGCGGCGGGGATCAAGATGCCGTACTCGTGGTCGTGGGACGAGGTGTTCCCGCGGTGGTTCTCGGCCGTGAACGACCGCTTCGGCTCGCCACACTGGTCGTTGCTCACCCTCTACGTCGTCTCCTCGGCGCTGACGTTCTACTCGGCCGGGCTCGACCAGGCCATCAAGATCGCCACCTTCAGCTACCTCATCGCCTACTTTGCGGTCTCGGTGACGTTGCTGTACGCGCGTCTCACCCGCCCCGACGTGGTCGAACGGGCGGGCTTCGACCTCGGCGGTGGCCTGTACCTCTCCGGAGCCGTGGGCGCGCTCGGTGCACTCGCGCTGTTCACCCAGGCCTACCAGGGCTCGCTCGCGATCTACGTCCCGTGGCTACTCGTCGGGCTCGTGGTGTTCGGGATCTACTGGTACCGGGGTCGCCAGGCCGGCACCGACGTCGGGGCGATCCTCGACACCCTCCCGGGGGTTCCCTCCGCGGAGTACGACCCGGATATCCAGGAGACGACCGCCGATGACTGATCCGAGCAGCCGCGAGACCGCCGATAGCGACGCTACCGACGGAGAAGAAGACGCTATCCGGACCGTTACGGAGCGCATCGACCACGAGGAGACGATCGATCTCCTCCGAGAACTCGTGCGGATCCGGAGCCCCTACTTCGAGGAGGACGCGATCAGCGAGTTCGTCTTCGACTGGCTCGACGCTCGAAACCTCGACCCCGAACGCCACCCCGTGAGCGAACCCGCCCTCACTGGTTTCGAGGGGAACAACGTGCTCGCGCGGCTTGACGGCTCCGACCCTGACGCGCCGACGCTCCTCCTGAACGCCCACATGGATACCGTGAAGATCGTCGAGGCGTGGGAGGAGGACCCGCTCTCGGGGCGCGTCGAGGACGGCAAGCTCTACGGCCAGGGCGCGTGCGACATGAAGGGTGGGCTCGCGGGGATCATGACCGCCTTCGACGCGCTCGCCGATGCCGATCTGGCGGGAAGCGTGATTTTCACGGCTGTCGTCGACGAGGAGGGGCCCTACGGTCTCGGCGCGAACCAGTTGCTCCGGGATGGTATTACCGACGAGTGCGACGCCGCGGTCGTCACCGAACCCGGTCCGATCCTCGCCCAGGAGGATATCGAGAACCCCGCGCTCCTCCTCGGCGCGCGCGGCCGGTTCCTCTACGACATCTCGGTCGCTGGCAAGGCTGCACACGGCTCGCAGCCCGACAAGGGGGTCAACTCGGTGGCGGACGCGGGGCGGCTGGCGGCCGCGTTCGAGGACCTGGCGGTCGGTTCCCACGAGCAGCTCGGCGACGGCTCGGTCTGTCCCCTACAGATCGAGGGCGGCGGCGAGACGCTTTCCGTTCCCGAAGCCTGTCGATTACTGGTCGACCGCCACGTCGTCGTCGGGGAGACCGAGGACGTGGTTCGGGCCGACGCCGAGCGGCTGGTCGAGGACCTCGACCTCGGCTCCGACGTCGAGATCGACTTTCGGGAAGCGCCCGCACCGGACGTCCGCTACGGGCCGTACGTCACCGACCCGGACGAACCGCTCGTGGGTGCGCTCACGAGCGGCGTCGAAGCAGTGACCGGCGAGGAACCGGCCATCGGCTACTTCTCGAGCGTCGGCGACTTCAACTACTTCGGTCACCGGGCGGACCTTCCGACCGTTATCGTCGGGCCCGACGGCGAGAACATCCACGGGGCCGGCGAGTTCGTCTACACCGACGAGGTGGTCGAGGTGGCGCGGATCGTCGCCGGGGGCTGTGTTTCGTTGCTCGGTTGATTTCTCACCCGTCGAACCCGTCGGGGAGGTCGACCTCGTCGGGTGCGGGCATCCAGAAGACGTCGATGGCGACCCCGAGCGCGAACGGCAGCGCGACCACGAGGGCCACCACGGCGGTCGGGGTGCCGAGGTTCGGGCCGAGTCCGACCGGACCGGTGAGGACGAGCGCCACCGCCGTCTCGACGGTGGGAACGAGCACGAGCGTGTAGGCCGCGACCCCCCACCAGGTGGCGAGCGTGGCCCGGAGGATGCGGGTGCCGACCGCCGCGATACCGGTGTTGACCACCACCACGGCCAGGAGCCCGACGAGGTCGACGACCGAGACCATGTCGTCTCTCTGGCCCGAACCACCTTCCGGATGTCGGAACGGGTCGACGGCGGCTGGTCGGGCGATCCCGTTCGGACTGTGGCTCGATTCGGTGAGTAAAGCTATTGACCGTCCTCGCTATAAGAGGTGATATGCAATTCGTCATCGTGGGCGCTGGCCGGGTCGGACTCCGTACCGCGAGGGTGCTCGCCGACGAGGGCCACGAGGCGACCGTGATCGACAACGACCCCGAACGCCTCCAGGGGCTCTGGGGTGACCGTCTCGAGATCGTCGACGTCGTCGACGGCGACGGCTCGCGCGAGGAGGACCTGCTGGAGGCGGGGCTGGAGGACGCCGATGCGGTCGGCGCGCTCACCGGCGACCTCACCACCAACTTCGTCGCCTGCATGATCGCCAAAGCCCACGGCTGTCGCACCGTGATGCGCTCGGACGACGACTACTATCAGGACATCTACCGGAAGTACGCCAGCGACGTCGACGAGGTGGTCTACCCCGAACGCCTCGGCGCGATCGGCGCGAAGAACGCCCTCGTCGGTGGCTCGATCCGTGCGATCGCCGACATCGCACAGAACCTGCAGCTGGTGGAGTTCACCGTCACCGACGACTCGCCGATGCTCGGCTACACCATGAGCGAGCTCGAACTCCCCGGCGACGCCGACCTCCTCGCGTTTGGGAAGGCCGACGAACAGCTCGGGCTCCCCCGCGAGGACGACTCGCTCGAAGTCGGCGACCGCCTCGTCGCGCTCGCGGATTTCGACGTCCTCGGCGACGTCCGGCAGGTCGTGGTCGGCGAGCGCGCGTCCGCCTAGAGCGGCATCGGCCCGCGGTCGCCCTCACCCTCGCTGTCCCCCTGCGTCCGAGCACGCGCGAGCAGCCCCGCGACGGGCGGCAGGTACGAAAAGCCCGGAACGATCCCCTCGACGTAGGTTCCCTCGACGTACTCGGCGAGCACCTTCGCCGTCTCGGCGGCCACCCGCGGCTCCTCGTGGTCGAACGCGAACTCGACGACCACGAGGCCGTCCTCACGTTCGACGGTCGGTTCGGGCACCGATACGTCGGAACGAGCCGCGCCGTCGGCGTCGTCGAGGCGGAGGCGAAACGTCTCGAACCAGCCGTCGTCGAGAACGTCCTCGACCGGCTCCTCGGTCGCGCCGTCGAGCGTCGGGACGATGACCTGGACCCGATAGCCGTCGCTGGCGGGGGCCGCTCGCGCGTCGAACGGCGTCGTCGTCAGCTCGTACCACTCGCCGTCGCGCTCGTAGGCGTCGTGGGCCGCGAACGCGTCGTGTGTCTCGGTCATACCCCGCGTTCGGCGGTCGGCGGCAAAAACGCGTCGTCACTCGATTTCACCAGCGGTCAGCGGTCTTCGAGAACCGCGACGACCGCGCTCGCGACCGCCTCGAAGTCGCTCATCGTCAGACCATCCGTCGTGACGAACACCCCGTCGCGGTCGGTGGTGATCCGGAGAAGGTAGCCGTTCTCGAACACCCGGATGGTGTGGCGGTAGGCCCCGAGTTCGGAGCTCCGATAGGCGTCGCGGGTGTTCTTGAAGTCGTGCCACTCGTGGCCGATGAAGCTCATCACGTCGGCGTCGCGTTCGAGGTCATCTCGGAGGTAGAGCTGGTCGTAGTCGGTGCGGGTGAAGTAGGTCACCGACCGGAGGCGGTCGCCGGTTGCGGTGCGGGCGGCGGTGACGACCTGGTCGGCGACGTCCTCGACGAGGAGTGTGGAAGCCATTGGTCGGACCGACATGGGGAATCGTGATAAAATCGTCGTTCCGACGGCACGGCGACGCCCGAGGATTCGATCTGCTCTCGGGCGTTACTCGGCGATCCCGTAGACGTCGCCGGTCCAGTCCTTCGCCGGGTGGTCGTAGACGGGTTGGTCGCGGTCGATCCCGTTCAGGCGCTGGTGGTCGTCCTCGTCGAGTTCCCAGTCGAAGAGCTGGCCGTTCGACTCGATGTGGTCCGGCGAGGACGACTTCGGGATCACGACCACGCTCTCCTCGACCGCCCACCGGAGGACGACCTGGGCCGGGGTCTTGTCGTAGTTCTCGGCGATATCCTCGACGGTGTCGTCGCCGAGGACGTCCGTCCGGGCGAGCGGGGCCGCGGCCTCAACGGCCACGTCGTTCTCCCGGCAGTACTCGACGAGCTCGGGCCGCTGGAACCAGGGGTGGAACTCGATCTGGTTGACGGCGATCGGGACGTCCGCGATGTGGAGGGCGTTGCTGAGTTGGTAGGCGCTGAAGTTCGAGACGCCCACGTTCCGGACCTTCCCCTCGTCGTGGAGCGTCTCCATCGCGTTCAGGGTCTCGCGCAGCGAGATCGCCGGGTTCGGCCAGTGGATCAGATAGAGGTCGAGATAGTCGGTCCCGAGCCGGTCGAGCGAGTCCTCACAGGCCTCGATCACCGAGTCGTAATCGAGGTTCCCGGGCAGCACCTTCGAGGTCAGGAAGAACTCCTCGCGGTCGTAGTCGGCGAGCACCTCGCCGATCTCGCTCTCGTTTCGGTAGCCCTCGGCGGTGTCGACGTGGGTGTAGACCCCGTCGAGCCCGGCGCGGACGGAGTTCTGTACCGTCTCGCCGTCGATGTCCCAGGTGCCAACGCCGATCATCGGCATCTCGTCGCCGCTCGGCAACGTCACGCTCGGTACTGACATGGGCGCGAATTCGCCCGACGGCGACTAAATCGTTCCGGAAGTCGCAATCCGGGAACCGAGCCGAGTCCAGACGTTCGAGGCGGTGAACTGGAACGGACGAACTGATCGGTCGAAATGGAGTGCGAGGGATGCGATTTGAACGCACGAACTCCTAAGAGACCGGGTCTTAAGCCCAGCGCCTTTGGCCAGACTCGGCCACCCTCGCGCAGTAGGGAGTTCGTCCGCGCGCGAAAACCCGTTTCGGTTACTGCCGGGCTACCAATCGACCGAGAGCGAGCCGTCGCCCGCCGGGTCGGGCGCGATCTCCTCGTTCGTCCGGCGATCGACGACGTGTATCACACCCCGGTCCTTCTTCGCGGGACAGACCTCGGCGGCCTCGATGTTGTCCTCCAGCGCGGACTCGTCGATGAAGTAGGATTCGGGCTGGGCGATCCCGGAGGTGAGGTTCATCGTCCAGTTCTCGGAGACCTCGGCGCACTTGCCCGCCGCGATACACTTGTTGGCCTCGAAGATTATCTTGTAGGGTTTCTCCTCGACCGGCGGGGCGTCGTGCTCGCCGATGTCGCTGGGGTCGACGGGTTCGTCGGGCATGTGTTCGATCGTACCTCGACGGTCTTTGCGCTTGCCGTTCGAACGCTCCCACGGCACACGATGGGATCGTCCACCGTTTCGCGCCGAGGCTACGCCGGTTCGTCGCGGATCCGTTCGATTCGAATCGAGACCGGGAGGTCGGCGAAGTCGTCGTCGGCACCCACCACGAGCGTCGCGCCGGCCGCATCGGCAAGTGCCACCGCGAACGCATCACCGAGGGCGATGCCACCACCCGCTTTCACTCGTGCCGCCGTCTCCCACGACTCGGTCGTGGGTCGAAGCTTGCACCCACCGTCCACGATATCCCGAACCTGGGTTCGACCGGTGGCGAGGTCGTCAGCCGTGGGTCGCCCATCGGTTTCGAGCCACGCGATCTTGTACGTGACCTCCGTCGCAGTGACCTCGCTCATGAGACCGGTCGCATCGCCGTCGTAAACCCCCGTCAGCAGCGACTCGACACGGTCCGCGCCGGGTTCGTCGTAGCAGTACGCGATCAGCGGCTCGGCGTCAAACACGTAGGTTTCACTCATCGCCATCCGGGTTCGCCACGTCGCGCGGCCGCTCTTCGACGCGTTCGGAATCGCGAAACTCCTGAAGCTTCGCCGTGATTTCGCCCCGCTCGTACTCGTCGGTGGCGAGTCGACCCCGGAGCTCTGACGGTCGTGGAACGGGCTCGACCACGATCTCGCCCGCCTCGCTCTCGCGGAACCGAACCCGTCCTGGGGTCTCGATCCCGAACTTCTCGCGGAGTTGCTTCGGGATCGTCGCCTGCCCCTTCGCCGACACTCTGACGACGTCACGAGTCGTACCGCTCATGAGTAATACTTCGAGCGGAGTGGTACCTAAGCGTTCGGTCGGACGAAGTCGATCGAGTAACGTTTCTTGCTCCGCTTCAGTCGTGGACTTCGACGGATTCGAGGACGACCTCCTCCTGGGGCTGGTCGTTGCGGTCGGTGTCGACCGAGCCGATCTCGCGGACGACGTCCATCCCGTCCGTGACTTTCCCGAACACTGCGTGGCGGTCGTCGAGGTGGGGCTGGGCGTCGAGCGTGATGAAGAACTGCGAGCCGTTGGTGTTCGGGCCGGAGTTCGCCATCGAGAGGACCCCCGCCGAGTCGTGGCGGAGGTCGTCGTGGAACTCGTCGTCGAAGGAGTAGCCCGGGCCGCCGCGCCCGGTCTCGTCGGGGTCGCCACCCTGGATCATGAAGCCCTCGATCACGCGGTGGAAGGCCACGTCGTCGTAGAGCGGCTCCTCGACCGTCTCGCCGCCGTCCTCCCACTCCCGCTCGCCGGTCGCGAGCCCGACGAAGTTCTCGACCGTGCGCGGCGCGCGCTCGTCGTAGAGTTCGACCTCGATGTCGCCGCGGTTCGTGTGCAGGGTCGCGTTCGTCATGCCTCGGGGAAACACCGCGCGGCGGAAAACCCTGCCGACTTCGGGTATAGGCGCTCGGTCGACGAACTCAGACATCCCGGAGGTCGTCGAGCACGCTCGCGGCGCTGCCGTCGGCGATGACCTCGCGCGCGGTCGAGAGCCCCTCGTCGAGCGAGTCGCAGTCCTCGCGGGCGTAGATCCGGAACGCGCCGTTGAGCGCGACCGCGTCGGCGAACTGGTCGTCGCGCTCGCCCGCGAGCACCTCCTCGGTGATGGTCGCGGAGTCGGCGGCCACGTCGTCGACCCCGAGGTCCTCGGCGTCGAAGTCCATGCCGTACTCGGCGGTCTTGATCTCGAAGTCGTCGAGGTCGCCGTCCTCACCGACTGCGACCGTCGTCGAACCGGGCCGGATGTCGTCGTAGCCCTCCATCCCCTGGAACATCACCACGCGGGGCACGTCGTAGTGCTCGCTCTCGGCGAAGGTGTCGATGATGCGTTTGGCGTAGGGGAGGTGATAGAAGCTCCCGAGGTGCACACTCGCCTCCGCGGGGTTCGCGAGGGTCTCGATGGTGTTGACGAACGTCCGGACGCCCATCATCGCACGGCGCTCCGAGATCGCGTCGATGCCGGGGTTGAAGTTGGGCTGGTAGTAGAAGCCGAACCCCGTCTCGTCGACCATCTCGGCGCTCTCCTGGGGAGCGAGGTCGGTTCGAACGCCGAGTTCGTCGAGGACGTGTTTGTAGGCGTCCTGCTCCTGGGTCGGGACGCGGTCGCCGGAGTGGGTGACCACGGGGGTACCGGCGGCGGCGGCCACGAGGCCCGCACCGACCCCGAGGATCGCCGAACGGCCTTTTCCATCGTAGTTCGCACCGCAATCGACGGGGTCGCAGTCGGGCGCGGCGAACTCGACCGACTCCTCGGCCATCACGTCGATGTAGGCCGCGAGCTCCTCGGGGGTGTTGCGCTTCCAGCGGTTCGCGAGCCAGAACGCCCCGAGGGTGGTGTGGTCGGGTTCGCCGTCGAGGATCCGGGTGAACGCCTCGCGCGCCTGCTCGCGGGTCATGTCGTCGGCGGACTTGTGCCCCGAGCCGACCACCTCGGTCATCAGCCGCTTGAGCGGCCAGTCGCCGTACCGCTCGGTCGTCTGTGCCATAGCGCGGGTTGGGACGCTCGGCGCAAAAAGTTCCCGCTCGGTCGGCTTCGCTCGGGGGCCGTCGCCGGCGCTATACCGCTCGCTCGCGCGCCCGCCGCTGGGTGACGTCGCTGAGGTGGACCGTTAGCCCGTCGTCGGTCGGTACCGCACGAACCCGATGCCACGCGCCGCGCGGCGGATAGTACTCCTCGAACTCGACCGGTTCGTTCTCGCGGTAGGCCCGTTTGCCCTCCGTCTCGAACTTGGTGTCGGCGAGCACCGAGAACTCCTCCTCGACCACCCCGCCGACCAGTTCCTCCTCGGACTGGCCGAGAAGCTCCTCGGCACGGCCGTTGACGTAGGTGAACCGCCGTTCGGTGTCGAGGGCGAAGACCGCGTCGGTGATCCCCGAGTAGAGTTTCCGAAGCCGTTCGTTCGTGGCCTCGAGTTCGCGCTCGGCACGGTACTCGCCGACGAGGTGGTCGATACGGTCGGCGAGCAGGGCGTACTGTTCGGTGCCGTGGCGTTTCTCCACGTATTCGTTGACACCGGCGGTGATGGCCTCGCTCGCGATCTCCTCGCTGCCGCGCCCCGTGAACAGCACGAACGGGAGGTCCGGGTTCGACTCCCGAACGCGTTCGAGGAAGTCGAGCCCGTTCATCCCCGGCATATCGTAATCACTCACGACACAATCGACGGGCTCGTCGGCCGCGTCGAGCCGTTCGAGCCCCGCCTCGGCGCTCGTCGCCGTCGCCACGTCGATCGCGTCGTGTTCGCGTTCGAGGAACAGCCCGACCAGTTCGCAAAAACCCGGTTCGTCGTCGACGTGAAGAACACGAACCGGTCCTCTCACATCATCCGACGAAGACATACTCGAACCAACGCGCTCCAGAACATATGTTTATTGTGGTCGACTAGGTACTATTCACGAGTCGTCCCGCCTCGGTGGTTTCGAGCGTGTCGAGCCGTCCCCCGAGGGGGTTCGCCGGATGGACCGTCAGGCTTTAGCGACGACTGGCTATACCCGGAGCATGAACCAGCTGGCGGAGTCGCTGCGTGAGGCACCCATCATCGAAAAGGACGGCTATCATTATTTCGTCCACCCGATCAGCGATGGCGTGCCGATGCTCGAACCCAGCCTCCTCCGCGAGATCGTGATCAAGATCATCCGGAAGGCCGACGTCGACGTCGACAAGATCGTCACGCCCGCGGCGATGGGGATCCACCTCTCGACGGCGGTCTCGCTGATGACCGACATCCCGCTGGTGGTCGTCAGAAAACGCCAGTACGGCCTCGACGGCGAGGTCGCGCTCTCGCAGGTCACGGGCTACTCCGAGAACGAGATGTACGTCAACGACGTCGACCCGGGCGACAAGGTCCTCCTGCTCGACGACGTGCTCTCGACGGGCGGCACGCTTCGGGGTATCACCGGCGCGCTGGAGGAGATCGGCGCGGAGGTCGCCGACGTCGTCGCGGTGATCAAGAAGGTCGGCGGCGGCAACGAACTCGAGGACGGCCAGTACGACGTGAAGACGCTGATCAACGTCGACGTCGAGGACGGCGAGGTCGTCATCGTCGACCCGCAGGGCGACGGGTAGAACTACCTTCGACCGCACGGCACGGGGCTTTTCGGTCCGGAGAGAGTAGTCGATAGCGATGACAACCGCACTGTTCGTCGTCAGCGAGGAGGGCTACTGGGGCGAGGAATGTATCGAACCGCTCACGACGCTCGACGACGCGGGCGTCGAGGTGACGGTGGCGACGCCGAGCGGCGACCCACCGGTCATGGACGAGCGCTCGGCCGACCCCGAAGAGGTCGGCGAGGAGACCGCGGCGTGGGTTCGGGAGGTCGACGAAACGGATGAACGGCTCAACAACCCGAGTCCAATAGCCTCGGTCGACGCCGCCGACTACGACGCCGTGGTGTTCCCGGGTGGCCACGGCACGGCGTGGGACGTCAACCAGGACCGCCACGCCCGCGACCTGCTCGCGAACGCGGTCGCCGGCGCGGACGGGACGGCGCTCGTGGTCTGTCACGCGGTCGGCCTGCTCGGGTTCGCCCACGACGACGACGGCCGGTACGTCGTCGACGGCCGCGACGTGACGGGCTTCCCGAACGAGTGGGAGGAGGGCATCGTCGACGACCAGGATCGAATGCCCGACGGCCGAAAGCTCCCCTACTGGGTCGAGAACGAGGTGAAAGCCGCCGGCGGGAACTGGGATGCTGAACTCGATGCCGACACCAGCGTGACCGTCGACGGCGACCTCGTCACCGCCCGTGGACCGGGGTCGTCGGCCGCCGCTGCGGAAACACTGCTCGACGAGTTGGGTGTCGACGCGTCTGCCTGACGGACTACTCAACCGAACTGGACGGATAGCGGCGATGGGGCTGTGGCCGCAGTGCGGTCACGGTGGCGGATGCGGTCCTGGCGTCTCGGCGAGCGGAAGCGAGCCGAGGCTCAGGAGAGCTGTGCTCTCCTGGTGGATGAAGGGCGAGCGCGACCGCAGGGAGCGCGAGGGCTTCGGCGGTGCTGTGCGTGGCGGTACGGTAAGGTTAGGTTGCACCGCGAGCGACCGGAGGGAGCGAGCGGGCCGACGACTGACTGGAAGGAAGGAGGAGGCTTTTGATCCACATTTTGCCAGGGAGCGAGCGAAGCGAGCGACTGCAGCAAAAGGTGGGGGCCGGTAGATTTGAACCACGCCAACGTCGCTCCCGCTGTCGCTCGTCGTCTGCTTCAAATCTACTCGTCGCCCGTTCTCGAATCCAGCACTCGCTCGTCGCGGCGCTCCTCGCTCGTGGGTTGGATTCGAGAAACGTAGCGGGAGGTAGATTTGAACTACCGGTCTGCGGGTTATGAGCCCGCCGGAATCTCCTGGCTATCCTATCCCGCTACCTCTTCGTAACCGAGTTTGCTGGTTAAGGGTTGTGATTCACTTATCCTCGGTGCCCCTGTGAACACGCCACGTGAACAGGCTCTCGGCGACGTAGTTGACGACCATCCCGAGCCCGATCCCGCCGAGCTTCGAGACCACGAACCAGCCGTCGATCCCGAGGAGGGTGAGCTGGACCGCGACGATCCGATAGAGCACGTGGAAGGTCACGAGCTGGACGAGGATGCCACCCGTGCGGACGAGGTTCGAGCGCACCAGCCGTCGGAGGCGTGCGAACCCGCCGGCCGTCCGCTCGCCCGAGAACGTCCAGACGTCGTTCAGCAGAAACATCACGACGATGGAAACTTCGATACCGACGAAGACGGCGAGTTCGGGGAACACCCCAAGCTCGCGGAGGACCGTCGAAGTCGTGACGTCGAAGACCGCGCCGACGACGCCTACCGAGACGAACTTCCCGAACCGCACCGCCGATAGCAACGCGAGTACGCGCTGGGAGAGCCGACCGCCCCTGGCGAGCCGTGCTCGGAGGGCGGTCAGCGGCCCGGACGGGCTCACGACCGCGACTCCCGGTGGGTCATGGTCGGTCCGGTCCGTGGGTTTCGACGAGCCTCGACTGCTCGGCCCGCCGGGCGTCGATCGCGCCGTGGAGTCGACTCTCGTGGATCAGCCCCGCACGATGCCGCGCGGCGAGTACGCCGCGGGCGAGCGCGAGCGAGGTGCCGACCGGCGAGACCGTCGAATCGGGCTGGTCGTGCCACTCGACAGGAACCTCGACGACGCGCTGGTCGAGCGCGCCCGCGATCGCGACGAGTTCGACGTCCCAGGCGAAGCCCGGTTCGTAGAGGTGTTCGCGGAGTTCGTTCCACGCCGCTCGCGAGACGGCCTTCGCGCCGCACTGGTAGTCGTAGAGGCTCGGCTCGACGAGGCGGCGGGCGAGCCACGCGAACGCGTCGCCCAGCCGCCGTCGGCCGAACGTCCGGTGGTGGCCCATCGGCGAATCGGGATGGCGGCGCGACCCGACCGCGAGGTCGGCCTCGTCCTCCGCAACCGGTCGAACCACCGCGGCGAACGAGTCCGCGGGCGTGCTGCCGTCGTCGTCGGCGAACGCGAGCACGTCGGTGTCGAGCGCCTCGAAGCCGGCGGTGATCGCGCGGCCCTTCCCCCGACGGTAGGGAGCCGTGGCGACCGTCGCGGGCGTGTCGGCGAGCGCCGCGACGACCTCCGAGCGCGGGGCATCGAGTTCGACCCGGATCGTCGCCGGCGAGAGCCGCTCGGCTATCCTATCGACGTACTCGACGAGTCGCTCGACGTCGGGCCGGTAGGCCGGCACGACGACCCCGACGGACCGCTGCATGCAGGAGGCACCGACGGCGCGGGTAAAAGGGGTTCGAAACGGGGGACGACCGAATCCCACAAGACGGATATACGCCGGTTCCCCGGTGTCGCTATGGAGTACGGTCCGGTGGCGCTCTGGCTCGTCGTCTTCCTCGGTCTCGGGGTGGTCGCCCTCCCGCTCGCCGCCCGCCTCTTCCGTGGGTTCCCCGACCGCGGGGCGACGCTCTCGATCCCGCTCTCGCTCACGGTCGTCGGTGTCGTGGCCTACTGGGTTGGCCACCTCTCGCTCGACGCGGGACTCGTCGCCGGCCTCCTCGTCCTCGTCGGTCTCTCCGCACTCTCGCTCCGCGACCTCGACCGCACCGACTTCGAGCTCGGCCGCTTCGTCGGACCGGTCGTCGTGTTCGCGGTCGCGTTCCTGTTCGTGGTCGCGATCCGGGCCGTCGACCCCGCGGTACACCCGAGCGGCGGCGAGAAATTCCTGGACTTCGGGCTGCTCAAGTCCCTGCTTCGGACGCAGGCACTCCCCCCGGAGGACTTCTGGTTCGCGGGCGAACCCGTCCAGTACTACTACGGCGGCCACCTGCTGACGGCGCTGCTGATGAAGGTCACGTTCACCCCCGCACGCTACGCCTACAACCTCGCGCTCGCGGGCTTCTTCGGAGCGGTCGTGACGGCGGCCTACGGTCTCGCGGGGGCGGTTGCGGCGGCTCGCGGTCGGTCGGCCCCGGTCGCGGGCGTGCTCGCGGCCTTCTTCGTCGGCTTCGCCAGCAACCTCGAAACCCCCGGCCGTGCCGTGCTGCTCGTCCTTCCCGACGGGCTCGCGCGGGCCGTCGCCACTCGACTCGACGTCGAACTCGCCGGGCTCGCGGCGTCGCCCGGCGCGTTCAGCTACTGGGACGCCAGCCGGGTGATCCCGGGCGCGATCAACGAATTCCCGCTGTTCGCGTGGCTCAACGGCGACCTCCACGCCCACATGCTGAGCACACCGTTCCTGCTGCTCGCCGCCGCGTGCTGGTTCGCCTACTACCGCACCCCCGAAGCCGCGCTCCGTCGACGTCGGCTTCTCGTCTTCGGTGCCGTGCCCCCGATCGTCGGCCTCCTCACGGTGGTCAACACCTGGAGCTTCCCCACCTCGGTCGGGGTCGGCTGGCTCGCGATGACGTTCGCCGATAGCGATCCCAGAACCCTGATCCCGCGGGTCGGCGACCGACTCCCCACGGGCGGGTCGCGGGTCGAGCGCGAGGCACTCCGAACCGGTGTCGCGCTCGTCGTCGCGGCCGTCGTCCTCGTCGTCGGCATCGCGTGGTCGGTCCCGTTCTGGCTCGACTCCGCCAGCGGGCGCGCGATTGCCTTCCTCCCGGACCGCAGCCCGCTCGGCGCGCTCCTCCTCGTCCACGGCGCGTTCCTCGCGCTGTTCGTCCCCTACCTCCTCGACCGCGGGCGACGGCTGCTCGATACGGCCACCACGCAGGCCGTGCTCGTCGTCGTCCTCGGGCTGGTCGCGGTGGCGTGGCTCGCCGACGCCGCCGCGCTCGCGCTCCTCGCCCCGCTCCTCGTCGTCGGCTGGTTGGTGCTCGTCCACCGGCACGATACCGGACGGTCCCCGTCGTCAACCGCCGCGAGCGACCGTCGACCGACGGAGTCCGACGGCGGCGTTCGGACCGACGCCGACCCGCTCCCCGCGGTCGGCTTCGAGACGGTGCTGATCGTGGCCGGAGTCGGGGTCCTCCTGCTCGTGGAGTTCGTCTACATCCAGGGCAACGCGGGGCCGGGCCGGCTCAACACCGTCTTCAAGACCTACGCCCAGGTCTGGATGCTGTTCGCGGTCGCGGCGGGCGCGGTCGGCGCGTGGCTCGTCGACGCCCACCGCCCGGACGCGACGGCCGCCCGCGAGGCGCTGACGGGGCGCTGGCGGCTCGCGGGCCGCGTTCTGGTCGGCCTCGTCGTCGTCCTGGCGTCGGTCTACGGTGCGTTCGCGCTCACGGCCCACTTCACGAGCACCGAGAGCGTCTCCCAGGTCGACGACCCGACGATCGACGCGCTGGCGTTCGTCTCGACCACTCACCCCGAGGAGGCCGACGCGATCGAGTGGCTCGACGCCCGCCCGGGCCAGCCGACCATCGTCTCGGTACCCTCCTGTTACTGCAACGACGAGGAGGCGCTCACGGACTACCACTGGGTCAACGCGCCGTCGAGCCTCACCGGGGTCCCGACGGTCGTCGGCTGGGACCACGAGGTCGGCTACCGTGGCGAGACGGCCTACTTCGAGCGGGTCGACGACGTCCGGACCATCTACGAGGGTACCCCCGCCCAACGGGCTCGACTCCTCGACGAGTACGACGTCCGCTACATCTACGTCGGCCCGAACGAACGCCTCGCCTACGGCGACGTGGACTTCAGCGGTCTCGACGGCGTCAGCGTCGAAAAACGGTGGGACGCGGTGACGATCTACCGCGTGAATCAGAACCAACTCTCGGCCTGAGGTCCCGGTTCGTATCTCCACATCGAAATCTTCAGCTTCACGGTCCGCGGTGGCGCGCCCTCGCGGTCGTGTGCGAACGACAGTGAGCACCGACCGCGAACACTGTGCGAGGGATGAGCACCGCAGGGAGTGAGCGAAGCGAACGAACGAGGAGCGCAATCGGTTGGGGAGGCGTGTGGTGCGGGGTGGTGCGGTGGCGGTCTCTCATTTGTGTCGGGATTTGTCAAAAGAGAATTAATTATCGTTCCAGATTTGGATTAAAAACGAACGGTCCCGAACGAACGAGACTGCTACTCCGAAAGTTGCGCAACAACAGACTGCGCGAGTACCTCGAAATCCGCTGACTCCGGCACGACGTCCACCGAGACCCCCTCACGCTCGGCGGTCGCGCGGGTCGGCTCGCCGATAGCGCCGACCACACAGTCCTCCAGCCCGGCGACCGCCGCCGCGCGAACGCCACGTTCGTCGGCCGCCGCGAGGAAGTTCTCGACCGTCAACGAGGAGGTGAACACCGCGCCGTCCAGTTCGCCCGCCGCCGCGAGCGTCGCCGACTCGCCCGCCTCGGGAGGAACGACGAGTTCGTAGAGAACCGTCTCGTGGACGTACGCGCCGGCGCGTTCGAGGCCGTTCGTGAGCACCGGCGAGCCGTGGTTGCTCCGGGCGACCTCACACCGCGCGCCCGCGACCCGGTCTTCGAGCGCCGCCACGAGTCCGACCGAGGAGAACTCCTCGGGGACGAGGTCCACTCGATACCCCGCCGCGCGGAGCGCCGCGGCGGTGGCGTCGCCGATGGCGCACACCGTTCCCGACGGTTCCCACCCTGCCGCGGCAGCGAGCTCCACACCGGTCTTGCTCGTCACGACGGTGAATTCACTGTCCTCGCGCGGGGCGGCCCCCGTGGCCTCGACCGCGAGCATCGGGTCGGGAACGGGCTCGACCCCGAGCGAGTCGAGCAGCGAGACCGCGCGGGCGAGGCGGTCGTCCGCGGGTCGAAAGATGGCGACCTTCATGGTCAGGAGCGGGTGGCGAGCGTCTCGCGCTCGCCCACGACCCCGCCGATCACGGTGATGGCGGGCGGTTCGATTTCGGCCTCCGCGGCGACCTCGGTGATGGTCGAGAGCGTGCCGGTGACGACCCGCTGCTCGGGGCGACTCGCGCGCTCGACCAGCGCGACGGGCGTTTGAGAATCCATCCCGGCCTCGCGGAGCGCGGCGGTGTAGTCCGGGAGTTTGCCGACACCCATCAGGACCACGATGGTACCACCAGTCGCGGCGAGTGCGCCCCAGTCGACCGCGGATTCGTCCTTCGTCGGGTCCTCGTGGCCCGTCACGAACGAGACACAGGAGGCGTGGTCGCGGTGGGTGGTGGGGATCCCGGCGAGTTCGGGGCCCGCGAAGGCCGAGGAGATACCGGGCACGACGTCGAAATCGACCCCGTTCGCGGCGAGGTGGCTCATCTCCTCGCCGCCGCGCCCGAAGACGAACGGGTCACCGCCCTTCAGTCGGACGACCTCGTTCCCTTCCTGGGCGAGTTCCACGAGCCGGTCGTTGGTGTACTCCTGGCTCGTGCGTTCGCCGCCCGCGCGCTTGCCGACGTCCTCGCGTTTGCCCTCGGGGATGGTCGAGAGGATCGCGGGACCCGGGAGCTTGTCGTGGAGCACCACGTCGGCCTCGTCGATGAGTCGGCGAGCCTTGATCGTGAGGAGTTCGGGGTCGCCGGGGCCGCTCCCCACGAGGTGGACAGTTCCATTCATGTCGCCCGTTTCGCCTCCTCGTCGGCGTCGCGGGCGCGTTCGATCAGTTCGGCCGCGCCGTCGTCGGCCAGTTCCGCCGCGAGGTCGCGCGCGGCTTCCGGATGGCGTTCGACCGGGAGGTCGCGCGTCGCCGCCACCTCCTCGGTGCCGTCCTCGCTGAGTACCCGAACCGAGGTGTGGACGTAGCCGCCTTCGAGCACCGCGTAGGCCCCCATCGGCGCGACACAGCCGCCACCGAGTTCCTCCAGTACGACTCGCTCGGCGGTGGTCTCGACCCTGGTTCGTGGGTGGTCGAGCGCGTCGTTCAGCGTCGTCGCGAACGCGTCGTCGCGCGCCGTCACCGCGATCGCGCCCTGACCGGGGGCCGGCACGAACTGTTCGGGGGGAAGTGCTTCCGTGTGGACGTGACGGTCGAGACCGGTCCGTTCGAGCCCCGCCGCCGCCAGCACGATCGCGTCGAACTCGTCCTCGACCTCGCGTTCGAGCGAGCGGCGCTCGATCTCGGTCAGGTCCTCGAACCACTCCTGTGGGGTCCGTTCGAAGTCCACCGGGTCGTCGTTCCCGTCGTCGCCGTCCGAGTCGTCGTTCCCCTCGCTCTCTTCGGCCGCCTCGACCCGTCGTTCGTGCTCGCGCTGGCGATGCGGCGCGAGGAGTTTCTCGATCCGCGTGTCGACGTTGCCGCGAACCCCGAGCACGTCGAGGTCGGGCCGGGCGGCGAGGAGCTCGGCCTTCCGTCGGAGGCTCGCCGTGCCGACGGTGGCCCCCTCGGGGAGGTCGGAAAAGGACGTTCCGTCGGGCGTGACGAGCAGGTCGCCCGGCGCGGCGCGTTCGGGGATCCCCGCGACCACGAGGTCGTCCATGTCCTCGGTCGGGACGTCCTTCATCGAGTGGACCGCGGCGTCGCAGTCGCCGTCGAGGACCGCCTCGTCGAGCGCGCGGGCGAACGCACCGGTCTTCCCGAGTCGGCGGATCAGGTCGTCACGGAGCTGGTCGCCGGTCGTCTCGATCTCGACGAGCTCGACCGTGCGGCGGCGGGTTTCGAGTCGGTCCTTGACGGTGCTCGCCTGCCGGAGCGCGAGGTCCGAGCCCCGCGTCGCCAGGCGAACGGTGTCCTCGCGTGTGTTCATACCCCGACTCGGGGGTCGGGGTTCAAACCCCCTTCGAGAGACGCCAGTCGCCACACCGCGAGCCGTCCCCGGTGGCCGACTCGTGGACGAGGATTTATATCGGATACCGGGGCCACCCGCGGTATGTCGAAACACGCGTTCAGTGACCTCAGGACCGCGGCGTACTGTCCGCGGCAGTGCTACTATCGTCGCCAGGAGGACGACCGCGACCCGCCGCCCGAGGTCGAGACGCGTCGCGAACTCGCCTTCCGATACGAGGAGCTGCTCGACGAGGCGGACCTGGCGACCGAGCCGATTGCGGTCACGCCGACCCAGTTTCGGACGAACCTCTCCTGTGCGAAGGCCCGCTTCGACGCCTTCGACGAGCTCTGCCGTCCCACCGAGCGTGACGTGTTCCTCGACGGCAAGGAGTGTCACGGGATCGCGCACAAGGTCCTCGACCTCGACCCCCCGGTACCGTCGCTGGTCTCGGCCGGGAGTCCACCGGAGGACGGCGTCTGGCATCCCCAAATCGTCCACGCCGTCGCGGCGGCGAAAGCCCTCGCGTGGGAGCGCGAAACCCCGATCGAGCGTGCGTTCGTGGAATATCCGACCTACGGAACGATCCGGGAGGTCCGACTCACGACCCGGCGGAAGGCCGCCTACCGCGCCACGGTTCACGTGCTCGACTCGATCGACGGGCCGCCGCCGCGTCTCGCCAATACCGAGAAGTGCGAGTCCTGTGAGTATCGCGGCGACTGCGGTGTGAAGACCCGCTCGCTCCGCTCGTTGCTCGGGTTCGGTTAGTTGCCGTCGATCCACGCCGCGATCTCGTCGGCGAGCGCCCCGCGACGGTGGATCGTGCCCGCCGAGACGTCGACCACGGTGCTCTCGGTGCCGGGGAGCTCGCCGACGTCGAGCACCACGCCGCACGCGGTTCGAACCGAGTCGTCGATCTCGTCGACCGTTCGCGCGCTCCCGGTTCCGCTCCGGTTCGCGCTCGTGGCGGTCAGCGGGCCGGCTTCCCGAAGGAGGTCGAGCGCGACCGGATGGTCCGGGATCCGTATCCCGACGCGCTCTCGCCCGCCGGTCAGCGCCTCGGGGATCGCCCCGCCCGCCTCGACCACGACGGTGACGGGACCGGGGAGGAACTCCCGGATGAACTCGACTTCCCGCTCGGTCGGAGCGGTGTGTTCGACCGCGCGCTCGACGCTCGCGACTCCGAACGAGACGGGGTCGTCGCGCGGTCGGTCCTTCGCCTCGAAGACGCGTTCGACGGCCGGTTCCGAGAGCGCGTCCGCACCGAGGCCGTAGACGGTCTCGGTCGGGTAGACCACCAGCTCCCCGCTCCGGGCGCTCTCGGCCGCACGTTCGACTCGCTCTGGGTCCATCAGACGTCGTCGATGGCGGCCTCGATCGCGTCGTAGTCGGGGAAGTCGGGCCACTCCGCGGCAACCCAGGCGTACTGGATCGTGCGCTCGCCGTCGATCACGAAGGCCGCGGGACGTGGCTCCTCGATCCCCGCCATCCCGTCGAGGTCGTTGACGATCCCGTACCGTTCGGCGACCTCGTTACCGGGATCCGAGAACAGCCGTGCGTCGGCGGCGCGGTCCTTGAGGAGCCGCTTGTGTTCGTAGGGCGAGGAGATCGAGAGGCCGACGACGGTGATCGCGTCGGTCCAGCCACGGTCCCGGACCTCGTTCCAGATGTAGGTCGCGGGGAACGCACCGTCCATCGAGTGGAAGAGCAGGAGGAGTGGTCCCTCGTCGGTGAGCTCCGAGAGCGCGCGGTCCTCCCAGAACTCCGCGTTGACGAGCGGCCGGGTGAAGTCGGGGGCCGCCTCGCCCGCCTCGGGGTTGTCGGCGGGGTCGAGGTCGACCACGTCGAAGTCGGGCATCAGGCGGCTCCCTCGCCGTAGGTGCCGTCGAGGTACTCGACGATGTTCGCGCTCTCGGACATCGTGACGCCCGTGTTGGGGTCGTCGATCGCGGGGACGGTCCGCTTGCCGCTGACGCGTTTGACGACCGTGCGCTCGGAGTGGAGCGGTTCGATGAACCGGGATTCGTACGCGACGTTGAGCTCCTGGAGTCGACGGACGACGCGCTCGCAGAACGGGCACGCCTGGAGCCGATAGAGGGTGATCGGGTCGGTCGCCTGCGGCTGACTCATGGCTTCGAATTGGAACGAGACCCGCCTAAGCCCTTCGCCTCAGCCATGCGAACGTTTAATCCCCGGCCCGGATAACTCCGCGACACTGATGAGTTTCACCCGGTTCGTGCCGTCCGTGTCACCCGTTCCGGTCCAGGTCGATATCCTCGGGTTCTCCATGTCGGAGACGACGTTCACGGCGATCGGCGTCGTCGTCATCGTGGTGTTGATCGGGCTCTCGGCCTTCTTCTCGTCGTCCGAGCTCGCGATGTTCTCGCTCGCCTCCCACCGGGTGGAGGCGGTCGTCGAGGAGGGAAAGCCGGGAGCGGACACGATGCAACGCCTCAAGTCCGACCCCCATCGACTCCTGGTGACGATCCTCGTGGGGAACAACCTCGTCAACATCGCGATGACCTCAATCTCGACGGGGTTGCTCGCGATCTACCTCTCACAGGGGGCAGCGGTCGCGGTCTCGACGTTCGGGATCACCGCGCTCGTGCTCCTCTTCGGCGAGAGCACGCCGAAGTCCTACGCGGTCGAGCACCCCGAATCGTGGGCGCTCACGGTCTCGCGCCCGCTGTTGTACGCCCAGTACGTACTCCTCCCGCTGGTGATACTGTTCGATTACCTCACCCGCCAGATCAACCGGATCACCGGCGGCGGGACGGCGATCGAGACCTCCTACGTGACCCGCGACGAGATCCAGGGTATGATCGAGACCGGCGGCCGCGAGGGCGTGATCGAGGAGGACGAACGCGAGATGCTCCAGCGGATCTTCCGATTCAACAACACCATCGCGAAGGAGGTGATGACGCCCCGGCTCGACGTCACCGCGGTGGACGCCGACTCCACCGTGGACGAGGCGATCGAGACGTGTATCCACAGCGGTCACGCCCGGATCCTGGTCTACGAGGGCGACCTCGACAACGCCATCGGCACCGTGAACATCCGCGACCTGGTTCGCGAGGACAACTACGGCGAGTCGCGCGACCTCGAACTCCGGGACCTGATCGAGCCGACGCTCCACGTCCCCGAGTCCAAGAACGTCGACGAACTCCTGCGCGAGATGCGCGCCGACCGCCTCCGGATCGCGATCGTGATCGACGAGTTCGGCACCACCGAGGGGATCGTCTCGGTCGAGGACATGATCGAGGAGATCGTGGGCGAGATCTTGGAGGGCGGCGAACGCGAACCCATCGAGCGGATCGACGACGACACCGTCCTCGTGGCGGGCGAGGTCAACATCGAGGGCGTCAACGACGCGCTCGGGATCGAACTCCCCGAGGGCGAGGAGTTCGAGACCATCGCGGGCTTCATCTTCAACCGGGCGGGCCGGCTGGTCGAGGAGGGCGAGACCATCGAGTACGAGGCGGTCGAGATAACCGTCGAGTCGGTCGAGAACACCCGGATCACCACCGCACGAGTCCATCGACTACCCGAATCGGAGATGGACGAGGCGGACGCCAACCAGGTCGAAGCCGACGTCGGCGAGGATTAGTTGGTCGTGAAGTCGGTGTCCCGTTCGGGTTCGGGGGCCTCGATACCCTCGGCGGCCTCGGCCATCTCGGTCCGTTTCTCGGTGGTGACGTGCCAGCGGTCGACCCGGTCCTCGTACTCCGCGAGGCGCTCCGAGACCTCCTCTTTGAGTTCGTCGTCGTTGACGTTGACCTCGAAGACGTAGCCCGCGTACTCGCCGTCGCGCGCGCCGTCGGTGCGCTGGAGGTTCGCGCTCACGAGTTCGTTGTCGAAGTAGTAGGGGGCGACCTGCGTCATCACGTTTCGATAGACCGTGTCCTCGACGGTGCGGATCGCCTTCCGCCCGACCGAGTCCGCCGCGCGCGCGACGTACTCGACCGAGTCCACGACCGACTCGGCGACCTCGTCCGGTTCGTCGATGTTGGCGGCGGACGCCGAGAGCATCTCGCCGGCGCTCCGGAGGTCGTCGTTGGGGTCCTTGCCGGCGCGCTCGCCCGCCCCTTCGTCGATGCTCGCCTGCTCGGCGGTCTTCTCGTTGACGTCCTCGTCGAGGCGCTCGTGGTTCTTCGGTCGCCACTCGTCCCACTCGGTGAAGGCCTCGCCGTCGCCGGCACCGAACTCCACGAGCGCGTTCGTGATCCGCTCGCCGTGCTCGACGATGTCGTGCCATCCACCCCGCTCCTTGAATCCCGAAATACTCTCTTCCATCTACAGTCCGTGAGGGGCCCGCGGCTCGACTGCTGGCCGCGAGGCCGGCGCGTGTTCGTCCCGTCCCCGCCTCGCCCCGGCGGGGGTCGCCGTGCGACGCGTTCGTTTCATCGGCGGGCCGTAGGTCAAGCCGCCGTTTAAACGTTCCCGTGGCGGTCGCCGGTCACAGAAGACCGAGCGCGTCCACGACCGTATAGAGTAGGTCGCCGTAGACGAGCGCGAGACAGAGCCCCGCGAACAACGCGACCAGGAAGGGGATCCCCGGCGACACCCAGAGGCGCTCGCGAGCGACGACCGCATCGAGCGCTTCCCGAAGACGGTCCGGCGTGGTACCGTAGGCGTCGCCGTCGAGACCGTCGAGGAACGCCGCCGCCCCCCACTGGTCGGCGTGGGTGACCGCCCGTCCGCCGTCCGTGACCGGTCCGACGG